>NZ_QSQK01000009.1:0-97735 GCF_003436735.1 Collinsella sp. TF12-2AT | reverse complement strand
GACGGGTTGATATAGGGAGAGGGCCTGACCCCATATCGTTGGGGCCACGCCCGATTTTGCCTCTTGACAATGTCCTGCTCATATTAAAAGGACCGTCCCCAAGTGACGGCACATAAGGAACGTCCCCAGGTGCCGTAAGAGTGTTCCTATTGGCTGGTCATTTAAGTCTGTCCCCAATGAGTAGGTGCGGAAAGGGTGTGAATGTTTGATTTACGCGCTATGATGTGCCCTTGCATAGAGAGCCCGGCGGAATGGTAACGGTCGCTGGGACACGTTTTTGAAAGGACAATCATGTCAGAAGAACTTCGTTCCATCCCACCCCAACACGGGTCCTTTGTTTTTACGTCGGAGTCGGTGACCGAAGGTCATCCCGATAAGATCGCTGATCAGATCAGTGACGCCGTCCTCGACGCAATCCTCGCCAAAGAAATAGAGCTGCAGGAGCAGGGCTATATTGCGCCCAACGGTGTGCCCGCCAACGTGGAGAACGTCCGCTGCGCCTGCGAGACCCTCGTGACCACCGGCACGGTCATCGTCGCCGGCGAGATTCGCACCCAGGCCTACGTCGACGTACAGGAAATCGCCCGCGGCGTCATCCGCCGCATTGGCTACAACCGCGCCAAGTTCGGTTTTGACTGCGACACCTGCGGCGTTATGAGCCTCATCCACGAGCAGTCGCCCGATATCGCCCAGGGCGTTGACGAGTCCTTCGAGACCCAGACCGGCGCTACCACCGACCCGATCGACCTGATCGGCGCCGGCGACCAGGGCATGATGTTCGGTTATGCCTCCAACGAGACCAAGACCCTCATGCCCATGCCGCACTACCTGGCAAGCCGCCTGGCCGAGCGCCTGGCTGCCGTGCGCCATGACGGAACCCTGCCCTACCTGCGCCCCGACGGCAAGACCCAGGTCACGGTGCGCTACGAGGAAGGCAAGCCCGTGGAGGTCACGACCATCGTCATCTCCACGCAGCACGCCGCCGAGATTGAGGGCATGGGCAAGATCAAGGCCGACCTCATCGAACACGTCATCACCCCGGTCATGGCCGCCGAGAACATGCCGTGGGACAACGCGGACATCTACGTGAACCCCACCGGTCGCTTTGTCGTGGGCGGCCCCATGGGCGACACGGGCCTCACCGGCCGCAAGATCATCGTCGACACCTACGGCGGCTACGGCCGTCACGGCGGCGGCGCCTTTAGCGGCAAGGACTGCACCAAGGTTGACCGCTCCGCCGCGTATGCCGCGCGCTGGGTCGCCAAGAACGTGGTCGCCGCCGGCCTGGCCGACCGCTGCGAAGTCGAGCTTGCCTACGCCATCGGCGTTTCCAAGCCCCTCTCAATCATGGTCGATACCTTCGGTACCGCGCATGTTGCCGAGGACAAGATCGTCGAGGCCGTAGAGAAGACCTTCGACCTGCGCCCGGGCGCAATCATCCGCGACCTAGACCTGCGTCGCCCCATCTACGAAAAGACGGCAGCCTACGGTCACTTCGGCCGAGAAGACGCCGACTTCACCTGGGAGAATACCGACCGAGTCGAAGAACTCAAAGCAGCCTGCGGCCTGTAAGCTAGCGGCAAAAGCTACAGCCAAATCGAAACGCACCAAAAGAGGTACCGGACCAACCGGTACCTCTTTTTTATTAACCGGTGGTGAAGATGAGCCGACCTGGGACGCAGAATAGGTCACCAGCTCATGAATTTTGCAGCACGAGCGCCTCTACCATGTATCCTTAGTCCCGAGGGGCGGGGCATAAGGTCGATCGCGAGTTCCGCACGAGCCGGAGAGCACTTAATGTGCTCTCCGTGCGAGTCAGGACTGTCCGAGCAGGCGACCTTATGCCCCGCCCCTCGGGACGACGGGATAGAACAGGAGCGCATATGGCAGGCAAGCCACAAACACTAGCTACGACCTCGGCATTCGAGATCTTGGGCCCCGTCATGGTCGGCCCCAGCTCATCGCACACCGCCGGCGCCCTGCGCTGCGCCCAAGTTGCCGCCAGCCTGCTGGAAGGCCGCATCACCAAAGTCACCTTTGGCCTGTGGAATTCCTTCGCCCACACCTACCGCGGCCACGGCACCGACCGCGCTCTCGTCGCGGGCATTCTGGGCCTCGACACCGATGACGAGAACATCAAGCAGGCCTTTGACCTCGCACGTGGGCAGGGCCTCGAATATCACTTTGACATCAAGGGCGACGACGCCTCCATCCACCCCAACACCGTCGACATCGATATGGTCGACGCCACGGGCGCCACGGCGCAGGTCCGCGGCGAGAGCTTAGGCGGCGGCAAGATGCGCATCAGCCGCATTAACGGCGTCGGCGTCGACATCTCGGGCATGTATTCCACGCTCTTCGTGGCGCACCAGGACGTCCCCGGCGTGCTCGCAGCGCTCACCAACCTGCTCGCCTACGCCCATGTGAACATCGCCTTCTGCCGCACCTACCGCACCGAAGTGGGCGGCCAGGCCTACTCCGTCTTTGAGACCGACGGCGCCCCCGACGACACCGTCGTCCCCATGCTCCGCAAGCTCGACAATGTCGATTACGCGACCTTTATCGAACTCCCCGGTTCTGCCTCGTCGCTCTCCCCCGGCGTCTCGGCAAAGGAAATCTTCGACGACGGCGAGCAGCTGCTCGATGCGTGCGAGGAACTGGGGCTCAACATCGGCGCCGTCATGGCCGTGCGCGAGGCACGTCTGACCGGCGAGGCACACGCTATCGCCGCCATGCGCCGCGTACTCGACGTCATGCGCGAAGAGACCACAGCCCCCATTTCCAATCCACAGCGCTCGCTCGGCGGCCTCATCGGCGGCGAGGCAAAGCTTGTCGATGCCACCAGCCGAAACGATCTGAGCATAAGCCTGATGGGCGCCGTCCAGACCGACGCCGTGGCCCGCGCCATGGCCGTGCTCGAGCGCTCCGCCACCATGGGCGTGATCGTCGCAGCTCCGACGGCAGGATCCGCGGGTGTTGTGCCCGGCTGCGTGCTGGCGCTCGCAGACCATTTGCAGCTGGACGACGAGCAGGTCATGGATGCCCTTTATTGCGCCGCCGCCATCGGCCTCAACCTCACCACGAGCGCCTGCGTTGCCGGCGCCGAGGGCGGCTGTCAGGCCGAGGTCGGAAGTGCGGCCGCCATGGCCGCCGCCGCGCTGGTGCAGATGCTCGGCGGCACACCCGAGCAGGCGCTCGACGCCAGTTCCATCGCGCTGAGTAATCTGCTGGGCCTCGTTTGTGACCCCGTCGGAGGCCTCGTGGAGGTGCCCTGCCAAAACCGCAATGCCATCGGCGTGGCAGCGGCCTTTAGCTCGGCACAACTCGCCCTCGCCGGTATTAAGAGCCTGGTGCCGTTTGACCAGATGGCATATGTCATGCTCTCAGTGGGCCACGCGTTGCCGGCCACGCTGCGCGAGACGGCAAAGGGCGGCATCGCGCAGGCTCCGGCCGCACTTTCGGCCTGCGCAAAATGCGGTGTGTGCGGATAGCGACAAAGAACGACTCGAAGGTGGGACAAATGTCCCACCTCTTTTGAATGCCACCGTTTCCGTACCACAAACAGCAGGGCAATCGCTATAATGCAAGCCCAGTAAAAACACGATGAGCCGCAAGGCGAAATTCGAAGGATATGCATACGATGTCGCAAAACGATCGAACTCAACTGATTCCCGATCCGCAGCAGCCGAGCAGGCACACCGGTGGCGTTCAGTCGCCGCGTCCTATCGCGCCGAGTCACGGTCAGCAGCGTGGTGCGGCAAACGCTTCCCAACGCCCGAACCAGCAACGTCAGCAGCGCCAGGCAAACGGCAATGCGCCCAAGCAGCCCCCCACGCACGGTCGAGGCGATCGCGGCCCCGCGCGCAAACCCACCGGGAACAATAAGTCGGGCAAAAAGACGACGCTCTTTGTCGTCCTGGGTCTTATCGTCATTGTCTATATCGTAGGCGTCGTAGCGTTTTCCCAGCTAGCCTACCCCAACACCACCATCGCCGGCGTCGACGTCTCGTTCTCCAACGCTTCGTCTGCCGCCACCAAGGTCAACTCGGCATGGAAGCACTATAAGCTCACCGTGACAGGCGATGACTTTAGCTGGACGTATCAGCCCGAGTCCGATGAGCCCATCGTCGACGGCGAAGCTGCCGCAAAAGAGATCATCAGCCACAACGAAGCCTTTGTATGGCCGGTCCGCCTTGTGGAATCCTTAAGCGGAAAGACCAAAACAACCGCTACCTCCAACGAAGTCGATCTTGATCAAGACGTCGACCTGTCCATGCTCTCCGACACTTTTGACCAAAAGAAGTTTGAGGAGGATCTGGGCGCCGCCATCGACGAGTTTAACGAGAGGCGTTCGGGCACGTTCGAGGCCAATAGCTCCTATGACGAGCAGGCCGGCAAGTTTACCGTCGAGAAGGCGCGCTACAACGAAAAACTCGACCGCGAGCATGTCATTAAGTATGCCGAGCTCGAGCTTGCCTCGCTGTCCGAGACCGTAGACCTTTCCAAGTTCGGCAACGATGCCTATGAGCCGCTCAATGGAACGCTGACCGATGATCAGATTCAGGCCGCATGCGATGCCGCCAACAACTTCCTGGGCGTCAACGTGACCCTCAAGCTCAACGGCGAGGATGCCGGCAAGGTTGATGGCAGCTCCGTGTTGCAGTGGATCAGCTTTGCCGATCCGGCCAACCCCACACTCGATACGTCGCAGATCAGCAGCTGGGCAGCCGAGCTCGCCAACGGCTTCAATACCGTGGGCTCCACTCGCTGGTGGACGCGCGCCGATGGCAAGCAATGCGCCGTCGAAGGCGGCGACTTTGGTTGGTCCATCGACAGCAGCTCGCTCGCCAAGCAGGTCGAGGACGCCATTAACAACAAGCAGACCGGCGAAATCGAGATCAAGTACTCCCAGAAGGCCGACACCTTTACTGCAAAGGGAGAGCCCGACTGGAAGGCATACGTCGATGTCGATCTGTCCGAGCAGCACGCGCGCTACTACGACGAGAGCGGCAATATCGTGTGGGAGGCCAACTTTATCTCCGGCAAGCCGGGAGAGGACGCCACCCCCGAGGGCGTATGGCAGATCAACAGCAACAATGGCGCCAGCAAGCTCATCGGTGCCAAGGACCCTGAGACCGGCAAGCCAAAATACGAGAGCCCGGTCAGCTATTGGATGCCGTTTGAGGGAAACATGGTCGGTTTCCACGATGCAACGTGGCAAAACGACAAGAGTTTCGACGATCCCAACTCCTACAAGTGGTGCGGCAGCCACGGATGCATCAACCTTCGCCTGGCCGACGCCAAGGCGCTGCACGATTGCATCAAAGTCGGCCTGTGCGTGGTTGTCCACTCGTAGTGCAACGCGCACATTCATACAACGTGGAACTGCTGCGACCAATCTAACAATTCCGAAAGATACCGTCCTATGCGCCTGCCCCAACCGGCGGGCGCATATACTTATCAAGGTTCTTTCTATAAAGGAGACGCTATGCCGAATGTCCCCAACATCACCCCGGGCCCGGATGATACCGAGCACACGCCCGAAGGTGCCACCGAAACGCTTCCTCTGATCACAGACGTACATGCCGAAAAGCAGAGCGGACGCACGAACGATACGGTCGAGATTTCCGATGAAGAGGCATATGCCAAGCTCAAGGCAAAACGTGCCGAACGTCGACGCAAAAAGCTGATTCGACGCGGCATTGCCGCCGGCATCGTGGGTGTCATCGCGCTCATTGCTATTGTCGCAACCCTGGTTATCAATGCGCAGCCACAGGGCGATAGCGGGCCTGCGACCGACATGGTGACTGAGGGCACGTTTAGCACAACGGTCGAGGCAAAAGGCCAGCTCAAACCCATTTCGTCCTCAGTGGTCTCCCCTTCTGTCGACGGCACGGTCGATTCGATCAACGTGCAGGCAGGCCAATCCGTCAACGAGGGCGACGTGCTTATGACCATTAAAAACGACGAGCTCGATCGCAACGTTGCCGAGGCGCAGCGTGCAGTTGCAGCCGCTCAAGAAGACCTCGCCAACGCGCAGAAAGCCGCAGCTGCCGCGCAGGCCAACCCAACGACGGACGTCGACGGAGGTTCCGCAGCGGCTGGCATCTCCGCCGCATCAGCGGACACGAACGCCGTATCGGCCGCGCAGCGCAGCCTCACATCGGCCCAGGCAAACCTCGATCAGGCGAACGCCAAGGCCGCCAGCCGTACGGTCACGGCCCCGAGCTCGGGCAACATCGTGGAGCTCAACGCCAAGGTGGGCGCCACGGTAACAGGCGGCATGATCATGGGCGAAAGCGATACGAGCGGCGGCAAGCAGTGCATGCAGATCGCCGACCTGTCCAAGATGAAGGTGACGGTTCAGGTGGGCGAAAAGGATATCGCCAAAATTGCCGTGGGCCAAAGCGCCAACGTGACCTATCCCGCGTTTCCCGATATCGTGAGCCAGGGCACCGTCACGGCTATCGCCTCGGTGGCAAACTCCGACTCCTCCTCCGGGAGCGGCGGCAGTGTGACCTTTAACGTCGACATCCTCATCGAAGCACCCGACAGTCGCCTTAAGCCGGGTATGACTGCCGAGGTCTCAGTAGTGACCGAGAAGCTCGACGACGTAGTGATGGTGCCGACCATGGCGCTGATGACCGAAGATGGCGAGCACTATTACGTCAATCTGGCCACCGATTCGGAGGGCAAAAAGACGCGCCGCGTGAAGGTGACCGTCGTGACGCAAAACGACAACGAGGCTGTAGTCGGTAAGACGCAGGTCAAGCGCGACGACCAAGGCAACGAGATCAACCCAGACGTCCCGGTTACCAAACTTCGCGACGGCGACACCATCGTGACGGATACCGGCACAGGCATGACGGCAGACGGCGGCGACAACATGCCTGCCGACGAGGGCAAGTAATGCGTCCCGTCATCGACATTCGCAACGTGCATCGCATCTTTGAGAGCGAAGCGGGTTGCGCCCATATCTTGCACAACGTGAGCCTGGCAGTAGATCCCGGTGAGTTCGTTGCCATCACCGGCCCCTCGGGCTCAGGCAAGTCGACGCTCATGAACATCCTGGGCTGCCTGGACAAACCGACGGCGGGCGATTACTTCCTGCAAGGGCTCAACGTCGCCGAGCTCGACGATGACGAGCTCACCGAGGTGCGAGCGCTGAGCATCGGCTTTGTCTTTCAGAGCTTTAATCTGCTGCCGCGCCTGACGGTGATCGAAAACGTCATGCTGCCGCTGTCCTACACCAATGTGCCGCGCAGCCAGCGCGAGATGCGCGCCGTACACGCGCTGCGGGCCGTCACGCTTCCGGTCGACCATTGGGACCATCGTATATCGGAGCTGTCGGGCGGACAGATGCAGCGCGTCGCCATCGCGCGCGCCCTTGTCAACGATCCACCCATCATTTTGGCCGACGAGCCGACGGGCAACCTGGACTCCGCCACGGGAGCGCTCGTCATGGAAACCTTCCACAAGCTCCAGGAGCGCGGCAAAACCATCGTGCTTATCACACACGACCCCGGCATCGCCGCCGAGGCCGACCGTGCCGTGACCATCCGCGACGGTCGCATTCACGACGGCGCGTATATTCCGCATGCACCGCGGACCCTACGCAGCGCCGTAGATAGCCTGCCCATGATTTCCGCCTCCGCCAACCCGCCGAAAGGAGTGATGGCATGAGCGCCCGCGATCTTATCCAGGAAGCCCTTCACTCGCTCGAGGCCAACAAGGGGCGCAGCCTGCTCACCATCCTGGGCATTGTCATCGGCATCGCCTCGGTCATTGCCATGACTTCGCTCATCGGCGGCATCCAAAACAGCTTGGTCAACAGCCTGGGCCTCAACGCAGCTCGCATGGTTCAGATCTATTCGTCCCAAGAACTCTCTGATTCTGACGTCCAGAAGCTTAAAAAACTGGTGCCGCAGATAGAACAGATCGGCATTGTCAAAAGCGCGTATACCGAGTACAAGACCGGCGATAAAAGCTATACCGTCATGGCACAGGGTGTCGATAGCGACATACTCGACGCCGTGGGTGCCAGTAAGCTCGTTGCGGGGCGCACCTACACCGATGTCGAGTCAAAGGCAGGCTCGCGCGTGGCGCTCATCAGCCGCGGCGGCGCCGATCAGCTTTACGGCAACGAACAGGATGCGCTGGGAAAAACCATCAAAGTGTCCAACGGCGAGGTGCAGATTGTAGGCGTGATTGATGGCGGCAGCGACTCCATGGGCTCGCTCACTTTGTATATGCCACGCGAAACCATCTCCGGCCTATTTGGCGACGAGAATCCTTCATTCCCCAGCGTGACGGCACTTGCCGCCGAGGGCACGGACATGGATGAGCTCTGCAAGACCATCGAGTCCAAGGTGCGCGCGATGAAGGGCATCGCGGAGGATGATGAGTACGACAGTGTATCGGCGACCTCCATGAAAAGCGCTATCGACTCCCTCAATTCCTTTATGGGCGCCTTCTCGCTCATCATGGGTGCTGTCGCCAGTATCTCGCTGCTTGTCGGCGGTATCGGTATTATGAACATGATGCTCACCAACGTGACTGAGCGCATCCGCGAGATCGGCATCCGTCGCGCTCTGGGCGCCAGTCGTCGCGATATCACCGCGCAGTTTTTGGCCGAGTCCTCGGCGCTGTGCGTCACCGGTGGCCTGCTGGGTGTCCTGATAGGCTATCTGCTGGCCTGGGGCCTCGCGATGTTTGCCTCCGGATCCGGGATTCTTGGCGAGCTCGGTGCCAGCGGGCAAATCACCCCGAGTTTTTCAATCGCCACGGTGCTGCTGGCCTTCGCCGTCTCCGTCGGCATCGGCGTAATCTTTGGCTTCTACCCCGCTCGACGCGCGGCAAAGCTCGACCCGGTGGAGTGCCTACGCTACCAGTAAGCCACCACCAACAAGTTGCGGTGAATTAGGGACTGAATATGCTATCTAGCAGCAAAAACAGACACTATTTCACCGCAACTCATTGAAGGGCTGTTTGCGCCAGTTCCGGGCGTCGTCCTCGAGCTACTGGCGGATGACGGGCTTGTACGGGTCGAGCTTGCTCGGGGCGATCCTCCTCGCGGGCGGGAGGGCGCGCTAGGCGCGGCGAGCGCCTAGCGCGCGAACTCCCGTAAGAGCGCATCTTCCACTTCCCGAAGCGAAAGGGTCCCGCCTCCCTCGGCGGGACGGGTGACCACGATACAGCGCGCTCCCACGGCGCGCGCTGCGGCGAGCTTCTCGGCCGTGCCGCCTACGGTTCCCGAGTCCTTGATCACAAGCCACTGGGCGCCCACCTGCCGAAGCATCGCCTCGTTGAGCTCGCGGGTGAAGGGCCCCTGCATGCCGATGACGTGCGACGGCGAAAACCCCGCGTCGATGCACTTCGTTATAGCACCGGGCAGCGGGAGCACACGCACGAAGAAGCGCTCCGCGAAATCGGCGACGCGCGTGTAGGGGGCAAGCTCCTTGCTCCCCGTCGTGAGAAGAACGCGACCCGGGTTCTCGGAGAGAAAGCGCGCCGCGCAGGCAATCGACGCGACCGGCACGATGCCTTTGGGCAGCGCCTCGACCGGGCGCGCAAGGCGCAGGCATCGTGCACCCACGGCGAGCGAAGCGGCCCGGATGTTGTCGCTTGCGAGCGTAGCGAAGGGGTGCGTGGCGTCGACGACGATGCGCGCGCCGGAAAGCTCGCGCTCCATGTCGGCATCGTCGAGCCTGCCCGCATGCACCTCGATGCCCGGAAGCTCACCCAAAAGCTCGCCTCCGTACTCGGTTGCCGCGTAGGCACGGGCGGGGATGCCCGCCCCGCTCGCCCATTCGCACAGAAGGCGGCCCTCGGTGGTGCCGGCGAAGATGCGCAGCGCCGGCACGGATGCGGGGGCCGTCACTTCGCGCCACCCGTGCGCGTGATCTGGTAGAGCAGCGCGTTCATAATGGCGGCCGCCACGGTCGAGCCGCCCTTGCGACCCCTCGCGACGATGGCCGGCACGCGTCGCGCGAGTAACTCCTCTTTCGCCTCGACCACGTTCACAAACCCGACCGGCACCCCAACGATGAGCGCGGGCGCGATCTTCCCCGCGTCCATGAGCTCGGCGAGGCGCAGAAGTGCTGTGGGAGCGTTGCCGACGGCCACGATGAGCGGGCCCTCGATGCCGCTAGCTTTGTCCATGCTCGCAACGGCGCGAGTCGTGCCCGTGGCGCGCGCAGCCGCGGCGACATCGGGGTCGGCCATGTAGCACACGGCCTTGCAGCCGAGCTTCTCGAGCGCGGGCTTGCTTATGCCTGCGAGCGCCATGTTCGTGTCGGTGAGCACCGTGGCCCCTGCGCGCAGTGCGTCGAGCGCACAGTGCGCGGCGTCATGGGTGAACACGAGGGAATCGGCGTACGAGAAGTCGGCAGTGGTGTGGATGACGCGCTTCACGACGGGCTCTTCGAGCGGCGGGAACGTGCGGCCGCCAAGCTCTTCGGTGATGATCTCGAAGCTGCGCCGCTCGATGTCGCCGGGCGCCATCTCCTTGGAATCCATCTAGTACTCCACTCCTTCCCTTGCACATATCCCCTGCTCGTAGGGATGTTTCTCGCACCGCATCTCGGTTATGTAGTCGGCCTTCTCTACGATCTTGCGGGAAGGCGCGCGCCCGGTGAGCGCTACTTCGACGCCGCGCGCGGACATATCGAGCGCGCGGTCCACGAGCGCCTCGTCGACAAGCCCCTTCGAAAGCGCGTCGAGCGCCTCGTCGAGCACGAGCAGTCCCTCTTGCGCGCCCTCGAGCTCGGCGAGCGCAGAAGCGAGGTTCCCATCGTGCAGCTCGCACGTCGCGGCAAGTTCTTCCGACGTCATCGACCAGGTAAACTTGTCCGACACCTTCCCCGCGAACACGGGCACGCCGAAATGCTCGGCGAGCAGGCGCACCTCCCCGCTTTCGCCGTCTTTCAGGAACTGCACGACGACGACGCGGCGGCCTGCAGCGAGCATGCGAAGGGCGAGGCCCATCGCCGCCGTGGTCTTGCCTTTGCCGTCGCCATGATACACGTGGATCATACGCCCTCCTCGATAATGCGGTAGACATACTCCATGTCGAGCGCCCCGCGCACGACGTCGGCCAGGCGGTCAAACTCGCGCGCACGGTGATCGGCTGCGGACGCCGCGCCCGCAGCACCCACGACGCTCTCGGGCAGGCCGCGCATGCGCGCGAGCGAGCGCGCGAGGGCGAGCGCAACCCCCGGTTCGTCGAACAGGCCGTGGAGATAGGTTCCGAACACGTTTCCGCAGGCCGCGCCTTCTGGTTTGCCGCCAATTGTGCCCGCAGGGGCGCAGGAGACGGTCGTTTCGCCGTCGTGAATCTCGTACCCGCGCGCCGTCATGCCGTTCCACGCCGAGAACGCGCCTTGGGCGCCCGTGATGCGCAGCTCCGACTGGGCGAGGCGCTTTTCCTCCTTGAACACCGTACTTGCAGGGATGAGCCCGAGCCCGCGCGCGGTGCCAGCGCCTTCCCTGCCGTGCGGGTCGGAAAGCTCGTCTCCCAAAAGCTGGTAGCCTCCGCATATGCCGAGCACCGGCGTGCCCGCGCCCGAAAGCGCGCGTACACAGGCTCCGATGCCGCTAGCCGCAAGCCAGCGCGCGTCGTCGAGCGTAGTCTTCGAGCCGGGAAGCACCACCAGGTCGGGTCGGCCCAGATCGGTCGTCGAGGAAACGTAGCGCACGCCCACGCCGGGCACGCGCGAAAGCGGGTCGAAGTCGGTGAAATTCGACAAATGCGGAAGGCGCACGACGGCGACGTCGATGACGCCGCGCGCCTCGCGGGCAGATAGGCGCGGCGCGAGCGAGTCCTCGTCGTCAAGGTCGAGCGTAAGATACGGCACGACACCCACGACGGGAACTCCGCACATCTTCTCGAGCGGGGCCAAACCCGGGCGCAGGATTTCCACATCGCCGCGGAACTTGTTTACCACAAGCCCCCGCAAAAGCGCGCGGTCCTCGGGCGCAAGGAGCGCGACCGTGCCGTAGAGCTGGGCAAATACCCCGCCCGGGTCGATGTCGCCCGCAAGCAGCACGGGGGAGGACACGGCGCGCGCGAGCCCCATGTTGACGATGTCATTTTCGGCAAGGTTGATTTCGGCGGGGCTGCCGGCGCCCTCGATGACGATGACGTCGTTTTCCTCCGCGAGCGAATCGAACGCCTCCAAAATCTGCGGCATGAGCGCCTTCTTTCGCGCGAAGTAGTCCCTCGCAGCGAAGGCTCCCTGCGCCTTGCCGGCCACGATGAGCTGGCTTCGGTGGCCGCTTTCAGGCTTGAGCAGGATGGGGTTCATGCGCACGTCGGGCGGGATGCCGCACGCCTCGGCCTGCATGATCTGGGCGCGCCCCATCTCGAGCCCGTCGGCCGTGACACCGCTGTTGAGTGCCATGTTCTGGCTCTTGAAGGGAGTCACGCGCAGGCCGTCCTGCGAAAGCACGCGGCACAGCCCCGCCGCAAGCAGGCTCTTCCCCGCGTTCGACATGGTGCCCTGGATCATGATGGGCTTGGCCCTACCCACGGGTATCGACCTCCTTCGCCAAGCCTCGGCCATCCGCGCCCGCCATAGCGCCGCCGCAAGAAGCGCCGCCCCGTTCGTCGGGTTCGCCTTCGCCCGATGCACCTTCCGCCCGAAGCGCGCGGCCGAACGCCATCGCAAGCCGGGCGTTCTCCCTGTGCGTGCGCACCGCGACGCGGCACCAGAAACGGGACAGTACCGAAAACGAGTCGCACGTGCGGACCAAAACACCCTGATTATACAGGCGCTCGGGGATGTCTTTCGCCGGCGTGCGGACTAAAAGGAAGTTCGTATCCGACGGCACGACGGAAAGCCCGAGCGAGGAGAGCTCGTGGGAAAGCCACGCTCGCTCGCCCGCCAATACGTCGCGCGTGCGCGAGACGTATTCAACGTCTTCCAGGGCGGCGATGCCCGCGGCCTCGGCGACCGAGGAGACGGGCCACGCCTGCCCCGCCCGGCGAATCCCCTCGATGAGTTGGGCGTTTCCGCTGATCAGATATCCCAACCGCAACCCCGCCATTCCGTAGAGCTTGGTGAACGCGGAGAGCACGGCCACATGGCGCGAACACGCGGCGCGTGCGGCCACGCTCCTTTCGCGGGCGTCGGGCGCAAATCCGAGGAAGCACTCGTCCACGACAAGCAGCGCGCCCACCTGCTCGCAGCGGCAAGCCGCGGCCTCGATCACGCTGGGGTCGACGAGGCGCCCCGTCGGGTTGTTCGGATTGCAGAGGTACGCCACGTCTCCCGGCCCCTCGATCGCGCGGGCGAAGGAGGCGGGCACGTCGAAGTCGTCCGCTTCAGAGAGCGGGAACTCCTGCACGCATGCGCCGTAGTACGATGCCGCCTCAGCATATTCAGAGAACGTCGGCGCGCACACGACGATGCGTTTCGGGCGCACCGCCGCTGCGAGCCGCCAGATGATGTCGGACGCGCCCGCGCCGCAGACGATAGTATCTTCGGGAATGCCCTGGTCGCGCGCTAGCGCGCGAACGAGGGCGAGGCTTTCCCTATCGGGGTAGGCGTCGATTCGAGAAAGCGCCTTGCAAGCTGCGGCGACGGCGCGCGGCGAGGGGCCTGCCGGATTCACGTTCACCGAGAAGTCAATGAGGTCGGAGGCACCCCCTTCGCAAGCGATGCCGAGCGATTGCGCGCTGCCCCCATGCGTGCGGGCGCGCAGGATTCCCCCGGCAGCCCGGGGCGCGGCGTGGTCTTTCCTCATGCCATCGCCCCCACGGCGAGTACGACCGCCGCACGCGCGGCGCCGAAGACGACGAGCGCGCATACGGACGCGGCGAGCATGAGCCTTGTCGCCCGGGCGATGTCGCCCCACTCGATTTCGCGGGACGCGTCGCCTATCGTCGGTTTCTCAACGAGCTTACCGAAATACACCGCGGGTCCTGCCAGGCGCAGTCCGAGCGCACCCGCGCACGCCGACTCGGTCTGCGCCGCGTTCGGGCTCGCATGGCGACGCCTGTCGCGGCGCCAGATGCGCGCCGCCCCGCGCGCGTCGAGCCCGACGATCGGGCACACGGCGATCATGAACAGGGCCGATAACCGCGAGGGAATCCAGTTCACCGCATCGTCGAGGCGCGCCGAGGCGCAGCCGAAGTCGATGTAGCGCTCGTTTTTGTAGCCCACCATGCTGTCGAGCGTGTTCACCGCCTTGTACGCCATGCCCAAGGGCGCACCCCCAATCATAAGGTAGAAAAGCGGCGCGATGACACCGTCGCTCGCGTTCTCCGCCACCGTTTCCACGGCGGCGCGCGCGACACCCTGCTCGTCGAGAACAGACGTGTCACGTCCCACGATGAGCCCGACGGCTTCGCGCGCCGCGACAAGTCCGCCCTTCGAGAACGCGCGGGCAACGGCCAGGCTCTGGCGGCGCAGCTCGCATGCCGCGAGAATCTGATAGCTCGCCCATGCCTCGGCCACGAAGCGCAAGCCGGAGTGAACCATGCCGCAAAGATGCAGGATTCCCCAGGTCAAAAGCCCACACGCAAGCGGAAGCGCCACGGCGAGCACAAGCCCTGCGGCGCGCGTACCCGCGGACGTTTGCGGGAATGCGCCCCGCAGGCGGCCTTCGGCCCACGTGATCGCGCGCCCCATGGCGACGACGGGATGGGGAAGCCAGCGCGGGTCGCCGAAGGCAAGGTCGGCCGCGAACCCGGCGGCGATGGCAAGAATCGTCATCACCGGGCATCGCCCCCCGAAGCGGGGCGAACGTCGCGAAGGCAGCGCCCATCCCAAGTGGCGGCCCATGCGCCGCCCGGCTCGGTATGCACGTCGAAGTATCCCATTTTCGGGACAGCTAGCTCGGAGAGCAGCGCTTTCACGGTACCCGCGTGAACGACGAAGACGGCGCGCCCGCTCCCCTGGGCGCGCTCCGATTTGCACGCCTCCCGAAACGCCGCGACGACGCGGCGGGTGAAATCGCTCTTGTCCTCGCCATGCGGGCAGCGCGTCTCGCACCAGGAGTCTACCCAGGCGCGATAGCGCGCATCCTCTTTAAGCTCGGCGGCGCTTCGCCCCTCGAAGTCGCCGAAATCCATCTCGCGCAGACCGGGGCACGCCATAAGCTCCGCATTCGGGAAGAGGATGCGCGCCGTCTGGTCGGTGCGGACCATGCCGCTCGTGATAACACGGAACACGTCACGATCGCACGCGAGGTCGCGCAAAGCGCGCTCGCCCGCAATCGACAGGGGCTCGTCGGTGCCCGCCCCGCTGTAGCGATGGTCTTCCGTGCCCGCCGTGGCACCATGGCGCACGAAGACGACTTCCAAAGGCGCACCCGCGCCCTGCGTCCCTCGAGGCGCATCGGCAAGGTTTCCTTTGATGACCTGGGGAATCCCGCACGTCATGCGCACGACGACGTCGGCGCGCGCAGCGAGCGCGCATCCCAGGCGCCCCGCGCGCTCGCGCCATTGGGCGTCTTCCGCACGCATGGGGACGACCCCCGAGCCGACCAAGGGCAGAATCACTGCGTCGAAGCCGATCAGCCGCTCGAGCGCCCGGTCAGCGTCGAGCGCGCGTACGAGTTCCTCAGCACGGTATGCGACGCGGCCGGCAAAAGCCGCGGGCACGCCGCCCTCCGCAAGCTGCGCCGCGTCGACGAAATCGTCCGCCGCGAACCCGAGCTTTTCACGCACGAAGGTCCTCTTCCCCGAATGCGCGCCACCTACCACGAGCATCATAGGAGCATGCCCCCCGCCACCAGCATGGTAAGCATCGCGAGCTCGGCCCATTGCAGAAACCATCCGGCCAAATCCCCCGTCACCCCGCCGAAGCGGGACAGGGCAACATGGCGGTACCACGCGAGCGCCAAAAGCCCCGCCACCGCCATAAGGGCGCCGACAGCCTGAGCGCACGCGACCATCCCTGCAGCCGAAGCCGCAGCGAAAGCGCAAAGCGGCACGACGATCGCCGCGCGCTTCTTCGCAGGCGAGAGCCCCGCGGCCATGCCGTCCGCCCGCGCGGCAGGCCAGCATTCAACGGCGAGTCCCGAAAGCGCGCGGGAGAACACGAGCGAGCACAGAAGCGCGAGGAACGCCCCCGCCGTAAGCGGCAGCGCGGTGAACAGGGAAAACTGCAGAATAAGGTACACAACAACACCGATGACCCCGAAGGCGCCCGCCCGCGGGTCGTGCATGATCTCGAGCTTTCGCTCGCGCGGGGCCCAACTTGCAAGCGCATCGGAGGTGTCGCAGAGCCCGTCTAGGTGGATGCCTCCCGTCAGCGCAACAGGCAGCGCCACGAGCACGGCCGCGACGATGGTCGCGGGCACGCCGAGCAGGTTCGCAACGTGTCCCCACGCCGTCATGAGGAACCCTTCCGCAAGGCCCACCAGGGGAAACGCGGCAAGCGCATGGGTTGACCCGAAATCGGTCCAGGCCGATTTCGGGACGGGGATGCGCGAGAACGTTCCGAACGCCGCGCCGATTGCCTCTGCTATCTTCACCTTGTAGGTCCTTCACCTTTCATCCACACGGGAATCCCGCATACCACTTCGACTGCGCGGTCGGCCAGCGCCGCCACGCCCGCGTTCACGCGCGCGAGCGCGCGCCTCCATGCCTCGGTCCCCTCATCGTAGCGCATCTCATCGGCGAACACGTCGACGGTGACCACCACCGTATACGCAGCGGCCTGAGCGAGCCGTTCGATGCCTCCGAGCACCTCGCGCGCCGCAGCGTCGGGGTCACGTGGGGACAAGCCGCCTTCCGCGAAAAGCTCGTTCGCAACCAGGTTGCCCACGTCCTCCAAAAGAAGCGTGCAGCCGCGCGGAAGCCCGGGCACTGCGGCGCCCACGTCACGCGTGCGCTCGAGGGTGGAAAACCCCTTGCCCTCGCGCAGCGCCCGATGGCGCGCGATGCGGCGGGCGCCCTCTTCCCCGAAGGGCTCCATCGTTGCCAGGTACACGCGGGGGCCGTCGTGCCCGAGGCACAGGGACTCGGCGTAGGCGCTCTTGCCGCTCGTGGCGGCGCCGATGACGAGCGTCACCGTCATTTCCCGGCCTCGAAATGCTCGTAAGCAGCCATGCCAGTCGCCGTGAACGTCTTCCCATCCCGGTACACGCGCAGCGCCGAATCCAGAAGGGGCAGATACGCCATGGCGCCCGCGCCCTCGCCCAAGTGCATGCCTGCGTCGAGGGGTGCCTTTATGCCGAGCTCGCGAAGGAGCTCCCGGCTTGCGGGTTCACTTGATGCGTGGGTGCCCACGAGGTAGCCCAAGGCGTTGGGGCTCAGGCGCGCCGCGCACAGAGCCGCCGTGCAGGATATGACCCCGTCGAGGAGCGCCGGCGCCTTCGAGGCCGCGGCCCCCAGGTAGAAGCCGCAAATCGCCGCGATGTCGAAGCCGCCCACCTTCGAGAGCACGTCGATCGGGTCGGCGGGATCGGGCAAGTTCGCGTCGATAGCGCGCTCGACCACGTCGCGCTTGCGCGCGAGCGAGGCGTCCGAGAGCCCCGCGCCGCGCCCGACGAGGCTCCGCGCGTCCGCCCGGATGAGCACTGCGGCCACCGCCGCCGAGGTGGTCGTGTTGCCGATGCCCATCTCGCCCGCGGCGAGAAGGCGCACGCCGGCGCGGGCAAGCCCGCACGCGACGGCGATTCCGACCTCGATCGCGCGCACGGCCCCATCTCGAGACATAGCGGAGCCGTGCGCGATGTTGCCGCTCCCCCGCCGCACGTTCGCGCGCACCATGCGCGCGTCTTCTATGCCCCGGGCCATACCCACGTCGACGGGCACGACCTCGGCACCCGCGAACGCCGCCATGCGGCAGGCGCTCGTGGCCCCCTCGCACATGTTACGCGCGACGGCTCGCGTCACGTCTTGCCCGCTTTGCGACACGCCTTCGGCAACAACCCCGTTGTCGGAGAAGAATACCGCGAGCGCACGGGGAAACTCGGCCACCTCGGCGCTCCCCTGAGCTGCGGCGATACACGCGACGGCGTCTTCAAAGTCGCCCAATCCCCCCAAGGGGTGCGCGATGGAGTCCCACGCGGCGTACGCGGCGGCGCGGGCGCACTCGTCTGCGGGCTCGATCCGGGAGAGCGTGGCTTCGAGCACGGCGCCCGGCGCCGACGAGAACGCGCGCTCGACTTCCTCGCGGATGCAGGCAAGCGCGGTTTCGGTTGCTTCAGCCATGCCGTCTCCTCTCTGCAAACGACGCCGCGGCAGACGCGAACGCGCGCGCAACGTCGGGGTTCGCAGGATAGTACACATGCGGGAAGCCCGCAACCAGGGACGGGGTGGTCGACATGCACGGCCAGCCCTTGTCGCGCCGGGGCTTCAGCGCCCAAAAGTCGCCGCCCGGGCAGGTGGACTGCCAGTAGTGGAACTCGTGCGCGCGGATGCGTGTGCCGCGCGGCCCGTAGAGCCCGTCGCGTTGGGAAGTGAGCTCCACGTACCCGAAATGGGACAGCCTTCCCCCGTTCTCGCTTGCGCCCTCAAGGGCGCCCGCAACAGGCCAGCGCCGCCCCTCGCTATCGGCGATTTCGCGCTGCAGGTACAGAAACCCACCGCATTCGGCGACCGTCGGCATGCCGGATTCCACCGCGCGCCGCACCGCCTCGCGCATCGGCGCGTTCTCGGAGAGCTGCCGCGCATGGAGCTCCGGGTAGCCGCCCCCCAGATAGAGGGCGCTTGTCCCCCGGGGCAACTCGCTATCACACAGGGGGCTGAAAAAGGCCAGCTCGCAACCAAGGTCCTCGAGCGCGTGCAGGTTCTCCTCGTAGTAGAACGAGAACGCCTCGTCACGCGCGACGCCGACGATGGGCCGCGCTCCCGCGATCGGCTCCAACCGGTAAGGTTCCTCGCGGATATCGGGGGCCGTCGCAGCTATTTCGAGCAAGCGGTCGACGTCGACGCTCTTTTCCACCAGCTCGGCCATCTTGTCGATGCGCGCGGAGAGCTGCTCGACCTCGTCGGCGGTCACAAGCCCCAGATGCCGGCTTTCGAGCGAGAACGTCTCGTCGGCGGGGATATTCCCCAAAACCGCGACGCCCGTGTGCTTCTCGATCGCAGGCGCCGCGTAGGCGCAGGCAGCGGCGCTCGTCCTGTTCAGCACGACGCCGCGCACGTTCGCACAAGGCAGGAACTCGGCGATGCCGCGGATTACGGCGGCGAGCGATAAAGACGCCCCGCGCCCGTTCACCACTAAAACGACCGGCGTTTCCGTGTCGCGCGCAACCTGGTAGCTGCTCGCTTCGGCCACGCCGGGCGCCATGCCGTCGTAGAAGCCCATGACCCCCTCGAGCACCGCGACATCCGCACCCGCGGCGCCGCGTGCGAGCAGGGCGCGCAGCGTCGGGGCGTCAGCGAAGAAGCCGTCTAAGTTGCCCGAGCGCGCACCCACGACGCGGCGGTGAAAGAGCGGGTCAATGTAGTCGGGGCCACATTTGAAGGCCGCGCATGCAAGGCCGCGACGCGCGAGCGCGCGCAGGAGCGCGCACGTGACGACCGTCTTGCCGCTCCCGCTCGAGGGCGCAGCGACCATGAAGCGCGGGATGGACGTGCTCACCGGGCACCGCCTTCCCCGCCTGCGGCGTTGCAGTTAGCAAGCGAGACCACCTCAACGGATGGGTTCCCCTCGACAGAGGGGTCCTCCCCGACAGGCGACTCAACAAGCGCCCCGACATCGGCAAGCTCCTCGGCATCCGCGCCCGTACCACGCGCGCTGACGAGGAACACGGGGTTTTGTGCCTTCATAAGATGGTGCGAGCCTACAGCCTCAGCGCGGGCGGCCGACACCTGGCACGCCTCGAACCCCTTAAAGCGCGAACCCGAGAGGAGCGCGCACGCCTCGGTGAGCGTCTCAACGGTGACGCATGGCACGCACAGGCGAACCTGCGAGTTCTTCTCGAGCGCCGCCTCCACGATGGAGGGAAGCTCGCCCGCGCTCCCGCCGACGAACACGGCGTCGGGGACAGGCAGTTTCGCGAGCGCTTCGGGGGCGACACCGGGGACCGCATGCACGTTGCCGCACCCGAATGCATCCGCGTTCTCTCGGATGAGCCGCACGCCGGCCGCGTTGCGCTCGACCGCCCATACCGACCCCGCTCGCGCGACGAGCGCCGCCTCGATCGACACGCTCCCCGTGCCGGCGCCGACATCCCACACGGTGTCGGTCGCGGTAAGGCGCAGCTTCGCGAGCGCGACGGCGCGCACCTCCTGCTTGGTCATGGGAACGTCGCCGCGGATGAAGAGCTCGTCGGGAATGCCCGAGGAAGCGTACGGCCAGCGGGAGCTCGCGGCGCGGGATGCGCCCGCAGAGTCCGCCGCGAAAGAAGCAGCCGCGGGCGCAGACGCGCCGGCCGGCGCCTCGGAGGCTGCGCTAGAGCCCGCAGGCGACCCGGCGCAGCCTGCGAACTCGATAAGCATCACGTTCAAGTCGTCGAACGTCTGACCTGCGATTTCACTTGCGGTCGCGCAGGTGATGCGCTCGTCGGGGTACGACAGGCGCTCGGCCACCGTCACGCGCGCGTCCCCGAAGCCCGCCTGCACAAGCTCGCCCGAAAGCCGCGAGGGGTCTTCCCCGCCCGACGTGGCGAGGAAGAGCTCACCTGCGCGCTCGGCCTCGGCCACGATGTCGCACGCCACGCCGTGAGCGCTCGCGAAGCGCCAATCCTGCCATGGACGCGCGAGGCGCGCGGCGAGATACGACGCTGAGCTTATGCCGGGAATGACGCGCACGTCCACCCGCGCGTCGCCGGAGAGCGCCTCCACCAGGCGGCGCGCGCCGCTGAACAGCCCCACATCGCCCGTCATCACGACCACGGCGCGCTGCCACGACGCCGCATCGGTGAGAGCGGCGACGATGTCCGCCGTCTTCACGAGCTCGCATCTCACCACGTCGGGCGGCACGTCGATGCTGACAAGCGCGCGATGAGCGCCGATGACCACGTCGGCGATGTCGATCGCGTCGAGCGCCGCGCGCGAGAGCAAGTCGGGGTTTCCGGGCCCCGCCCCGATGATCGTTACCTTTCGCATGGAATCTCCCGATACCCGCGCGGCGTGACCATACGGCCGCCTACGCGCTTCGTGTCCGCGTTGCCGACGAACACGGTGGTGAACATGTCGGCGTCGAACTCCCCCAGCTCGGAGAGCTTGCACATGCCCGACTGCTGCCCCTCGCGCCCGATGTTGCGTACCCAGCCGCAGAGCGTGTCGGGGGCCTTCCATTCGAGCATAATCTTCGCCGCGCGCGAGAGCCTGTCGGCGCGCTTTCTGCTGCGCGGGTTGTACAAACAGATGCAGAAGTCGGCGCTCGCCACGGCGGCGAGCCTGCGCTCGATGACCTCCCACGGCGTAAGCAGGTCGGAGAGCGACACGACCGCGAAGTCGTGGGCAAGCGGGGCGCCGAGCACCGCCGACCCGCTCTGAGCCGCGGTGGCCCCGGCGATAACTTCCACGTCTACATCGGGGTAGTCCTCCGCAAGCTCCAGCACGGGGCTCGCCATGCCGTACACGCCCGCGTCACCGCTGCACACGAGCGCCACGGCTTCTCCGCTCTGCGCGCGCGAAAGCGCCAGGCGGCACCGTTCGACCTCGTGCATCATCGGCGTCGCGAGATGCGCCGCGTCGGGCACGGCGGCGAGCGCGAGCTCCACGTATTTCGTGTACCCCACAACGATGTCGGCCGCCTCGAGCGCGCGCCGAGCCGCAATCGTCATGCCGTCGGGGCCGCCCGGACCGATCCCCACCACGAAGAGCTTTCCCATCACCGCTCCTTAAACGAAAGTTCGATAGTTACCTTGGAAAACGCGACGGTCACGCCGCCGTGAGCGAGCTTCGGGAAGATAAGTTTGCCCCCGTCCGCGAGCGCCGCGCGCTCGCACACGTTGTCGACCCCCACCGTCGCGCGCACGAAATCAGATGGCGAAACGCTGCCTTCGACCTGCGACAACTCCTCTGCGGAATACGTCACAAGCGGGATATTGCGCGCGCGACAGAAGGCGAGCAGACCCTCCTCGTGCGCCTTCACGTCGATCGTCGCCGCTTCGCGCACGGCCGAAGGCGAGATACCCGCCTGCCCGCACGCGAGAAGAAACGTCTCCCCGATCGCTTCGGCGCACGCACCGCGACGGCACCCTATGCCCGCAACGATGCAGGGCACGACAAGGCGAAGCGGCTCGGGCGCAGACGTCTGCGCCCGCACGCCCGCCGGCTTCCCCGTCTCACCGGCGGGCACGACCTCGCCCGTTGTCTCCGCCGCGCGAACGGACGCACCTGCATTCGCGCCAGCGAACGGCGACACGACAATATCGGCCCGAGCGCGGTCGGACGCAATGTCAACCCCCTCAGGCAGCTGTCCCGAAATCGGCATGTCGGAATAGAGCGCCACGCGCCCGCCCGAAAGCAGCCGCGCCGACACTCGCTTGATGGCTTCGGGATTCGAAACGGCGAGCCCCGCACAGCGAGCCCACGTATCCACCGCCCACACGCCGCGGACGTCGGTCGCCGTGGTGATGACGGGGATGGCCCCTGCCGCGCGTGCCACAGTTTGCGCAAGCTCGTTCGCACCGCCCAAATGCCCCGACAAAAGCGGGACGGCAAAGCGCCCCGCCTCGTCGATCGCCACAACCGCGGAATCGCTTGCCTTCGAGGCGACATGCGGCGCGATCGCCCGCACGGCGATGCCCGCCGCGCCCACGAACAGAAGCGCGTCCGACGCTTCCCACGCGAGCGCCGTCCATGCGCGCAGGTCGGCCTTCCACTCGCCGAACCCGCGCGAAACGGAAACGTCCCAGCCAGGGTCATCTTCACCTGTCTGCGCGCAATCGGAAAGCGCGTGTGCGATGCGCTCCGCCAACGCATACCCCCTCTCAGTGAACGCTATGCAGGAAACCCTCATCTAGCGCACCACCATCGTCGAGAAGTAGCTGCCCCGATCGGGCACATCGTCGAGCGAGCGGTACACGCGCTCGCCCGGAAGCCCACAGTCCTCTACGAGCTCGGCACCGTCGAAGGCGCCCTCCTCGCGAAGGATGCGCTTCGTGTCCGCAAGCGAGCGGCGCGCCTTCATGACCACCTTCGTCCCCGGCCAGCCGATTGCGCGGCGCACGTCGTCGTAGCCGCCGGGCACGATGTGCAGAGGCGACGACATCTCGGGCGTGAGGTCGCGCTCGAGCGCTGCGGCGACCGCGCAGAAGCTCGGCACGCCGGGAATGGCGCGCGCCTCGAACCCGCAGGCGCGAACGTCGGGCGCTATGCGCTGGAAGGTGGCGTAGATGCTCGGGTCCCCCAGGTTCAGCAGCGCGACGTCGCGGACCGCATCCAGGTGCGCGACAAGCTCGCGAACAAGCGAGGCATGCTCGGCCGTGCGGCGCTCGGCGTCGCGCGTCATCGAGAATCGCACGGGGATCACCGTCTTGCCTGTAAGGTCGACGGCGCCGCGCACGATGTCGAGCGCGACCATGGCCCCGTCCGCCGTCTGCGGTGCGGCGATGACCGGACACGATTCGATTGTGCGGACGGCCTTGATCGTGAGCAGCTCGGGGTCGCCAGGCCCCGTGCCCACCCCGTACAGCACGCCTTTACTCATACGTAGCCCCCAATTCCCCGATAACTGCATCGGCGCCCGACGTGCGGAAAAGCTCTCGGCGCTCGGCGTCGAACACGACCGCGGCGATGTCGCATGCGCCCGCCGCGCGGCGGCGCAACCTGTCATCGATTGCCGCAGCGAGCGAGGCGCGCGCAGCGTCCCCCACGCCGGCGGCCTCGATTACCTCGAGCGCCGCCGTGGTCGTGACCGACGACATGATCTCGCGCACGGTCTTCGTGCCCGCGCCGGCCAAGGCCGCGTGGGCGGCCAGAATCTCCGCGCGGCAGTCGGCGGTACGCGAATGGGTGTCCATGATGCCGCCCGCGACCTTCACCAGCTTGCCGATGTGTCCCACAAGAAGGACATTGGTAAATCCCTCGCGAACGCAGCAATCAATCGCATCGCCCACGAAGTTGGAGATGAAGACCACCGGCGCACCGTTTAGGTGGAAATGCCCCGAGATGAACTGTGCGCCGTAGTTGCCGGGCGTAAGCACGACTCCGCGCCGCCCCATAGCCGCATGCTGCCGGATCTCGAGCTCGATGCTGTCGCGCAAGGCAGCGAGGCTGCGCGGCTCGACGATGCCCGTCGTGCCCAGGATGGAGATGCCGTCCTCTATCCCCAGGTGCGGGTTGAAGGTCTTTTCGGCAAGGGCAACACCCTCGGGTACCGAAATCGTCACAGCGATATTTCCAGAAAAGCCGTGCGCGGCGCACACCTCGCGCACCGCCGAAGTGATCATCGCGCGCGGCGTCGCGTTGATGGCGGCCGCCCCCACCGGCTGCTCGAGCCCGGGCAACGTCACGCGCCCCACGCCCACGCCGCCATCGACGGAAACTTCCGATTCGCGCGCGGGCACGCCCTTGCTGCCCGCAGCACCCGTGCCCGACCCCGCATGTTCCACGCGCGCGTACACGAGCACGCCGTCGGTCACATCGGCATCGTCGCCTGCGTCCTTTCGCACGGCGCACTGGGCGCACCCCTCGCCGATACATGCGTCGACCACGTTCGCCTCGACGGGCAGCCCGCCGGGGGTGACGATCGACACGCGGCCGACGGGCTTTCGTGACAAGAGCATCTCGCAGGCCGCCTTCGCCGCGAGCGCGGCGCAGCTCCCCGTGGTGTAGCCGCAGCGCAGGCGGGTCGTCCCGGTATATATGTAGTGCTCGAAGGCCACGCTAGCTGCTCGCCTTCCGATACCCTGTGGCAAACGAAGGGTCGTAAAGCTTGCTGCGCTCGTACGACTCCGCTTGCGCGCCGTTGTGCGCAAGCCCGCCGCGAGCTCCGAGCACGCGGCCCACCACCACGAGCGCCGTGCGGTCGATGCCCTCTCGCGCGCCCGCATCGGCGAGCGTGCCCACTGTGCATCGCACCACGCGCTCCTCAGGCCAGGTCGCCTTGTACACGAGCGCCGCCGGCTCGTCGGAGCTGCGGCCCGCGGCCAAAAGCTCGGCGGAAAGCTCGGCGAGCATACCCGAGCTCAGGAAGATGACCATAGTCGAGCCGCTTTCCGCCATGGTGCGCATGCCCTCGCCCGCGGGCATGGGGGTGCGCCCGGAAAGCCGCGTGATCACGACCGACTGGCTGATTCCCGGCAGCGTGTATTCCTGGCGAAGCGCCGCCGCGGCACCGCAAAAGCTCGACACGCCGGGCACCACCTCGTAGTCCACGCCGCGCGCGTCGAGCGCGTCCATCTGCTCCTGGATGGCGCCGTACAGGCACGGGTCGCCCGTGTGCAGGCGCACCACTTCCTCGCCCCGCGCATCCGCCGCGCACATCACGTCGAGCACTTCCTCCAAGGTCATGTGCGCGCTGTCGCAGACGACGCAGGATTCCTTGCACTCGGCGAGCAGCTCGGGGTTCACAAGGCTCCCCGCCCAAACGACCACGTCGGCCGCGCGCAGAAGACGCGCCCCGCGCAGCGTGATAAGGTCGGCGGCGCCCGAACCTGCGCCAACAATATGAATCATCCGAGCCTTCCCTTCCCGTTTCTCATCGCAACCGTTTACGCCGCCCTTCGCGCAGCAGGCAAGACACGGCGCCCGCAGCGGCAATCGGCGCAAATACGTAGGCAGGAGGCGCAATGCCGCCCGCCCTGGCTTTGACACGCCCACAAACGCCCACTATCATAGTGGTAGTTTCGGCAACGAGCATATGACAATCGAATAAAAGGAAATGACCGGCGCGGCGCCCACACAGCCCGCGCTGGCTTGCGGAGGGAACCAGGTGGGAATCCTGGGCAAGGGACATTACTGTGTAGGACGCGCGGGCGAACCGCCTCGCGCCCCAAGCCAGACTGCTTCGCCTTTTCCTCACGGCATCGCCGTGGCGTTATCTCCTTGTGAACCCCGAGGAGTGCGCTTCCCTTTCGAATGCAAGAAACAGGCGCGCTATCCCTTTGCGGACGAGCGCGCTTTTCTTTCGCTTGTGCCGATAAGCAACTGTCGCCGGGGGACCGGCAAACCGAGGAAAGGGAAAACCATGTCCGACCAGATGTCACGCCGCGGCTTCATGGGCGCCGCAGCAACCGGAGCCGTCGCGCTCGCCGGATTCGCGCTCGCGGGCTGCTCCAGCACCTCCGCGAGTCCCGAGAAATCGAGCGAAAAGGAGAAGGCCGTGAAGCCGGTCATTCTCGTCACGAGCTTCGGCACGAGCTACAACGACTCGCGCCACATCACCATCGGCGCCATCGAAGACGCTATCCGCGAGAAGTACTGGCAGGACTACGACATCCGCCGCGCCTTCACCGCGCAGATCATCATCGACAAACTGAAGAAGCGCGACGGCATCACGATCGACAACATGACCGAGGCGCTCGACCGCTGCGTGGAAGACGGCGTGAAGGAAATCGTCGTGCAGCCGACGCATCTCATGGCTGGCCTGGAATACGCCGACGTGAAAGACGAGCTCGACAAGTACGCCGACAAGTTCGACAAGATCTCGCTCGGCGACCCGCTGCTCACCTCCGACGACGACTACAAGAAGGTGGCCGCAGCCATTAAGGAGAACATGGCGTCCTTCGACGACGGCAAGACGGCGCTGTGCCTCATGGGCCACGGCACCGAAGCCGATTCCAACGCCGACTATGCCAAGATGCAGGAAGTGTTCAAGAACGAGGGCTTGACGCAGTTCTTCGTCGGCACCGTCGAGGCTGAACCGACCTGCGAGGATGTTATCGCCGCTGCGAGCGCCGCAGGGTACAAGAAGGCCGTGCTCGCGCCGTTCATGGTGGTCGCGGGCGACCACGCGAACAACGACATGGCAGACGAGACCGACCCCGACAGCTGGGCTGCGAAGTTCGTGGCCGCCGGCTTCGAAGTGACGTGCCTGCTCCAGGGTCTGGGACAGAACGCCGCGGTCGACGACATCTACGTCTCGCACGTGGACGACGCCATCGCCAAGCTGTAAACTCGCCGCGCACGGGGGCGCCGGTCGCGTCCCCGTGCAACGGGCATGCGCCTTCCCCGACCGACGGCGCATGCCCGTTGCATTCGCATCCCGCCCGCCCACCGCACGGCGCGGGCGGTAGAAGCGATTGAAAGGAACCCCTCCATGTTGAAGAAAACCCTCGTCTTCGCCCTGTCGGCGGCGCTTCTCGCGTTCTCGATCGCCGGCTGCGCCGGAAATTCAAGCGACAGCGCAAAGGCAAGCAATACCGATTCCCAGGAAAAGACCGAGCAGGCGGCCGATGCGACCGAGGGCGCAAGCGCTGCCCCCATCACCGCCGACAAGGTAGCCGACGGCACCTATCCGATCACCGTAGATTCCAGCTCGAACATGTTCAGGATTGTGGACGCCCAGCTCATCGTGGAAAACGGCTCCATGCACTGCGTGATGACGCTTTCCGGCACGGGCTACGGCAAGCTCTTCATGGGCACGGGCGACGAGGCTGCCGCCGCGAGCGAGGCAGACTTCATCCCCTATGTGGAAAACGGGGAAGGCAAGTACACCTACGACGTGCCCGTTGATGCGCTCGACGAGGACACCGCCTGTGCCGCGTGGAGTATTAGAAAAGAGCAGTGGTACGACCGCACGCTCGTGTTCGAATCCGCCGGCGTCGATCTGCGCGCCGACGCACTGAAGTAACGCCATGCGGTCGATTCTTCCCAAGGGGGAAAACAGGAAGCGCCGCAGCATCGCGGCGCGCGCGATCGCCTGCGTTCTCGTCGCCCTGCTCGCGCTTCCCTTCGCGGGGTGCAGTGCGAGCCCGAACGCGACCGGTGGCACGGCGGGCTCTCAGGAATACACTGTGAATGTCTCGCTTTCCGGCGGGTCAGGGCGCGCAAGCATCGCCTCACCCACCACAATTGTGAAAGATGGCGACACCTACACCGCGACCATCACCTGGTCGAGTTCGAACTACGACAAGATGACCGTCGACGGCGTGGACTACGCGCCCGTAAACGACGGCGGCAACTCCACGTTCGAGATACCCGTCACGCTCGACGAGGACATCGCCGTGTCGGCCGAGACCGTCGCCATGTCGACGCCGCACACCATCGACTACACGATCCACTTCGACTCATCCACCATGAAGGAGAAATCGGGCGACGATGCAAGCGGCGGCTCCCCTGCAGGAACGGCTTCAAGCGCCGCGGCCGACTTCCACAACGCCGATTTGGGCTGCGGCTGGGAGCCGACGGGGGCGCTTCAGCTTGAATACGCCGAGCACTTCACTGTCGACGAGTTCGAAGGCGGTCTGCGGCTTATCTGCGTTTCGAATGGAGAACGTTTCCTCGTGGTGCCGCAAGATGCGAAGGTACCTGATGGGTTGAGCTCCGACATCGCGGTCATAAGGCGCCCCGCCGACAAGGTGTACCTCGTGTCGTCGGCGACGATGTGCCTAGTCGACGCGCTCGATGCGAACGACAATATCATCATGTCGGGCACGAAGGCCGACGACTGCTCGGTCGTGGGCTTCAAAAGCGCACTCGAAAGTGGGGCGATCGCCTACGGCGGCAAGTACAGCGCGCCCGACTACGAGCGAATATCGGCCTCGGGCTGCACGCTCGCCATCGAGAACACCATGATCAACCACACGCCCGATGTGAAGGAAAAGCTGCAGAAGCTCGGGCTCGTCGTGCTCACCGAACAGTCGTCGAGCGAGCCCGAAGCACTCGGGCGCGTTGAGTGGATTAAGCTTTTCGGCGTCCTATTCGACAAGGAAGACGAGGCCGCGCACCTGTTCAACGAGCAGAAGGCCCGCGTCGAGCAAACGTCGGGGCTCGCGTCGTCAGGTAAAACCGTGGCGTATTTCTACATTAACTCGAACGGGGCCGCCGTCACGCGGCGGGCGGGCGACTACGTGGCGCAGATGATCGAGCTTGCAGGCGGCAGCTATGCGCTCGATGACGCGCAGGCGTCGTCGACGTCAGGTTCGTCAGTAACGCTCGAAATGGAGCGCTTCTACGCGACGGCGAAGGATGCCGACATCATCGTCTACAACGGCACCATCGACGAGTCAGTTACCACCTTGAACGACTTCGTAGGCAAAAACGCGCTATTGTCGCAGTTCAAAGCCGTGAAGAACGGCAACGTCTGGGTCACAAGCGCCGACATGTACCAGCAGATGACTTCTACCGCCGACATTATCGACGAGCTGCACGGGGCGTTCACCGGCGATA
The DNA here is from genome assembly GCF_003436735.1 of Collinsella sp. TF12-2AT. Lineage (NCBI taxonomy): Bacteria > Bacillati > Actinomycetota > Coriobacteriia > Coriobacteriales > Coriobacteriaceae > Collinsella > Collinsella sp. TF12-2AT. The sequence goes on along the minus strand of NZ_QSQK01000009.1, from coordinate 68,547 downwards.
ACGCGAGCGACTTCCATTATCTGAGGAAGCTCGGTTAGCGCCATGAGAAGCCGGCTTTCCATGGCATACGACGAATCGGGGCGCGCCGCGCGGTGTCGCGTCGTGACGGCGCTGCTCGCTGTTGCCCTCATCGTGCTCGTCGGGGCCAACCTGTGCATCGGGAGCGTGCTCGTGCCCGCAGACCACATCCCCGGCATCCTTTCGGGCGGCGCGGCCAATTCCATGGAAAGCCAGGTCATCCGGGAGATTCGCCTGCCGCGCGTGCTTTCAGCCGTGCTTCTCGGCGGGGCACTTTCGCTTTCCGGGTTCCTGCTGCAGACGTTTTTCAACAACCCCATCGCCGACCCGTTCATCTTGGGCGTCTCCTCGGGCGCAAAGTTCGTCGTCGCGCTTACGATGATCGTACTTCTAGGCGCGAACATGGCCATGTCTTCGCCGGCCATGGTGGCCGCAGCGTTTCTGGGCTCGCTTATCACCATCGGCTTCGTGCTCCTCATCGCACGGCGCATAAGTTCCATGGCCATGCTCATCGTGGCGGGCGTCATGGTGGGATACATCTGCTCGGCGGCGACGAACTTCCTCATCGCCTTCGCCGACGACCAGTCCATCGTGAACCTGCACAACTGGTCTTTGGGTAGCTTCTCGGGTTCGAGCTGGGACGACATCGCGGTCATCGCGGTCGTGGTGATCACCGTGAGCGCATGCGTATTCGCGATATCGAAGCCCCTTTCCGCCTTCCAGCTGGGAGAAGCCTACGCGAAAAGCGTCGGCGTGAACGTCGAACGCTTCCGCGTGGTGCTCGTCCTTCTAGCGAGCATGCTCTCCGCCTGCGTGACCGCGTTCGCTGGTCCGGTGTCGTTCGTAGGCATCGCGGTTCCGCATCTCGTGAAGTCGGCGCTAAAGTCGTCGAAGCCCATCCGCGTGATTCCTGCGTGCTTCTTGGGAGGCGCCATCTTCTGCGCGGGCTGCGATTTGATCGCGCGCACGCTGTTCTCTCCCGTCGAGCTTTCCATCAGCGCCGTCACCGCCATCTTCGGCGCTCCGGTGGTTATCGCGCTCATGTTGAAGAAGCGGGTGAGGTAGATGGGGGAATTCGTGCCGCGGCCCAAAACGCTCGGAGGGGACATTCCATGCTTAGACAGTCCTGAGCTCGCACGAAAGCGCCAGAAGGCACTTTCGGCTCGTGCGGAACTGCGCGCGGAACGCCTCCTCCGAGCGGAGCCGAACCTCGAAACTACGGTCGAAACGCAGGCTGACGGAGCGCCGCTTTTCCACATAAGCGACCTGTCGGCGGGCTACGACAAGAAGGTCGTAGTCGAAGGCGTCGATCTGGAGGTTCGCGCGGGCGACGTCGTGGCGCTCATCGGGCCGAACGGCTCGGGCAAGTCGACCATCTTGAAAACCATCACACGCCATCTGGCACCGCTTGCCGGCGCAGTCGAGCTCGACGGGCGGGAGATTTCCCGATGGAAGACGGCGGAGTTTGCAAGGAACCTTGCCGTTATGCTGACAGATCGCCCCCGGACCGAGCTCCTCACCTGCCGCGATGTCGTAGAGGCGGGAAGGCACCCCTACACCGGGCGAATGGGCACACTCTCGCCCGACGACCATAGTCGGGTCGACGAGGCCATGAAAACCGCACATGTGGAAGAGCTCGCCGAGCGCGACTTCATGCAGATAAGCGACGGGCAACGCCAGCGCGTCATGCTCGCACGCGCCATCGCGCAGGATCCGCGCGTGCTCGTGCTCGACGAGCCCACGTCATATCTCGATATCCGCTACCAGATCGACCTGCTGCGAATACTTCGCCACCTTGCGAAATCGCGGAATGTGGCTGTCATCATGTCCATCCACGAACTCGAGCTCGCGCAGAAAAGCGCCGACAAGGTGATTTGCGTGAAGGACGGCCGGGTCTTCCGCGCCAGCGCACCCGAGGACATATTCACGCGCGAGACGATTGGCGAGCTCTACGGCCTTCAACATGGCACCTTCAACGAGCGCTTCGGCAGCGTGGAAATTGGACGCCCGCACGGCGATGCGCACACGTTCGTCATCGCCGGCGCAGGTACGGGGTCGGCTGTGTTTCGCCAGCTCATCCGGCAGGGCAAGGCGTTCTACACGGGCGTTCTGCACGAAGGGGACATCGACTGCGAGCTCGCGCGCGACCTGGCGGCGGAATGCGTGGCCGAGCGCGCCTTCGAGCCGATCGGGGATAGAACCATAGCCCGCGCCAAAGAGCTCCTCGTCCACTGCGCGCGCCTTATCGTGTGTCCCGCCGCCTTCGGCACCATAAACGCCCGCAACGCAGAGCTCGTCGAGTTCGCACGCTCGCACGGTATCGAGGTCATGCGAGCGTGCGAAGGCGCATCGGAGGATTCCCAATTGGGGTGGAAAGGATAAACTGGACTTTCTTTTAAGGATCCTCAGGCTACAGCTCCTACGCCGGCGAGGTCTACAAGGCGCCGGAGAACCTCGTAAACAGGAATTTCCACGCCGACGAGCCCAACCTGCTGTGGCTCACCGACATCACCGAGTTCAGGCTCCCGGGCGGCGAGAAGGTCTACCTGAGCCCGGTCATCGACTGCTTCGGCGGGATGCTCGTCGCCTGATCGATCGGGCTGCACCCCGACAAGCGCCTCACGAACTCGAGCCTGCGCCTAATCCAAGCGAGATTCCAGACTCGACAGGCCATTGAGAGTCAGGTCGTTGGCGACCTCCGAGACGCGCTCGATAGGAACCGAGCCGTCAGACAGCGCCCATGTGCGATAGATTCCGATAATACCCGACAGCAAAAACGCCAGATAGTAGTCGAACATCTCGTCCTTGAGACCTTGGGGCAGCAGATCGCGCTCGGCAATCTCATGCTCGAGCGGCACGCGCAAACGCGTCATAAAATCGTCGAGCGGGATGTTTTCAATCAGCTGGCGATTGAGCACGAGGTTATTGCAAAGTGCCTCGTTGATGGTCTTAAAGAAGGTAGCCGCCGCTCCAAGGGCGCGCTCGTTGGGGTCACTGCCCATAGTGGAAAGCGTCTTTTCGACCGAGTCGACGATCATCTCGACCACATCGGCGGCGATGGCATCGAGCAGGCCGTCGACCGTGCCAAAGTGCACGTAGAAGGTCTTGCGATCGACATTTGCCTCACGCGCGATGGCACTCACGGTAATATCGGCAAGCGGTTTATCCATCAGCAGGCGCTCAAACGCAGAAAGGATGGCATTGCGGCTGCGAACGATGCGGCGGTCGAGGCGCGGTTTGCTGGTGTCCATGGACGTGTCCCTTCGGAATGTGAGCATTCATCAACAGATGAGAGTTAATCAACGTAAGAGGATTATCCCCCATCCGGCACAAAAAAGCCCGGCAACATGAAGAACGCACGACCAACTGTTACGCCTTAGGGAGCTTCTTTTTGTTCAAAGCAGCCGGGGACACACGAATGCCGTCACCTGTCTGGCGCACATAGGCCTTATGCGAGGGTTTGGCGGCCCCAGAAGCCTTCTGAGCATGCTGATTGGGATCCACGGTAACCGCATTCACAGGATGGGGCTTTGCAGGCTTAGAGGACGTCTGAGGCGATCGTCCGAGCTTGCGCATCGCGCGATCCCAGCGTGAGTGGATACTCTCGTTGTGAGCGCTCTTAAGACCCAGCAGGGGCGCGGCCAAAATCGTCGGCGCGATAAACGTAATGAGGCGCCACAGCAGATAACCGGCGGTCGACGCCGACCCAAAGAAATGACCCAGGAACAGCGCGAAGCCACCCTCGGCACCGCCGGTGCCACCGGGCAGGGGAACAGCAGAGCTCAGGAGCTGAACAAAGGCGCTCGCGGCCATGACCGAGAAAAAGTCGACTTCGTGGTGGCCAAAGGCAAGCATCAGGAAATACGGCACGAGGTAGAAAAACGCGAGCTGCAACATGGTGATGACCACCGTGAGCAGCATGGACGAAAAGTGGCCGGCTGAAAGCTTGAACTTCTCGGAGAAAGAGTAGATTTCGCCGTCGACAAACGTACGCCAGCCCTCAATCTTGGTGGCCGAGACGCCCATTCGCTCGAGCCAATTGATGATGCAGTGCGCGACGCGCGTGACGGTCTTGGGCATGAGCGCGACGGCAAAGATGCCAAGCAGAATGCAACAGTGACCGCCAAAGCTAAAGACGCACAGCAGCGTCATGTCGCCATAGCGCTCGGCGAAAAACGGCATTCGGGCAAGCAGCAGAATGGCGCCCCAGGCAACGAGGCCAAACTGATACACGATAAAGCGCGTGAACTGCGTGGCACCGGCCTCGCCGACATTTTGGCCTGCCTTGGTCAGGCGGTAGATCTGGGCGGGCGTAGAGCCCATCATCATGGGCGTCAGGTTGCCAAAGAAGATACCGCTCGCCTCGACCGAGATCAGGTCGCGAATGCCGACGGGCGAATTGGGATCGAGCCAGACGGCGATCGCATAGGCGACGATGCCAAAGAACAGGTACAGGAACATGCAAAAGCATGCAGCAACGAGCCACGGCGCCTGAACGCTCGACATAGCGGCCCAGAACTGTCCCATCTGACCGGTCACAATCAGATAAACGATATAGCCAACCAGCACGACGCCGATAAAAATGGCACCGCGGCGTGCACCCTTGTTGTCATCGCCGCCCGAGGCCTCAACCTCGACCTGGGGCTTAGATGTATGCTGAGAGGACTCCGTCATGAGGCTCCTTCTGACCGTCCAAATATCTTGCATATTGTACCCGCAAGGGCCACAAGCAGAACGTAAAGCTATGGGCCAAATGGGAATTGCAGATGGTTTGCTCGGAAATAAAAAACCCGGGCTTCCGTGGGAAGTCCGGGTCTCAGATTCATGGTAGCCCGTACCAGATTCGAACTGGTGATCTCCGCCTTGAGAGGGCGGCGTCCTAAACCGCTAGACGAACGGGCCATAAGCCTCAGCAGAAAAGAAGTGGTAGCCCGTACCAGATTCGAACTGGTGATCTCCGCCTTGAGAGGGCGGCGTCCTAAACCGCTAGACGAACGGGCCACATGACATCTGCACTGCCGTGCTGCGAGGAAATATATTACGGGACAAAAAACATCAGCGCAAGAAGAAATTCCAAATTGCCGAAAAAATTGTCGGCAGGTTATGGAACGCGCAGGTCAACTGGTTAGCTAGTTCAAGTTGAGATGAGCCAGGAGGGCTTCACGGTTGTTGGGGATGTTGTCCTCGATCACGGCGTCGAGGGCAGCGTTGAGAAGCTGCCCCAGCTCCGGCCCCGGCTTGACGCCGGCGCGGATCAGATCGCCACCATTGATGGCAAGCATCTTGAGCGTATAGGGCTCCCCCGCCTGCAGCAGATCGTGGGCGAGCGTACGCATCTCCTCGATCGTCTCGACGTAATAGAAGCACGAGGGCGCCTTGCCGAGCGTGTCGGCACGCTTAAGGTCCATGAGCTCGTCCATCAGACGCGGCGTATCGACACCCTCGCCCGAAAGCGCGCGCATCATATTGAGCAGGCAGGAGCGCTCGGGGCGCAGCGGCTTGTCATGGTATTTGATCAGCAGGCACACATCGCGCACCAAATCGTGCGAGAGCGCTAGGCGATCCATGATGACACGCGCCTTCTTGGCGCCGAGCTCGGGATGACCATAGAAGTGTCCGCTGCCGTCGTGATCGACCGTAAAGCACTCGGGTTTGGAAACGTCGTGCAAAAACGCCGCCCACATAAGGCTCGACGAGGGCGCGACGCCGTCGCACAGCGCCAGCTCCCCTGCCACCGTCAGCACGCGGGCGATATGCTCGTAGACGTTAAACGCATGATAGACACTGCGCTGATCAAACCCGCGAGCGGACGCGAGCTCGGGCACGGCGGCGCAAACAAGCTCGGGGTAGCGCAGCATCGCGTCTCCCCCGTGGCCCGTCGAAAGGATGCCCTCGAGCTCAATGCCCACGCGCTCGCGCGCCACAGCATCGAGCAGCGGCGCGCACTCGGCAAGTGCCTGTTTGGTCCTAGGCTCGATCATAAAATCCAGACGGCAGGCAAAACGCACCGCGCGCAGCATGCGAAGCGCGTCCTCGTTAAAACGACGCTTGGGATCTCCAACAGCGCGGATGAGCTTACGCTTCAGGTCGCCCTGGCCATCGTAGCGGTCGACAAGACCGCGCTCGGGATGCCAGGCCATAGCGTTAACGGTAAAGTCACGACGCGCCAGATCGTCCTCAAGCGACGCCGCACGCTCCACGCTCTGGGGATGACGACCGTCGGTATAAAAACCATCCAGGCGGTACGTGGTGACCTCAATACGCTCGCCATCGCAAATAGCCGTGATGCCGCCAAATTTGATGCCCGACTCAACCACGGCAATATCAGCCGCCTCGAGCGCCGCTTTGGACTCCTGCCACAGGCCGCTGCAGCACATGTCAACATCGTGGCTGGGGCGCCCCATCAGGGCATCACGGACCCAACCGCCCACGTACCAAGCCTCAAGACCGGCTGCCTCAAGCGCACGCAGGACACGGATGGAGGCATCGGTCGGCTTCGTACCGTTAAGCGAAACATTGCACATGCCTATGACCTCCTGCGACTATCAATTTGGTTATCGATTGCATCTGCAAGAAGTCTAGCAAGAAACGGCCTCTACTGCACAAGCAAGTCCGATAAACAAAAATGCATCCGTCCTGGTCTAAGACGGATGCGAATTAATCGAATTATTCAGGCAAGGTGCCGGAACTAGCAGACCTGACGAATGGCGATACCCTTCTGATACTCATCGACCTTGGCAAAGTCGCCCAGACCAGGGCACTCGACCACGTTGGCGCCGGTGGCCATCGAGAGGCGCAGGGCGTCCTCGACGCGCTCGGGGGCGTCGTGCCACACGGACAGGAAGGCGGCCAGCGAAGAGTCACCGGCGCAGACGGTCGACAGCAGCTTGACCTCAAAGGTACGGTTGGCAAACCAGATGTGCTCGCCGTTAGAGAAGTACGCTCCAGCGCCACCCAGGGTCAGCAGCACGTTCTTGGCGCCCTTGGCATGAAGCTCGGCCATAGCGCCCTTGACGGACTCGTCGTCGCCACCGCTCACCTTAATGCCAAAGATGTCGAGCAGCTCGTCGTCGTTGGGCTTAATGAGCAACGGCTCCATAGCAATGAGGTCGGCCAGCTGATGGCTCGAGATATCGAGCACGAACTCGGCGCCTTTCGCCTTCACTCGACGCAGGACCTCGGCAAGGAAGCCCTCGGAGGTGTTGGGGGGCAGCGAGCCGCTAATGACCAGGCAGGTCATGTCGTCAAGCGAATCGATGAGCTCAAACATCTCTTGCTCGTTGGCTTCGTTAATGGCGGCACCGGCATTAACCATGTTGTACTCGGTGTCGGGACCGGCGTTGAGGAACACGTTGACACGCGTGATACCGTCAGTCCACACGGGCTTGACGGGCACGCCCAGGGCCTCGGCGCCCTTAACGATGAACTCGCCCGAGAAGCCGGCGAAGAAGCCCAGGATCGTGGTGTCGACGCCGTAGTGGTCGAGCGTAAACGAGACGTTGAGACCCTTGCCGTTGGGGGTGTAGACCGCGTTACGGGTGCGCGTAACGGTATTGGCGGACAGGCCATCGCAGGAGATGTTGTAGTCAATGGCGGGATTTGCAGTGAGCGTGTAAATCATGAATGTTCCTTTCACGAAGCAACGTGTTAATGAAAGTATATTCCACGCTTCGGCAAAAGGCTACAACAACTCGGCGAACGGTGTGGAAGCGGTGAAGGGCGGTTTCATCTCACTTTTCCAACGAAAAAACGGCGCCCCGATCAAAACCGGGACGCCGCATGCACACGAATATGTCGCGTTTCGCTTACTTGCGATCGAGCTTACGGACGGCAACGCGCTTGCTGTACTCGTCAACGTGACCGAAGTCGCCGATGCCGACGGACTCAGCGACGTTGGCGCCGGTGGCCATAGCGAGCTTCATGGCCTCCTCGACGTTGTCGCGATCCCTGTACCACTTGTGCAGGAACGCAGCGAGGGTGCAGTCGCCGGCGCAGACGGAAGAAACCAGCTTGATGTTGAACTCACGCTTGGCGTACCAGATGTCCTCGCCGTTGGAGAAGTAAGCGTCGCCACGGCTACCACGGGTGAGCAGCACGTTCTGGACGCCGGCCTCGTGAGCCAGCTTCATGGCAACTCGGACCTCGTCGTCGGTGTCGACCGGCACGCCGAAGATGGCCTTCATCTCATGATGGTTCGGCTTGATGAGCAGCGGCTTCTTGTGAGCGAGCTCCTTGAGCTTGTCGGAAGAAAGGTCCAGGACGACGTCGGCGCCACGGGCCTGAGCGTGCTCCATGACCTGAGCCAGGAAGTCGGGCGTAGCTTTGGGAGGCACGGAGCCAGAGACGATCAGGCACTCAAGATCGCCCGCGGTGTCCAGGATGTTGTAGAGCTCCTCCTGGTGCTGCGGCGTAATAGGAGCACCGGGGTTGAGGATGCCGTACTCGTGCTGGCCATCGTTGACGTAGGTGTTGATACGCGTGATGCCGTCGGTCCAGACCGGGCGGCACAGGCAACCCAGGTTCATGACTTCCTCGACGATGAACTTGCCCGTGAAGCCGGCGAAGAAGCCGAGCGCGACAGTGTCGACGCCCATCTTCTTAAAGGCGAAGGACACGTCGAGGCCCTTGCCGTTGGCGGTGTAGCTGGCCGAGCCGGTGCGGACGTTCTCGTCGGGCTCGAGCGGAGAGCTCGAAACCGTCATGTCGACAGCCGGGTTAGCGGTTAGCGTGTAGAACATTTACAGTACCCCCTGTATATGTGAGGGCCGCGTGGCCGGCCCATTCCAACCACGCGGTTACCTCTGATACCAAATTAGCGAGCTGCGGACTCGAGCAGTGCCTTGACCTCGGCGGCGGTGTTGCAGGCGAGCGCCTTCTCGGCGAGCTCGTCGCACTCGGCCTTGGTCCACTGGCTGATGGTCTTGCGGGCGCGCAGGATGGACGGAGCGCTCATCGAGAACTCCTCCAGGCCCCAGCTGATCAGCAGCGGCTCAAGCAGCGGATCGGCAGCGGCCTCGCCGCACATACCGACCATGATGCCGGCCTTCACGCCGCTCTCGATGATGTTCTTGAGCGAGCGGAGCACGGCGGGATAGTACACCTGGTACAGGTTGGAAATGGTGTCGTTGCCACGGTCGGCGCACATGGTGTAGCCGATCAGGTCGTTGGTGCCGATGGAGAAGAAGTCGGCCACCTCGGCCAGGCGGTCAGCGAGCAGCGAAGCGGCAGGCGTCTCGACCATGATGCCGACCTCGATGTTCTCGTTGAACTTGCGGCCCTCTTCGGTCAGCTCAGCCTTGCACTGCTCGACGAGCTCCTTGACGGCCACGACCTCCTCGACGCAGGTGACGAGCGGGATCATGATCTTGACGTCACCAAAGGCGCTGGCGCGCAGAAGGGCGCGGAGCTGGACCTTGTACTGATCGGGGTTGGCCAGGCAGTAACGCACGGCGCGGAAGCCCATGAAGGGGTTGTCTTCCTTGACCATGTGCAGGTACGGAATCTCCTTGTCGCCGCCCACGTCGAGCGTACGGATGATGACCGGAGCGCCCTTGAGCGCGCTGGCGACCTTGCGGTAGGCGTTGAACTGCTCCTCCTCGGAAGGAAGCTCAGCGGAGTCCATGAACAGGAACTCGGAGCGGAACAGACCGATGGCCTCGGCATCGTGATCGAGCGCGTTGGGCACGTCATCGGGGTTACCGATGTTGCAGGCGATGATCTTCTTGATGCCGTCGGCAGTCACAGAAGGCTTGCCGCGGAAGGCCTCGAGGGCTGCCTTCTCGGCAGCGAAGGCCTCGGCCTTGGCGGTGTAGGCAGCGAGCGTCTCCTCGTCGGGATCGGCCTCGACAACACCCTTGCCACCGTCGACAACGACGGTCATGCCGTTGCGAAGGGCGGTGCAGCTGTTAGAGACCGAAAGGACGGCCGGAATCTCGAGGGCGCGCGCGATGATCGCGGAGTGCGACGTGCGGCCACCGGTCTCGGTGACGATACCGGCAACGTGGGCCTTATCGATCGTGGCGGTCATGGACGGCGTAAGGTCGTGCACGACAACGACGGTGTTCTCGGGCAGGACGGAGAGGTCGACGACCTCCTTGCCCAGCAGCTCGGCCAGAATACCGGTGCGGATGTCGGCGATGTCGGCCGCGCGCAGACGGAACATCTCGTCGTCCATGGACAGGAACATGTTCTCGAACATGGTCGAGGTGTCCATGAGCGCCTGCTCGGCGCAGGTGCCGCCGTCGATGGCGGCGTTGATGGCGTCGGTCATGCCCGGGTCCTGAGCCAGGACAATGTGTCCGCTCATGATCTCGGCCTCGGCCTCGCCCACCGTCTCCTTCATGTGGTCGGCCTGAGCCTGGGTCTTCTCGCAGAAGACCGAAAGAGCGGTCTGATAGCGCTCCTTCTCTGCTGCCGAATCAGCGACCTCGTGCGGTTCAAACGTCAAGTCGGGATCGACGGCGACCATGACGGTGCCGATTCCGATGCCCTCGGATGCGTTGACTCCCTGATACATTCCCATTCCTCTCTCCGTGCCATGTGATAAAGCGTTTTGCCATATCCATGACAAAAGAGCGCAGCTACCTTGATGCAGGTCACTGCGCCCCCAAGTATGAACTTAATTGTTCAACATGCGACCCGTTTGAGTTCTACTCGCCAAGACCGCTCTTGATGAGCTCGATGGCAGCAGCCAGAGCCTCGGCCTCGTCGGCGCCGTCGCACTTGACCTCGACCTCGGTACCGCAGGGGATACCAGCAGCCATGAGGGCCATCGGGGACTTGCCGTTGACCTCCTTCTCGGGGGTGACGACCGTCACGTCGCAGGCGTACTTGCCCATGGTGGAGGCGAAGAGGCCAGCCGGACGCATGTGAAGACCCTGCGGATTGACGAGGGTAGCCTTCTCAGAAACCATAATTGACTCCTTTTTGTGTTTAACCCCTGTCGTGTATGCGGCAGGAGTCAGATTCACGACGTTGTTTATATTAACTCACATCAAACGGTTTTTCATTGTGTTTCGCACGAATTGTTGGACAGATGTCGTTCCTGTACGTTCGTCTGCCGGGCGGGGCGGTTAAGTTTGCTGCTCTACAGTCCTGCGCAAGACGGAAAGCACATTAAGTGCTTTCCTTTGCGTGCGGAACTCGCGACAAACATAACCGCCCCGCCCGGCAGGCAAGCTGCAGAAACTCGGTCGGTCCAGAGCAATATCGTGCGAACGGAATTCTGGCTGAATATTTGTCCGTACGGACGATCCGATAGACAGGCCACGCTATCCCCTTCTTCTAACTTGCGGTGAAATAGGGACTGAATCTTGGGTTGAGACAGTTAAACAGTCCTTATTTCACCGCAAATTAAAAGAAGGGCATGAAAAAGGCGGAGACCCTGGTAAGGGTCTCCGCCTTTGTTACAGGGGGCGATATTATTCGCTGGCTGTTGGATTAAACCAGGCGGGCGTTGATCGTCTTGGCGATCTCGGCGGCGTCGGTGGAACCCTTGACAGTGGCACGGAAGTCCTCGTCCATGAGTGCCTCGGCGACCTTGGACAGGATCTTGAGGTGTGTGGTGCCAGCCTGAGCACCCGGGATGAGCAGGGCGATGGCCACGTTGACGGGAGCGCCGTCCATGGTGTCCCAACCGGTCACGCCGGACTCGTCCTTGACGACGATGACGGCAGCCTCGGTAATAGCGTCGGACTTGGCATGCGGGATGGCGAAGCCCTCCATCATGCCCGTGGTGCCCTCGGCCTCGCGGGCCAGGAAGGCGTTCATCACGGCGTCGGCGTCGCCGGCGATACCGGCCTTGACAGCCTGGTTGGAGACAAAGCTCAGGGCCTCGTCACGAGAAGCGAAGTCCTCGGCGACAAAGACGTTCTCGACCTTCACGAAGTCGGCAGCCTCGGCCTTGGGAGCCTCGACAGCAGCGGCCTTGGGGGCCTCAACCGGCTTGGCTGCAGGGGCAGCCTTCTGGTTCTTCTCGAAGTCGAACTTCTTGAAGGCCACGAACAAGATTCCACCGACCACAGCACCGATGAGGATCGCGAGGACCCACAGCGGACCGTTCTCGACAACGGGCAGGACCAGGAAGCCGCCGTGAGGCGCCGGATCATGAACGTTGAACATAATGGTCAGGATCGAGGCGATGGAAGAACCGAGCATCATGATGGGCATGACGGGCCAGATGTTCTTGGTCATGAACGGAATGGCGCCCTCGGTGATGTGGGTGCAACCAAGGATGAGGTTGACGACACCGGCGTCGTGATCCTCCTGGCTGAAGTACTTCTTGCCGACGACGACGGCGAAGGTGGTGATCAGCGGCGGAACGATGCAGGCGGCGGAAACGGCAGCCATGAAGTTGGTGCCGAAGTTGTAGGTCTCGGTGCCAACACCGGCGGCCAGGGCCTCGGTGAGCATAGCCGTACCGGTGACGTAAGCAGCCTTGTTAACCGGGCCACCCATGTCAAAGGCGCACATGCAGCCGATAGCAAGACCCAGGACAACGGCGCCAGAGGCAGACAGACCCTTGAGGAAGTCCATCATGGCGGTGTTGATGGCAGCCATGGGGCCGGAGATGCCGAGCATGACCAGACCGACGATGGCAGTCGAGAACAGCGGGTACAGGAAGATAGCCTTGAGGCCGTCCAGGTTCTTGGGCAGACCGGCAAAGACCTTCTCGAGCAGCAGGATGACATAGCCAGCGAGGAAGCCGCCGACGATGCCGCCCAGGAAGCCGAAGCCCACACCGGCGCCACCGGCGTCGATCATGCCGGTATCGGCGTTAACGGGCAGACCCTGGATGGCGATCATGCCGGCAACAAAGCCGGGGACGAGCGCCGGGCGCTTGCCGATGGACTCGGCGATGTAGGCGGAAAGCACCGGAACCATGAGGTTCATGGCGATACCGCCGATAATCTTGAGCATAGCGGCGAAGCTGTTGTAGTCGGCAGCCGTCGAATCGAAGGACGTGATGCCCCACAGGAACGAAACGGCGGTCAGAACACCACCGGCGACGACGAAGACCAGCATGTGGCTGACGCCATTCATGAGGTGCTTGTAGATGACATGGCCGATGGACTCCTTCTCCTCGACCTCGTCCTCGACATCGGCGGCAGCGGCAACCGTATCGTCGCCCTTGGCGGCGAGCGCGCGGTCAATCAGCTTTCCGGCGGCCTCGACGGACAGGGCCTTGGAAACACCGACGGAAACCATGGGCTTACCGGCGAAACGCTCAGCCTGGACATCCTTATCGGCTGCGACGACAACGGCCTTGGCACCAGCGATCTCGCTCTTGGTGAGCTCGTTCTCGACACCGACCTGGCCATGGGTCTCGACCTTAATGGTCAGACCGCGCTCGGCAGCTGCCTTCTCCAGCGCCTCCTTCGCCATGAAGGTGTGCGCGATACCGGTCGGGCAACCGGTGGCGGCGATGATGTCAAACTTAGCCATGTGTCCCTCCTTCTTGAGTACTGCGCCCGCAGGCGCTCCCCTACACGCGCGTCCTTGCGCGCTTTTCCACAACTGAAAGATACCAACCCAGCGCTTTCGCGGAAAGGAAAATGTCCCAATTCTCCGGTGAAAGGTTCTTTCATAACCGTAAACGGTAGGTGAAAGTTTACCATCAACACTTGAAACGGCAAGGTGTATCTTGTAATTGAAAATGCCCGTATACTATGGCATTGAAAAACGAGTCCAATTTTCATGCCAACCAGGAGCCATCCATGACCGATAGCAGCAAGAGCGCGCTCTCCCTTATTAGCACTCATCAGGGATATAGTGGATCCGAGCAGCGCATTGTCGACTATATATTGGAGCACCAGTCCGAGGCGCCGCGCCTGACGGCCGCACAGCTCTCACGAGCCGCCGCCACGTCCGAGGCGACGGTTTCGCGCTTTTGCCGCAAGCTGGGCTTTGGCAGCTTCCGCAGCTTTCAGTTTTCGCTGGCACGCGACTTGGAGAGTCAGCGCAACGAGGGCCTGACCGACGAGGTCTCGCTCGACAACATGGAGCAGAGCCTTAAAAATATCTTGGCTGCCAAGGTCAGCGAGCTTAACGCGACCATCGACGGGATTGACCACGATACGCTAACGGCCGTTGTACACGCGTTAAAGAATGCGGGCGTTATTGAGTTTGCGGCCGTAGGCAACACCAACGCCGTTGCGCTCGACGCGACGTTTAAGTTTTCGCAGCTGGGCCTTCGCTGCATGGCAAGCACCATCAGCGAGACCTCGATTGGTTTCGCGCTCACGTTGCGCCCCGGCGACGTTATCGTGCTGATCTCGAACTCCGGCAAGTCGCGCCGTCTGAATCGCATGGCAAAAGCGGCTCGCGACTGCGGTGCCACCGTGGTCGTCATCAGCAGTGACAGCAAGTCTCCACTTGCGCGCCTAGCCGACTACACCTTTAATACCGTCAATCACGAGGCGCTGCTGACAACGGGCGACTTCGCGTTCTCCAAGATGAGCGCCACGATGATCATCGAGGTCATCTACAACTTCCTGCTGCCCGAAATCGAGGACGCCCGAGAGCACATCAGCTACTACGAGGAGCTCATTCAACCGGATAAGGTCGTAGAGTAGGTTTTAGCGGGGGACGTTATGTGCCGTTCCCACAAAACTATGCCGGTTTACTACGATGAAATCGGAACATGCAATCACATCGCATTGTTAAAGAAAACCGCAGGCTTTCTACCTGCGGTTTTCTTTTTGCAATTTTAGCCGTGCTCGAGCTATGCCGATTCATCGTAGTAAACCGACATAGTTTTTTGACGGTCGGGCCAGACGGACAAGTAGCGAGGCAAGAATTACTGATATTTTGCCCCCCAACACCACCGGGTCGTTCTAACCTCGAGCATCTTCCAGCATCTGTCTGGCGTGCGCCAGGCTTGCCTCCGATTGATCGCCGCTCAGCATTCGAGCGATCTCTGCGGTACGGGCGTCCCCAGTCACCTCGTCCAGATGCGTCTGAGGAACGTCGCCTGGCTCCTTGCTGACCACGTAATGCTTGTCGGCCATGACCGCAACCTGCGCCAGGTGGGTTACGACGATGACCTGATGCGTGGCGGCAAGATCGGCCAGCACGCCAGCAAGAGCACGAGCCGTGGAACCACCGACACCGGCATCGACCTCGTCAAATACCAGCGTGTCGACGCCGTCCGCATTACCGAGGACAACCTTGCTCGCCAACATAACGCGGCTCAGTTCGCCGCCCGACGCAATGCGGCGCAAGGGACGCGGCGTCAATCCGGCGCCGCTGCGATACAAAAGCTCGTAGCTCGAAGGCCCCACCGGCGTCCACTCGGCACGCGGAAGATCACGCGACTCCCAAACCAGCTCAGCGCCGCCCATCTCGAGGCGTGCCATCTGACGACCCACCTCGTGGCAAAAACGCGGGGCTGCCGTATTGCGCGCGCGCTTAAGCGCCTTGGCGGCGGCGAACAGTTCGTGCTCCGCCGCGCCGAGTGCCTCGCGTGCCTTCCTAATCTGCTCGTCACCATCGTCCACCAGCGATAACAACTCCCGCGAGCGGTCACGCATGGCAAATACATCGTCCATGGTGGGACCCCACTGACGCAGCAGGCCCTTGAGGTCGGAATACCGCTCGCGCATGCGAGCGAGCTCGCGAGGATCGAACGCAACGCCATCGCGATAAGCACGCAGCTCGTTGGCGCAATCCTCGAGTGAGATGCAGGCATCCGAAAGTGCGTCGGCGATGACACCCAGTTTGCGATCGACGGTAGCCATGCGCGACAGTTCTGCCACGGCGCCGTTCACGGCATCGAGCGCTCCCCCTTCGGCAGCAAGCGATGCATGGGCATCGTTAGCTGTGGCAACCAGTACCTCGGCATGTTCGGAGCGCGGCAGCAGCTCCTCGAGCTCCTCATACTCACCCGGCTTGGGGTCGACCTCGGCGATACGCTCCAGGGCGAAGCGCGCCTCCTCGACGCGACTCCCCTGCGCACGCGACGCCTCCTCTACGCGACGGACCTCCTTGACAGCCGCACGCGACGCCTTAAGGCAGGCACGGTACTTTTCCAGCGCCTCGAGCGCAGAGCGACCAGCCCAGGCATCGACCATAGCAACATGATGCGCCGGATCGAGCAAGCGCTGATGCTCGTGCTGGCCGCAAAGATCCATCATCACGCCGACGCGCTCGGAAAGCTCGCGCACGCTGGCGATGCGGCCGTCAATCTTGACGCGGCTGCGGCCCTCGGCAGAAAGGCTGCGCTGCACGGTGAAGCCCTCCGCGTCGTGCGGGCCATCGAACAGGCGAGCCTCGACGCTCGCAAGCGCCTCGCCCTCGCGCACGGTCGACGAATCGGCACGCTCGCCCAAAATAAGCTTAAGCGCCGAGAGCAGCGCGGTCTTGCCGGCGCCAGTCTCGCCAGTCAAAACCGTTAGGCCTGTGCTGGGCACCAGCGTCGCCTCGCGAATGAGTGCAATGTTTGAAACCTGCAGCTCATCGATCATGACGAACTCCGTAGAATACGCGACTCACCGAGTTATAGAAGCTTTCGGGGCCATAGTCGAGCAACAGCACATCGCCGGGACCGCGACGCACGGCCACGCTCTCGACCGTGCCGTCGCAGGTAATAAACTGTCCGTCGATAGCGATGGCAGGCACACTCGGGCGGTCGTCAGACATAAAGATCTCGACGACATCGCTTGGCGAGGTCAAAAAGGCGCGAGCTTGAATGGTGTGCGGCGCGATGGGCACGCAAACCATACCCGTGTAATCGGGGCTTACGATGGGACCACCGGCTGAAAGCGCATAGCCGGTGGAGCCGGTCGCCGTCGATACGACCACACCGTCGCCACGCAAGCGGTCGATATGGTGGCCCGACACGGTGATGTCGAACTCGACCATATCGGACAGGGGCCCACGCGTGAGCGCCATGTCGTTAAGGGCGAACGAACGCACGACGTCCTTCGTGCCGTCCTCGCGCACGGAAACGATATCTGCGGCGATGGTGGCGCGACGGCTCACGTGGAGCTCACCGGACAGGGCATCGCTCACAACCTGCAAAACGTCGCGTTCCTCGGGACTGGCCGCCGTCAAAAAGCCCAGGTGACCATAGGAAAGACCCAAAATGGGAATCTCACGGTAGTTGAGAATGCGGGCGGCGCGCAGCAGCGTGCCGTCGCCGCCGAGCGTAATGACCAGGTCGGCATCGTCAACATCGGGCGTGCTCTGAATCTTGGAGCGCTGGTCGGCCGCCCATGCGACCTCGTAGCCCTGGCGCGTCAGCCAGAGCTCGAGCATCAGGCCGCTCTCGACCGCCTCTTGCTTGTAGTAATTGGGAACCAGAAAGACCTTCATAGCGTTGCCGCTTTCTCGCTCAAAGCCGATACCTGGGCTTGCAGCTCGTCATTCGAGCGCTCGCCGGGGGCAAACCTCGTGCCGTACAGGAAAAACTCAACGTTGCCCTTGGCGCCATGGATGGGCGACACGCACACATCGACCGGGAACAATCCCTTCGCGGCAAACAGCTCGATGACCGCAACGAGCGTGTCGACACGCACGGCGGGGTCGGTCACGATACCGCCCTCGCCCACCAGCGCCGCCGGAGCCTCAAACTGCGGCTTTACCAGCGTACAAAACGAACCCATAGGCGTCAGGCAAGCCAGCACCGCATCGATGATGTTCGCGATGCTGGTAAACGACACGTCGCACACAGCCAAGTCGATAGCGCTCTCATAGCCGAGCTCGGGCAGCTGCGTCACGTTGGTGCGCTCATGGAGCGTCACGCGATCGTCTTGGCGCAGCGACCAATCAAACTGGGCACGGCCCACGTCGACCGAAACGACCGTGGCGGCACCGCGCTTGAGCAGGCAATCGGTAAAGCCGCCAGTAGAGCAGCCTACGTCCAGGCAGGTAAGGCCCGTGGGATCGATACAAAACGCATCGAGCGCACCCTCAAGCTTAAGGCCGCCGCGCCCAACGTACGGAATGCGCCCCTTAACGTGCAGCGGCAGGCCCGGCGTCACCTTGAGCCCCGGAGAGGTCAAACGCTCACCGCCGCTCGAAACCAACCCGGCCATAAGAGTGCGAAGGGCATCCGCGCGATCGGCGCAGATGCCCTGTGAAATCAGTTCGTCATCGAGACGCACGCGTTTCATGAATGCCATCAACCATTCGTATCCGGAGATGCGGCCTAGCTATCCTGGGATTCGTTTGCCGCATCCTCATCGTATTCCTGCTCGAGCTTGTCGGCCTCACGCGGCGTCAGCTCAAACTTGTCGACCATATCGACCGCGCGGGAACCCAGTTCAATCGCTTCGTCAAACAGATCGAGCGAACGCTCCAGGGACGTATCCTTGGAGCGAACGGTAGCGATGATCTGATCCAGACGGTCCGAGATCTCGTCAAAGTTGCGGACAGAACCCTCTGGCATGACTACTCCTCGAAGGAGTCGACGACAGCCTCGGCGGCGTCCGCATCCTCGGCCAGCACGCCAGCCTCAGCCTGAGCAACCGCAACCTTAGCGGCAGCCTCGGCAGCCTGGGCCTCCTCGCGAGCACGATCCTCGGCCAGCAGTTCCTGGTACAGGTCCTCGCCCGGCAACTCCTCGCTGCGCGCGATCTTGCCCAGCACGCCGTTGACGAACGACGCGGACTGGTCGGTGCCATAGGCCTTGGCAAGTTCGACGGCCTCGTTGATCACGATAGCGTCCGAGACCTCTTCGTCGGTAAGGAAGCGCATCTCGTAGACGGCGATACGCAGCAAATTGCGGTCGGCGCCGGGCATGCGCATAAGATCCCAGTTCTTGGCGACGGCGCGCAGGGCACAGTCGATGCGATCGATATGCTCGTAGGCACCGCGGCACAGCTCCAGCGCATAGGGGTCGAGGGGGCCCTTCGAGATCAGGAAATCGCCCTCGAGGACGCGCTCGAGCGGGCTGTCCGTGGCCTCGGCCTGAAACAGCAGCTGCAGCGCCTGACTGCGGGCAAGCGTACGCCCGCGATAAACCTTAAGGCTCAAAGGTTACTCCTTGGGGAAAACGAGGCCGTCGATGCAAACGTCAACGCGCTCGACCTCAACGCCCACCTGGGCATCGATGGCAGCGACCACGGCAGCGCGAACGGCCTCGGCGAGTTTCTTGAACGGATAGCCAAAGAACACCACGACGCGCACGGTGAGCGCGAGCTTGTCGCCGACGACCTCGGCCTCGACCGCCGGCTCGGAAGCCGGGGCCTTGGACGAGAGCATCATGGAGACAAGGTTGGTGGCAAGGTCCTTGACGCCAACGGAGGCGATGCCCTCGACATCGGACACGGCGCGCGAGACGATGGCGGTCAGAACATCGGGCGAAATGCCGATGCCGTCAATCTTGATTTCCTGGGGCATGAGTCCTCCTAGAAGAGTTGGTTGCTAGACGCGGGAGACGAACTTGCCGTCGCGGGTGTCAACCTTAATGACCTCGCCCTCGTTGAGGTACATGGGGACCTGGATGACAGCGCCGGTGTCGATCGTGGCCGGCTTGGTGGAACCCTGGACGGTGTCGCCCTTAAAGCCCGGGTCGGTCTGGACGATGGTGGTCTCGATGAACATCGGCGGAGTCACGCCCATGAGCTCATCGTCGGCGAAGAGCAGCTGGCAGATGTCGTTCTCGCGCAGCCACTTGGAGTTCTCGCCCACCATGTCCTCGGGAACGGGAACCTGCTCATAGGATTCGTTGTCCATGAAGATGTAGTCGGTGCCATCGTTGTAGAGGTACTGGAACTCACGGGTGGTGAGCATGACGCTCTCGAACTTGGTGCCGGCGTTGCAGGTGTTCTCGACGACGCGGCCGCTCTTGATGTCGCGGGTCTTGTAGCGCACAAACGCGCCGCCCTTGCCCGGCTTGACATGCTGGAACTCGACGATGGTGTAGACCTTGTCCTTAATGCGGAGACCGAGGCCGTTCTTGAAGTCGGCGGTAGAAATGGTAGGCATAGCGACCTTTCTTGTTATGGGCAGAACGCACAAGCGTCCAAATTACATACGAGCGAAATTATACACTTGCAGACGGCGCCTGCAGCGAGCGCATAAAAAGAGAACGCGGGGCGTCCGAATTGCTCCGGAGGCCCCGCCCCAAACTATCTACCGAAGTAGACTAGCAATCGATGACGTGAAGGTCATGCGGCGTCTTGGTGAAGGGCTCGTAGCCGTTCTCGGTGACCACGCCGTAGTCCTCCAGGCGCACGCCGCCCACGCCGGGCAGGTAGACGCCGGGCTCCATGGTGATAACCGAGCCGACCTCGATGATATTCTTGCTGCGGTTGAAGTTGGGCAGCTCGTGGATGTCAATGCCCACGCCGTGGCCCAGACCATGGTTGTAGTAATCGCCATAGCCGGCATCGCCAATGATCTTCTTGGAAAGCTTGAAAATGTCGTTGCCCTCGACGCCCGGATGGATGGCGGCGACGCACTCCTCGTGCGCACGGCGCACGAGCGCGTACAAGTCGAGCTGCTCCTGCGTGGGCTCGCCCATCACGACGGTACGAGTCATGTCGGAGCGGTAGTCGCAATAACCCGCGCCATAATCCATGAGAACGAAGTCGCCCTTCTCGATCACGCGGTCGCTCGGGACGGCATGCGGGTTGGCGGTGTTGGGGCCGCTCGCCACGATGGAGCCGAAGGCCAGGCTGTCGGCGCCGTTGGCGAACATATAGTTCTCGAGCTCGTTGCGAACCTGCTTCTCGGTCATACCGGGCTTAATATAGCCGAGCATGTGCTGGAAGGCGGTGTCGGTGATCGACTGCGCATGGCGCATGAGCTCGATCTCCTCGGCGTCCTTGATGGCGCGCATCTTGCGAATGTCGTCATGCATCAGCGGCAACATGCAGGCGACGGAACGATCCTCCAAGCCACGCTGGATACCCTGGTAGAAGTTGATCTGCATGTCGTCCTCGACAGCGCAGACGCGGCACTTGTTGGCCGCGATCTTGCCGGCGACCCAACCGGAGATGGTGCCCTCGTCCATGTCGTAAACCCAGGGGCTGCCGGCGGGCGTGTTCTCCTCAAAGCTGTTGAGATAGCGCGAGTCGGTATGGAACAGGCACTGGTCGGCCGTAATAAACGCAGCATGCGGGAACTCGAAGGTGTAATCGAAGACGCCCTTGACGCCCGTAAGCCAACGAAGGTTGGCCTCGTCGCGCACCACGATAGCGTCGTAGCCACGCTCAACCATCAGGGCACGGACACGCTCGATACGACCGGCGGGACCGGCAGCAAACTCTGACATGCAGATTCCTTTCTTGTTGTCTCTATAAAGACGGAACGGGTCTCAACCGAACGACGGAATCGCGCGCGATACGCAACCGATTGGAAACCCGCCCCTCAACATGATACGAAAGACGATGTATGTCAATAAATCCTAGAGAAGTTCTTTGCGAGAAGCCAAGTATGCGCGAGCATGGCGGTCGAGAACCTCGTCCTCAACGCTCGTTAGACGAATGGCGCCGAGCGCCGCGGGCAGCGGCAACATGCTGCGGTTCGAGCGGACAAACTGCTGCCTGCGGAACTCCTCGATATATGAGGCAGGCTCCAGATCGAAGGCAAGCTCCTCGATACCAAAGTCCTCCAGGCAGTCATCGACCTCAAAGACGTAATCGATATCGAAGTCACAGGCATCATGTGCTAGGCGCGCCTCAAAGCGCATACCCTCGGACAGCAGCTGGTAGACAGGGACCTGCGACGCGGCATCGACCAAGCAGGCGCGCAGGGTACGCTCCCCCGTCTTGCCAAAATCGAGCGCATGACGGGCGCTCGGGTTCGTGGCCATCAGTACGTCCTTACGTGCAGTCTGAGACCACTGAACGGCATTGACGAGCGCGACCTCCTCGCCCGCGAGAATCTCGGGGACGGTCTCGGTAAACTGATTCCAGCGGGACTTGCTGCTCGAAAGCATGGTGCCAACAAGTACCGCATAACCGAGCTTAAGGTCCTCGGGGTCCGCCGCGCGAACAAGGTCGAGGTCACACACGACCAAGCCCGGCTCGGGACGAAACGCGATAGCGGGAAGCGCATTCTCCGACGAGGCGACGAGCGGCTTCATGGTCGTCGCGACCGTGAGCATGGCGTCGAACGTCGTCGGCAGCAAGGCGCACTCGGTGCGACCGCACCACTGATTGGCACACCAGCAAACGACTGAGCAGGTCGCCGTGTCGCCGACAGCGACAACGAGATCGTCACAGGTAATGCCATTAGCCGACAGGGCGCCAAAGACGGTATCGGCATCGACCAGCGTAGCACCGGCAGGCGAAACCTCGAGGACGAGCAGCGACACGGCAAAGCCGGCGTCGACCAGCGCATGCTCGACGACCTCGCCAAAACGCTCGGATGTGGCGTCGTTCCAAACCACCATCGCGCGCTTAGGCTTGCCCACAACCGAGGCAAACATGCGCGGCAGCTCATCGAACGCGCCCAATCCGACACGGACATCGACGCTGCGGTTTTGGAAATTGATCAGTTGACGGCGAATCATAGCAGTCCACGCTCCAAAAGCATCTCGGCACAAAGGTAGGAAACGTCCTCGAAGGACTTGTTGCGAATATCAAGGGTAATATCGGCGGCCTGGCGATACAGCGGACGGCGATGCTCAAACAGGCGCGCAGCATGCTCGGGCGAGCGGAAATCGGGCCGGGTATCAGAACGGCGAATCTGGCGCAACGAGTCCTCAAAGTCGCCTTCGAGGTACACGCATGTACCCATCTCGTGCATCAGTTCAATGTTCACCGGCGTCTCGACGATGCCACCCCCGCACGACACCAGCAGGCTGCGCTCGCTTTGAAGCGAACGGAGTGCCGAGGTCTCAAGCTCGCGAAAACGATCCTCGCCCTCGGTCTCAAATATCTCGGTCACCGACTTGCCACATCGACGCACAACCAAACGATCGGTATCGATAAAACGCCGCTTGAACATAGTGCCGACGTTGCGCGCGAGCGTCGATTTGCCCGCGCCCAAAAAGCCGATAAAGAAAATATGGTCGCAGCCGTGTTTGATGTGCTGAGACATGGCGAAACCTATTCCTCGCAGGGAAGGTCGCGCAGGGCCCGGCGCTCAAAGATACGGAAGATCTGCGTGTACCACAGGTCCTGGGTTGCCTGCGGCTTGACCAGAATAGTGTCAACGCCGGCAAAGTTACCGCTCCACACGTCCGTGTACAGCTGATCGCCGATCAGCACCGCCTCGTCTGCCGTGGCGCCGAGGCGCTTAAGACCCGCCTTCAAGGCAAACGGCGCCGGCTTCATGGCGTGGCTGATGGCCTCGAGTCCCAGCTCGCGTGCAGAGCTCATGACCTGATCGCGATGCCAGTTGTTGGACACCATGCACAGCTTAAAGCCTTTGGCGCGGGCGGCGTCGAGCCAAGCGGAAACCGCAGCGGGAACCTGCTCGGTGTCGCGCGGCACCAGAGTGTTATCGCGATCGAGCAGAATGGCGCGTTTGCCGTCGGCCCACAGGGTATCAAGGTCGATGCGATCGACCGAGGCAACGTATCGTTTGGGGCTAAAAATCCTCATGCTAATTCCAAGACTGTTGATGCTCTTCGTAGGTTTGCGAGAAGTACTCCTCGTCCTGCGTAATGTAGAAATACAGGTCATCGGAGTCGGTCGGCTCAAGGGTGGCCTTGAGCGCCTCGAGCGACGGAGAGCAGATGGGCGTGGGCGGCAGGCCCTCGTGCTTATAGGTGTTATACGGACTATCGCTCTGCAGGTCGTCGGCGGTAACCTCTCCGCCGGTGACATACATCATGGTCGCATCGCTATTGAGGTAACGCAGGCCATCGAGCTTGCCCGCCAGACGGTTATAGAAAACCGATGCCACATGCGCGCGCTGATCGGCGTTGAGGCCCTCGCGCTCGACGATCGAGGCAAGGTTAACGATGTCGTAATCGGACATCTCCACGCCATAGCGCTCCTTGATCATGGCCTCACAGCTCGCAAAGTCAAGCGACTTGTACTCGGTGTTGAACTGGTCAAGCATGGCGCGAATCACATCATCGGCAGAAGGGTCCTTACCCAACGAATAGGTCTTGGGGAATAGGAAGCCCTCGAGTGAATCGTTTGCAGCGTCTTTAAGGAAAGCGTAATCATTCACATAATTGCTCGCCTTGGCCTGGTTAAGGAAATCTTCCTTAGAAATGCTGTCGTATGCCGCGGCCACACGATCGGCGACCTGGTCGACCGTCAGGCCCTCAGGGATAGTCAGTGCATCGGAGCCCGCATTGGGGCCTTCCATGAGCTGCTGAACAACCTTGGTCGCGTCCATGAGCGTGGTAAACGAGTAGGTGCCAGGCTTAAGCGACATATCGGCATTGAGCTTTTTGACCGCCGCGTAATAATCCTTGGGGTCTTCGACGATATGGTTCTCGGAGAGAATCGAAGCGATGGCATCACCCGAGGCGCCATCGGGAATCGTAATAGTAACTTGCTGGCCAGCAGCGACTTTCGCATCCTCGCCGGCAAAGAAGCCCTTGACGGCCGGCACAACAAAGAAAACGATCGCGACAAGCGCAAGCACGGCGATGACGCCACCGATAATCATAGGCACCGGAGAGCTTTTCTTTTGGACGCCACGGCGGGCATGCGTGTTATAGCTCGAGCGCGTGGCCGGAGCAACGCCGTGCGAGCCATGAGCATGATGTGCGTGGGGGCGTGATTGCCGGGCCTGCCCCTGCGTGCGCTGGGCAGGAGCCTGCTGCTTAAAACGAGCGCCGCCAGCGGGCTGCGCGGGACGAGCTGCGGGCTGTTGAGCGGCACGCTGAGCAGGTTGAGCCGAACGCTGCGTCGGCTGCGCCGGGCGCTGGCCAGGCTGAGCAGGGCGCGGCGCAGGCTGCCGTGTACGATTCTGCTGGCGCGGATCGGAAGCGCTAGGCATGCGAAACCTCCTCGTTTTTACGATCGAGCCATGTCTGCAAGAACAGGCTGGCGGCGATCATGTCAATCTTGCCCCTCATCTGCTTTTCGTTGAGTCCCTGCTCTCGCAGGATTCGCTTGGCCTCCTGCGAGGACAGACGCTCGTCCTCAAACTCCAGCGGAAGTTCGAGCTCGTCGGCAATCTTTTGGGCCACTGCGGCGACGCGCTCGGCCTGGGGGCCGGGCTCACCTGCCATGGTCAAGGGACGTCCACTTACCAGGATATCGGGCTCATAGTCCTCGACCAGGTAGCGAAACGTCTTTGCCATACCAGTGACCTCGGCAGCCGGAAGCACCTTGACAGGCATCGCCATCTTGCCATCACGGCTCGAGACGGCAATGCCAATCCTGGTCTCCCCTATGTCCAGTGCGAGCGCGACCACAGCGACTACTTAGGTTCTTAGGCGCCGAGCGCGGTCTTGGCGGCCGCGAGGGCATCGGCGATACCGGCAGCATTCTTGCCACCGGCCTGGGCCATGTTGGGACGACCGCCACCGCGACCATCGACCAGGCCCGCGATCTGCTTGATCACGTTGCCGGCGTGGAAACCGGCCTTCACGGCGTCATCGGAGCCGGCGGCGAGCAGGGCCGGGGTGCCCTTCTCGGTAACGCTGGCAACGACGCAGGCGACGGGGCCGGCAACCTTCTGGTGCACGGTATCCCACACATTGCGCAGGTCAGCAGCCTCAAGACCCTGAAGCTCAGCGACGACGAGCTTGTAGCCGTCGAGCTCGACAGCGCCCTCGATGGCGCCAGAGATAGCGTCGGAGGAGCCACCGGTGAGTGCCTTCTTGAGCTTGTTGGACGTCTCGCGCAGCTCGGCCTGCAGGTTCTCCACGCGGGCGGGAACCTCGTCAACACGGCACTTGAGCGCAGCGGCAGCGGCGTCAACGAGCGCCAGGCGGTCGGCCATGTAGTCGAGAGCGCCCTTGGAGGTCACGGCCTCGATACGGCGGACGTTGGAGCCCGTAGAGGACTCGGAAATGATCTTGAACAGGCCGATCTCGGCAGTATTGGCGGCATGCGTACCGCCGCAGAGCTCACGGGAGAACGGCTGATCCTCGGCGCCCACGGAGACGACGCGGACGACGTCGCCGTACTTCTCGCCAAAGAGGGCGACAGCACCGGCGGCCTTGGCCTCGTCGATGCCCATGACGCGGGTCACGACCGGTTTGGAAGCGAAGATCCGCTGGTTGACCAGGTCCTCGACAGCCTTGAGCTGCTCGGAGGACAGGGCCTCGAAGTGCGTGAAGTCAAAGCGCAGGTGCTCGGGCGTCACCAACGAGCCAGCCTGGGAGACATGCTCGCCCAGGACCTGCTTAAGCGCGGCGTCGAGCAGGTGCGTGGCAGTGTGGTTGCGGCGCAGGAAGCCACGGCGCTCGGCGTCGAGCGCGGCTGTCACGGTAGCACCGACGGTCAGTGTGCCCTCGGCAACGTGCGCGACGTGAGCATACAGGCCATTGTGGTTCTTGGTGTCGGCAACAGTCAGCGCAACGCCCTCGGCGGAAAGCTCACCGGCATCGCCCTGCTGGCCACCCATCTCGGCGTAGAACGGGGTGCGGTCGAGCACGACCTCGACGTCCTCACCGACGGAAGCAGACTCGACGGACTCGCCGTTGCGAACGATGGCGACAACCTTGGCACCCTCGATCACATCGTTGTCATAGCCGTCGAACTCGGTCGCGGCAACCTTGTCGGAAAGCTCGACCCACACGTCGTTGAAGCTGCCCCAAGCATCGCCCTTGACGTTGGCGCGAGCGCGGGCCTTCTGGTCCTCCATGCAAGCGGTGAAGCCGTCCATATCGACGTCGTGGCCAGCGACGCCGGCAATCTCGACGGTCAGGTCAATGGGGAAACCAAAGGTGTCATGCAGCTTAAAGGCGACGTCGCCCGGAAGGACAGCACCCTCGGCAAGCGCGGCCAGAGCCTCATCCAGGTAGACGCGGCCGTTGTCGAGCGTCGTGGAGAAACGCTCCTCCTCGGAAGCGACGATACCCTTAACGAGCGCGACGTTCTTGAGCAGCTCGGGATAGGCCTCGCCCATCTGGGCGTTGACCTCGTCAATGAACTTGGTCAGGAAGGCGCCCTCGATGCCCAGCAGGCGACCGTGGAACACGGCGCGGCGGAGCAGGCGGCGAAGGACGTACTCGCGACCCTCGTTACCGGGGAGAATGCCGTCCGAGATCATAAAGTCGACGGCACGAGAGTGATCTGCGATGATGCGCAGGGAGCGGCTAGCACCGGAGTAATCGTCGGCGTCATAGGTCTTGCCGCTGATCTTCTCGCCCAGCTTGATGAGGTGCTGCATCAGATCGCCGTCGTAGTTAGCGGTCTTGTGCTGCATGATGGCGGCCATGCGCTCCAGACCCATGCCCGTATCGAGGTTGCGGTGCGGCAGCTCCGGCATGGAGCCATCCTCCTGGCGGTCGTACTGGGTAAAGACGAGATTCCAGAACTCCAGGAAGCGGTCGCAGTCGCAGCCGGGCTTGCAGTCGGGGCTGCCGCAGCCGACCTCCTCGCCCATGTCAAAGTAGATCTCGGAGCACGGACCGCAGGGGCCGGTGGGGCCAGCGGCCCAGAAGTTGTCGTCCTCGCCCAGGCGGGAGATGTGATCCTCGGCAACGCCCAGGGAGCGCCACACGTCATGGGTCTCGTCGTCCTCGGTAAAGACGGTGAAGTACAGGCGATCGAGCGGCAGCTTGAACTCCTTGGTAATGAGCTCAAAGGCCCAAGCGCAGGCCTGCTGCTTGGAGACGCCGCCAAAGGAGAAGTCGCCGAGCATCTCGAAGAAGGACAGGTGACGGCCGTCCTCACCGATGCAGTCGATGTCGTTGGTGCGGACACACTTCTGGCAGGAGATCGCGCCGATCTCTTTCATGGTCTTCTTGCCCTGGTAGTACTCCTTAAACTGGTTCATGCCGGCGTTGGCAAGCAGCAGCGAAGGATCGTCGGGGACGAGGGACGAAGAAGGATAGAGCTTAAGACCGCGCTCCTCAAAGAAGTTGAGGAACTTGGAGCGAATCTCGGCCGTAGTCATTGACGGGTAGTCAGCACTCATAGAGGGAATCTCCTCGGTTTCACATCGAAACAGTTCAAACGTAACGATATTACCATCCCACCGCGCCTGTGCAAAAAAGAGGGCCGCCAAACAGCGACCCTTCAGCGAAAGTGCACGTTATTATGGTCTGTCAAATACTTTGAAAAAAATGATTTTGGTAAAATTTCATATAGGAATCGTCCGGAAGGAGCGATCAATGAATAGCAAACGGTTTGTCGTGAATGCACTAACCTCAGTAGCCCTTTTAGCAATCTTCGCTTACTCGAGCTGGTATGTGAACCAGCCGAGATTTGGCTACGCATTGTACGCAGTAACATCTGGCGATAAAGCGTATTACACCCTAAGCGCAATTGACACCATCTTTTTCTATGTGGCTGGCCCCTTATCAATCGCTTTGATCGCGTTTATTGTTATTTACAACATCAAGAAACGCTAACAGGGCCTATTTGGAATCCGAATCGTCCATGGAGCCGTCGATGCCGGTTTTGGTGTCGTCGTCAGAGCTTGTGTCGTCGTCCTTGGCAAAGGGGTTCTTAAAGAAACCCGTCGCGTCGGGCTGTAGGCCTGAGAGCTTAATCCAGGGATTATCGAGCTCGGGCTTGGGCATTGCCTGGGCCTCGGGAGCGGTCTCGTTGCCGATGAGTTCGGACTCGTAGATGAACGTATCGTCGCCAAGCGCGTCGTAGGCGGCAACTGGGTTACCCTCGGTATCGCGATACGGAGTGCCCTTAAACACGGCGCCGTCGTATGCCACGAGCTGACGGCCGGTCTCGTTCTCAAAGTAGTAGACGAAGATGCCCTTGAGGGCCGCGCACAGCGGAATGGCGATAACCATGCCGATGGGACCCATGAGTGCCGAACCGATAACGAGAGCCGTCAGGCTCATAACGGGATGCACCTGCACCGAGCTCTGCATGACCTTAGGCGAAATGACATTATCGGTGACGTTTTGAGCCACCATGGTCACGACAAGCGTCCACAACGCCAGCATGGGGCTGAACATAAAGCCGAGCACCGTGGCGATCGCCGCACTCACCCAGGGACCGACAACCGGAACCAGGTGCATAATGCCGGTAAAGATAGCCATGAGTGCTGCATACGGATGGCCGATGATCGTAAAACCAATAAAGGCAAGAAAACCGCCACAGATCGATGTGATGACCATGCCACGCATGTAGCCGCCGACCGAACGCGAAAGGATGGCCACCATAAAGCGGTACGAGGTCTCCTTTTCCTGCCCGATGATGGTGCAGACCTCGTGGTGCATGCGGGGATAATCGCAGGCAAGCCAGTAGGCAAGCACCAGACCCAGGAAGATGACGAACAGCTGCGAGGCCGTGTTGGTAATGAGCGGAAACACACCGCGGCCGAGCTCAGCAGCGATTTGCGAGACGTACTTGGACGCTACGGTAACCAACGAAGAAAGATTGTCGTCCAGATACTCCTTGAGCGGCGTGTTGTTGAGCGTCTTAGCGTGCGAGAGCATCTCGTTGAGATCGCCACCCGCAACACGAAGCTGCTCGGGCAGGCGGCTCAGGACTTCCATGATTTGACCGAGCAAAATAGGCGATAGGATGCAGACGACGCCGACGAGCACGGCAACAACCACAATGAGTGCGATGAGCGAACCGAGGCCACGTCCGACGCCGTGATGCTCGAGCCAGTTGGTGATCGGAGACATCACAAAAGCGATGATGGAACCGACAGCGAGAAACTCGATGACCGGTGCCAGGATGCCCATAAGGTTGAAGATAACGGCAGCGATGACAATGCAGCCGACGACGCCCCAAATGCGCAGCGTCAGAATGCGGGTATCGCGAAGCGTGCGGTCGATTTGTTGGGGGTGCTCACTCATGAACGAACCATCACTCCGTCGGGGTCGATCTTATCCTGAATCTTCTTGAGGGTGCGGCGCAGCAGGCGCGAGACCTGCACCTGCGAGATGCCCAGCTTCTTGGCGATCTCGATCTGGGTCATGCCCTTCACAAAGCGCAGCTCGATAACCTCACGCTCGCGCGGCGAGAAATCGCGGATGGCTTCCTCGATCACCAGGCGGTCATCGGTAAAGTCGAGCTCGTTGTCGTCGTCGGCGTAACGGTCAAGAATCGAGGGCGCATCGTCGGAATCGGACGCTCCGGGAGCCTCGATGGGCACCGACGTATAGGCCGACGACGATTCCATGGCCTCCAGGACCTCGTCGACGGTCACGTCCAGGTACTCAGCGATTTCTTCGACCTTGGGCGAGCGCTGCAACTCGTTGGTAAGCTTGTCGGTAGCCTGGTTAACCTTGGCAGAAAGCTCCTGCAGGCGACGAGGCACGCGCACGCTCCAGCCCTTGTCACGGAAGTGACGCTTGATCTCGCCCAAGATGGTGGGCGTGGCAAACGTGGTGAACTCGAGTCCGCGCTCAGGGTCAAAGCGGTCGATTGCCTTGAGCAGGCCCAAATAGCCAACCTGCATCAGGTCGTCGAGCGGCTCGCCGCGATTCTTAAATTTGTTGGCAAGGAACCTTACCAGGTTCATATGGGACATGACGAGCTGCTCGCGGGCGTCCGGATCACCGGTCTCCTTGTAGCGACGAAACAGCTCGCGGGTTTTCTCCTTGTCCCAAGCGGTCTTGCCGCTCCGGGAACGTTCGGTCATATTAGATATCCGCCTTGAGATCGAGGGAAAGCGTCAGGGGCGCCGCAGTCTTTTCGTAGGAATCGCACACGCTCGCGAGGATGAGCTCGGCATACACCGCAGCCTGGTCGTTTTCATCAACCGTAGCCTGGTCTCCAAAGGTAATAGTCATGCCAACGTGAGTCTCATCGACATCGAATTTGATGGTGATGTCGTCGCAGTCGACCGCGGTGCACCCAAAGATGAAAGCCTCCTCGGCAGCCATGCGGATGTCCTCGATGCGATCGACAGACATGGAGCACAGGGCACCAACGTTGGCTGCCGTCATGCGCACAAGGCGAGCGAGACGCGGGTCGCCGGCAACGGTCAGCGTGATGGGGAAGGTTGCTTCGCTACTCATCGCAGGACTCCTCAGAGGACTCGGCGGGCGTATAGGTGTAATACTGAGCCGGCTTGGCTGCGGGCTTCTGAGCCGCATCCGCACCATCGGCGGCCTCGTCCTCAGCCTCACCGATCAGAACGCGCTCGGTAGGCTGCTCGGCCTCGGCGGCGGCAGCGGCTAGCTTACGATCGGCGTCGGCTGCAGGAGCCTTCACCTTATTGAAGAGCTTCTGCACGGCGCCGGCCGCAGAATCTGTCACGCTCGATACGGCATTGCTGGCCTCGGCCATACTGCCCGTGACCTCGGAGATGTCGCGAACTACCGCCTCAACCTCAACGAGGTTGGACGTCAGGGCGTCAATGGCAGTCTTGCTCGACTTGAGGAGCGGCTCCATCTGGGCAAGTGCCGGCGTAAGCTCGTCAACGGCACCATCAAGCTTTGCCACCACGGGCTGCGCCTCGGCAATCGTATTATTGAGGTCGGTTACCGTCTTGTCGAGCGAGTCGACAACGGTGCGGGTTTTACGCAGGGTGAGCGCAAGCTCAACGATAGCCCACACGCCGGCAACGGCGAGCAGCAGCAAGGCGATTTGAATGGGACTCATACAAGCCTCCCAAAGGAATCGAAATACAAACGCTTTCCATGGTACCCCAAAGGGGACCGAACATGCCAAGAGCAGCAACGTGGGACAAAATTATCAGCAGCTACTTCGGTGCATTCCCGCTGCGGTCGCGTTCGCTTTGCTCTACGCGCCATTCTTCCCAACCGCGGCCGGCAGGCTGCCAAAATGCACCGCGTTCTAAGCCTTCGGGCAAATAGCGCTGGTCGACCCAGCCTTCGGGATAATCGTGCGGATACTTATACACACCGTATTCATCGCTGCCCGGGCGATGGCGATCGCGTAGATAACTCGGCACCTCGCGAAGCCCACTAGAATGGATATCGGCCAGCGCCGCATCGATTGAAGCCTCACACGCGTTGGATTTAGGCGCCAAGCACACATAGAGTGCAGCCTGAGCCAGGTTAATGCGACACTCGGGATAGCCAATGACCTCGGCAGACTTAAACGCGGCATGCGCCACCAAAAGCGCCTGCGGATCGGCGTTGCCAACATCCTCAGAAGCCTGAATCATAATACGGCGTGCAATAAACTTAGGATCCTCCCCTGCATCGATCATGCGCGCGAGCCAATAAATGGTGGCATCGGGGTCGCTGCCGCGCATGGACTTAATGAACGCACTGATAATGTCGTAGTGCATGTCACCGTTTTTGTCATACGAAAACCCACGGCGCGGATTGGCGATCTTCACATCGTCGACCGTGATGGGATACCGCTCCCCCGCCGCCGGAGCCGGCGTCCCCTCGGTATCGGGACGCGTGACGGCAATCTCGCTCGCCAACTCAAGCGTCGTCAGGGCCGAGCGTGCATCACCCGCTGCCAGCGTGCAAATGGTCTTGACCGTATCATCATCGGCCGAGAATTTGCCGTTCAGGCCCTGAGGTGCCTCGAGCGCACGCTCGATAAGCATGGCGATATCCTCATCCTTTAAATGCTCAAACTCCACGACTCGACCACGTGAGAGCAGCGCCGAGTTGACCTCGAAGTACGGATTCTCCGTCGTAGCGCCAATCATAATGACGGTACGGTTCTCAACTGCATGCAGCAGGGCATCCTGCTGCGACTTAGAGAAGCGGTGAATCTCATCGATGAATAGAATGGTGCGGCGGTCGTACGTATTCAGGCGCGTCTTGGCCTCGTCAATCACGCGGCGCAAGTCCTTTACGGTGCCCGTCACGGCGCTGACCTCGACAAACTCGCTCTTGGTATGGTTGGCGATAATGTGGGCCAGCGTCGTCTTACCCGTACCGGCCGGCCCGTACAGAATCACGCTCGAAAGCACGTCGTGCTCGATCGCGGCACGCAACCATGAGCCCTTACCGACGGCCTTTTGCTGGCCCACATACTCGTCGAGCGAATTGGGGCGCATGCGCACCGCAAGCGGCGCATTCTGAAAGGAACGCTCGCGCGTCGAAGCAGAAAAAAGGTCGTCCATAGCCATCCCGTGCATCAATCAAAAACGTTTTCCACAAACAGTATACCGAATAAATACGAACTACCGTTCGTTAATATAGGTACGATGCGGAAACTTTAGACCCGGGAACAGCTTGCTCGTCAGCTCGCAGAAATAACCGTCCGTCATGCTCGCGATGTAATCCACCACGGCTTGATCCTTGTCGTCCTGCCAGGCATAGGTACGATCGTAGTAGGAAAGCTGCTGCTCAATGCGCGAAATATGGTGCTTAAAGATATAAGAGGACTCGTCGCCACTGTTTAGATCCCGCAGGCAACGGTCGTAGAGCTTTTCGAACGCCTCACGCAGCTCCTCCTCGGAATCGCCTTCGATACCGCCCTTGCTATAGATCTTCTCGTAGTTCTCGCGCTTGGCTCGGCGAATTTCCTCAAACAGGTCCTCGCTCATCTCGATGCGCGGCTTACCATAGCTATGCTCAACGATATCGATGGAAGCGTGCGTGAGGATCCAGCTGTTATAGGCGCCGCCCCGACCATCGTCAAAAGCGTCGGGCGAAAGCAGACCCGCCGCGATCGCATCCTGACGGTCACGACCGACGTAGGCAAGAATATCCGAGATGCGAACGACGCAGCCCTCGAGCGTCATGGGACGCAGGTGCCCAATGGCGCCATAGCCCGTGGCGATGCAGTCCTCGACCGCCTGATCGAACTGGTCAAAGGAGCCCATATCCGACAATTCAAACACGCGCTGCTCGTACTCGCCGTTATGGCATAGCACGCCGTCGAGCGTCTGGAGTGACACGTTACGGCCGTACAGCGCGTCGAGCACGCGGACCGACTGCACGTTATGGAAAAAATAACGCCCCGTACGCTCGTGGTAGATATCGTTGAGGAATCGCTCACCGGCATGGCCGAAAGGCGTGTGTCCCAAGTCGTGGCCCAGGCCAATCGCCTCGATCAGATCGCAATTGAGCCCCAGGGCGCGACCGATATCGCGCGCAATGCGGGAGACAAGCTGCACGTGCAAACCGCGGCGTGACAGATCGTCATTGCTACGGAAGCTAAAGACCTGCGTTTTGCCTGCATAACGGGTGTACGCCGGAAGATGAAGTATCTTTTCGGTATCGCGCATAAACGCCGGACGCATAAGCGTGCCTTTGTCGGCGGCGCGATCAATACGACGAATGACCTGATCGTCGTTGCAACGATACGGGTTAACATAGCCCGAAGCACGATCGGTGGCAATGCGCTCGAAAAGTTCGGGCGACAACGCCGAGGGAATACGGTCCATGCGCGCCTTAATGACGGCCGTTTCTTGATTAGTTGCCATGGCATGCTCCTTAAAAAGGATGCGCAATCGGTTACAATGTCCAGCCCACGACCTCGATTATGGCAAATATCGGCACCAAAAACGGGAGCAATGGCAGGGAGCGCGATTTTGTGAAGAGGCAGGAGAGGGCCAGGACCAGGAGCGCAACGGCAAATGCCACGATGCCGCCCAGAGGGTCGAGCGTGCAAAGCGCGAAAAGCGCCTTGGCATCCCCCATGCCGATGCCGGGAGCCTGGCGGAAACGCCGCCAAAGCGACTCGGTCAGCACAAGGGAAAGGTACACGATAACGGCAGGACCGGCGTGGTCAAGCGCCGTGTTCAAGCCCCTGTCCAGCCAAACGCCTGCAAACGCCGCCACGGCGCATGCGGCGGCAAGCGCGTTGGGAAACCGCCGTTCACGGACATCAATCACCGCACCGGCAAAGGCGCAGATCCAAAAGGGAATATAGACCATTGAACACCTCCCGGGGCAATCACTCAAAAGCAGAAACCACCACAAAGGTGCCTGTCCCCTTCGTGGTGGTTCTGGTCGTGGTTACTTGGCGCCCTGCATGACCTCGTCGAGGGTAACGTTAACGGCGTGCTGCGTGGGCACCCAGTCGACCTTCAGGAACAGCGCGGCAACCGTGATGGGGATATAGCTGAACATAAAGATCGGGAAGGTAAACAGGTTGGTCACCAGGCGCCACTTTTGCGCGCAATGGATGTGCTTGTACTCGAAGATAGTCGTGAGCAGCGCCAGGATAAAGAAGGTCTGATACATCATGACGAAGGTCATGATGAGCGAAGCGGCACACGCCTGCATCTCGACCTCGGTAGCCAAAAAGCCATGCGAAAGACCACCGACGATTAGGAACGTGGCGTTGGCGAGCATCGAAATCAGCGATAACAGCATACCAGGGGCAATCGTCATAAACATGTCGTAGGCGGCAAAACGATGATAGCGGAAGGTCGACTTGACCAGATGCTTACCGTAGGTAAAGAACACCTGGTAGAAACCCTTAGTCCAACGCATACGTTGCTTCCAGGACGCCTTAAACGTCACAGGCTGCTCGTCAAAGAACTCCGCCGGCGCATAGCCAATACGAATGCCGTGAATAGCGCAGAACGTGGTGAACTGAATATCCTCGGTCAGCGTATGGAACTGCCAGCCGTGCATGCCCTCAATAACGCTAGCCGAGATAAGGTAGCCCGAACCCGATACGGCGCAGGACGTCTTGCAGATGTTGCGCGCGTTGTTGAGAAAACGCGCCTCGCGCAGATACCAAGTGGCATTCGCTGCCGAGATCCACGAGCTTCCGAAGTTCTTGGAGTTACGATAGCTCGTGACCACATGGAAGCCCTGGTCAAAGGCATCATTCATCTTGGACACGTAATCGCGGGCGATAACATTATCGGCATCGAAGATAAAGTAACCTTCAAAGGTGTCGGGATACTCGTTAAGGATACGGTCGAAACCAAAGTCCATGACCCAGCTCTTGCCTTTACGGGCCAGGTCGTTTCGCTCGTACACGACAGCGCCCGCCTCGCGCGCGAGCTGCGCGGTGTTATCGGTGCAGGCATCGGCGACGACAAAGACCTCGATGAGCTCGGACGGATAATCCTGGTCCTTGATGGAGCGAACGAGGTTGGCGATAACGGCCTCCTCGTTGTGTGCTGCAATAAAGAAGGCATACCGGTGGAGCTTTTTGGCCTTGGGAGGCGCGACCTCGCCGCGGAGAGCACCGATGACAAAGAAGACCACCTGGTACAAGAAGCAGACCGTGAGCAGCGTGACGACAATCTGGTTGAAGATCACGATGGGTGTGTTGGTTTGTAAAAAGGCGAGCATGCAGGCTCCCAGGAACGCATTACGTAAACAACCGTATATCTTACCGCAGGCTAGGGGCGTTCAAGAAACCACCTAATACCGACTAGGCTTCGAGAAGACCGAGCTGAGGAACGATCTCGTCGCCGGCAGCGGTGCGACCAAGCGAGCGCGGGGCCAGGTCGTCAAGAACCGCAGCGAGATCCCACGGCAGCTCGTCGCGGCACTCAATGCGCTCCCCCGTCACGGGATGGTCGAATGCGACGCGCCAGGAATGAAGGAATTGCCTGGTCAGCCCCTGATCGGCGCGTGCATCGCACTTGCCGTAGAGTGGATCGCCCACGCAGGCGTGGTTGATATGGCGCATATGCACGCGTATCTGATGCGTGCGGCCCGTAAACAGGTGGCACTCGACGAGCGTATAGCCGTCGTCAAAACGCGTGGAATCGAAGCGCTCGAGGACCTTAAAGGTCGTAATGGCCTGGCGCGCGAAAGGATCGTCCGAAACCGCCATCTTGACACGGTCACGCGTAGAACGGGCAATGCCGGTGTTAATGGTGCCCTCATCCATAGCGATATGTCCGTGAACGAGCGTAATATAGCGGCGGTCGAGCGTGCGCGTACGGATAAGATTTTGGAGCGCGCGCTGGGTGTCGTCGTCCTTCGCCGCAAGCATAAGGCCCGAAGTGTCGCGATCCAGACGATGCACGATGCCGGGGCGATCCTCGCCCTGCACGGTGCCCAGATGGTCAATACCGCAGTGATAGACCAGGGCATTCGCGAGCGTACCGCTCTCATGACCATGCGCAGGATGGCACACCAGGCCGCGCTGCTTGGAGAGCACGATAAGGTAGTCGTCCTCGTAGCGAATATCGAGGGGAATGGCCTCGGGAATCACGTCGGTCGGGTCGTGCGGCTCGGGCAAATCGACCGAAATACGGTCGCCGGCTCGCACGGCGTACTTTTTGGACAGGCAGGTCTCGCCGTTGACGGCAACGGCGCCGCCCTCAATCAGATGCGCGCAGGCAGAGCGTGTGGGACAGCCGTCGTTGGCACCTAGATAGGCGTCAAGACGCTGAGCAGCGGCATCATCGGCAACAAGGATATGGATGTCGGCCATTAGCGCTCATTCCTTTCGCGAATCTTGCGGGCACGCTCCCCACGCTGCTTGGCTTTGCGCTTGGCGCGGGCCTCGTCACGGGCGTTAAGCTCGGCGGTCGCATCGACCTCACGGGCCGCGGGGCTCAAGAACATGTAGCCAAAGAGGGCGAGCACGACGCCCACGGTAATGCCGATATCGGCAACATTGAAGACGGGGAAGTCGATGAAGGTGGTGGCAATAAAATCGGTCACAAAGCCAAAAGCCAGACGGTCGATCGCATTGCCAATGGCGCCGCCCACGACCATAGCCATGCCCACAACCTCAAAGCGAGCAAGCTGGGGCGCGCGAAGCAAGTACACCGCGATCGCAACGATAACGACAAACGCCAGCACGGCAAACGCGAGGCCATGTCCCTCGCCCATGCTAAAGGCAGCACCGATGTTACGCACGAAAAGGAAGTCGATCACACCGGGGATAATAGTCACATGCAGAGCATCGCCGACGGCACGAACCGCAAGCTTGGTCAGCTGGTCAACAAGCAGCACGGCCAACGCCACGCTACCAGCAACACCCAACCGCCAACGCAAAGGCGGCGTCATATCCGCAGAACGACCCAAATCAATCCCCTACCCTCAAAAACATCGAATTACGTTTAACGCAATTAACCATCTTATATTGCCACACGCAGAACGCACGACATATCCACCAACGCAAGCGAAATAACCAGCTAAAAACGAAAGCGGCATTCCGAAAAACGGAATGCCGCTTTTATTCAGCGGAGCAAATGGGCCGAAGGCGCCCAAATTCTCCCTATAACTAAAATGCCGAGTTACCGTGCCTTAAAGGGCATTCGCACACCTCTCGCAGATGTGAGCGTGGCCGTTGTACTCGCCGACGGTGGTGCGGTAGTTCCAGCAACGGTCGCAGCACTCGCCCTCGGCAGCCTCGATAGCAACGGAGAGCTCCTCGCCCTGGGTCAGCTCAACATCGGAGACGATGTAGAACTCGGCCAGGTCGACGGCCTTGTCGCCGGTCAGCAGCGCATACATCTCGGCGGGAACGACCGCCTCGACGCGGACCTGCTGGCTCTTGGTGAAGGTGCCGGCAGAACGGGCATCCTCAAGGGCCTTGGTCACGGCGCTACGGAGCTCGAGAGAAGCCTCGAGCACGCCCTCAAACTCGTTGGCCTCATCAACCGTGATGGGCGACTTGTACCAATCGAGCAGCGCGGCGTACTTCTGGTGGTCGACGCAGCCGGCGGGCGCATATGCCATGGCCTCGTCGACGGTGTAGGACAGGATCGGCTGCAGGTCGCGCATGAGCATCGAGAAGAGCTCGGCCAGCACGGTCTGAGCGCTGCGGCGCTCGAGCGAGCCGGGCTTGTCGCAGTACAGACGGTCCTTCAGAGCGTCGAGGTACACGTTGGAGAGCTCGGTAACCACGAAGTCGTAGAGCGCACGGTAGGCGCGCGGGAACTCGTAGCTCGCGTAGGCGTCGTCGACCTCGGCCTGGACCTGGGTCAGGCGGGCAACCATGAGCTTGTCGAGCGGCAGCAGGTCGGCAAAGGCGACGCCGTCGGTCTCGGGCTCAAACTGACCCTCGAGCTCGGAGAGCAGGAAGCGCAGCGTGTTGCGGAAACGACGGTAGGCGTCGGACGTACGAGCGAGAATCTCGTGGTCGATGGAAACGTCGGAACTGGTGTCGACGGAGGCAACCCACAGGCGGATGATGTCGGCGCCCATCTCGTCGCAGACCTTGTTGGGGTCGATGACGTTGCCGAGCGACTTGGACATCTTGCGGCCCTGACCATCGAGGGTGAAGCCCTGCGAGACGACCGCCTTGTAGGGAGCGTGGCCGTTGGCGCCCACCGAGGTGAGCAGCGAGCTCTGGAACCAACCACGGTGCTGGTCGGAGCCCTCGAGATACACGTCCGCCGGGTACTCCAGCTCGGGACGGTACTCGCAGACGGCCTTCCAGGACACGCCGGAGTCCCACCACACGTCGAGGATGTCCTTATCGGACTTGAGGTGATGACCGCCGCACTTGGGGCAGACACAGGCCTCGCCCAGGTAGCTCTCGGGAGCGTCGGTGAACCAGGCATCGGAGCCCTTCTCGTGGAAGAGCTTGATGACGGCGTCGAGCGTGGCGTCGTTCATGACCTTCTCGCCGCAGTCGGCGCAGGTGTAGCTGGGGATAGGCACGCCCCAGTTGCGCTGACGGCTGATGCACCAGTCGGGACGCTGCTCGACCATGGCACCGATGCGGTTGGCCGCGTGGGCCGGATACCACTTGACGTTCTCGCGGACCTCCTTGCCAGCCTGCTCGCGCAAACCGGTCTTGTCCATCGAGACAAACCACTGGTCGGTAGCACGGAAGAGCACCGGGTGCTTGCAGCGCCAGCAGTGCGGATAGCTGTGCGTGATCTTCTTCTCGAGGACCAGGGTGCCACGCTCGCGCAGGAACTCAATGATGTGCGGGTTGGCCTCATCGGTATCCATACCGCTGAAGGGGCCACCGGTGCCAAACTCCTCACCGGTGTAGAACTTGCCGTCGTCATCGACCGGCATGCAGATGTCGGTGATGCCCTCCTTGAGGCAGGCGAAGTAGTCGTCGACGCCGTGGCCGGGCGAGTTGTGGACGATACCGGTACCGTCATCCACACCGACGTAATCGGCCAGCAGTGCCACGCCCTCGACACCGTCAAAGATCGGCTGCTTGTAGTGAATGTGGTGGAAGGTCTCGGCGGGAACCACGTAGGGCTTGCCGTCGACCATAACCGGGGTGTACTCCCAGCCAAACTCCTCGCAGCACTTGGGAGCCAGGTCCTTGAGCATGACCTCGGCACGACCTTCGTGCTCAACGGCGACATAGGCGGCGCCGGGCTTGAGGGAAACTGCCTGGTCGGAGGGGATGGTCCACGGCGTGGTCGTCCAGATGATGAAGTCGACCGG
Source organism: Collinsella sp. TF12-2AT (assembly GCF_003436735.1). Classification (NCBI taxonomy): domain Bacteria; kingdom Bacillati; phylum Actinomycetota; class Coriobacteriia; order Coriobacteriales; family Coriobacteriaceae; genus Collinsella; species Collinsella sp. TF12-2AT. The sequence goes on along the minus strand of NZ_QSQK01000009.1, from coordinate 28,352 downwards.
GCCGTCGAAGTTCTCGAGGCCGGCGGGCTTAGAGGTCATCTCAAAGCGAACGAAGATGGAGGGGCTCGTCTCGTCAGAGTACTCGATCTCGGCCTCGGCCAGCGCGGTGTGGCAGTGCTTGCACCAGTGAACCGGCTTGTGGCCACGATAGATCATGCCCTTATCGAACATGGCCTTGAAGACCTCGATGTCGGCGGCGTCATGCTGGTGATAGAGCGTCAGGTAGGGGTTGTCCCAGTCGCCGAGCACGCCCAGACGACGGAAACCGGCCTTCTGCAGCTCGATGTTCTCGACGGCGAACTCGTTGCAGAGCTCACGGATCTTAGCCGTAGAGGTCTGGTTGAACTTCTCGGTGCCGAGCTTCTCCTCGACCTTGTGCTCGATCGGCTGGCCGTGGCAGTCCCAACCAGGGACATAGGGGACCTCATAGCCCTGCATCATCCAGTAGCGGTTGATCATGTCCTTGGAAATCTTGTTCATGGCGTGGCCGATGTGGATCGGACCGTTGGCGTACGGAGGGCCGTCGTGCAGCACGAACTTCTTGTGACCCTCGTTCTTCTTCAGAACTTGCTCGTAGACCTTGTTGTCCTGCCAGTCCTTGAGTCGCTTGGGCTCGGACTTGGAAAGACCGGCACGCATGGGAAAACCGGTTTTGGGCAGATTCATCGTCTGCTTGTACTCGTTTGCCACGGTACCCCTTTCATGTCGTGGGCGCGCACGCCCGTTGGGCACCAAAAAAAGCGCCCGTCCCTGCAAGCTGGGACGAAGCGCCACAAAACGGGCCGTCTGCCCGCAAAAGCTCTTCGCTTAACCACCCAGCTTAGATGCCCTCACCCGCATTACAGCGCGCTCGCATCCGTTACTCGGCTGGCCTGTATCGACGACCATCTCGGCGATGTCTACTAAGACGTGCCTGTACGGCGCGTCCGTTGGGACCGCAGCTTCGGGGTGATTTTCATCGGTCGCATGCACGGGTTCTCAGCGCTCCCCGTTCTCTGTAGCACACGGACGGCCGACTACTCGTCCCCATCAACGCTTATGCGCTGTATGGTAGCACGGTCAACGCCGGCGAAAAACCCTCAACATCGGTTTCATACTTTAGTAATTTCTCGCGGTCGCAAGCACTCACTTGGAGCAAAATACCTGAAAGCACTTTATCTAACGAAAGAAGGCTGCTATGCGCACGATTGGAATGAGCGACTACACCGTCGGCGAGGACTGCTTTGACGAGCTGCCCGGCGCGCTGGACGAGTACGGAGCGGCCAAGGTCGCGATTATCGGTGGTAAACGAGCACTGGCCGCGGCGCTTCCCAGTATCGAAGCGGCACTGGAGGGCACCGACATCGAGATTCTGGAGACACGCGTCTACGGCACCAACAGCACGCGTGCCAATATCGCCAAGCTTGTTAACTCCCCCGCCTGCCGAGAGGCCGATGTGCTCATCGCATGCGGTGGCGGCAAAGCGCTCGACACCGTCAAGACGGCGGCCATCGAGCTCAAGAAGATCGTCTTTACGGTACCGACGATCTGCTCCAACTGCTCGGCCGCGACCGCCATTGCCGTTGTCTACAACGACGACGGCTCGCTCGAGGGCTATTCGTACCCCAACCGCCCCGCGCACATCTTCATCAACCCCAAGATCATCGCCGAGGCTCCGGCGGAGTACTTCTGGGCGGGCGTGGGCGATGCCCTGTCCAAGCAGTCCGAGGTCGAGTACGCCACGAGCGCCGGCAACCTGGAGCACACCGCAGGTCTTGGCCTGGCGCTCGCACACACCTGCTCCGAGCCGCTGTTTACCTATGGCGTGCAGGGTCTTGAGGACGTTCGCCAGAACCTGTCGACCGAAGCCGTCAAGCAGATCGCGCTCGATATCGTGGTCAACACGGGCTACGTCTCCAACCTGACCAACCAAAACGATTACTACTACAACTCGAGCGTGGCGCATGCGTTCTACAACGCCACCTGCAGCATTCCGCGCGAGGGCACCTACCTGCATGGCGAGGTCGTGAGCCTGGGCGTGCTGGTGCTGTTTGCCTACACGGGCGATACCGAGAACCTTGAGCGCTACTCAGCCTTTAACAAGCAGATGGGACTGCCCGTGACGCTTGAGCAGGTCGGGCTTTCCGAGTCCGATATCCCCGCCCTGTGCGAGTACGCGCACACCACCAACGAGTGGAAGCAGGGAAACCCCGGGCCCTTCACCGACGAAAAGTTCGCCGCCGCCATCAAGGCTGCCAACACCTACGGCCACACGCTCCTCGCCTAACCTACCAAAACCACCACAAAGGGGACAGTGAACTGCGCCCCGAAACTTGGACTGAATAAATAGCGACTACGCCGCAAGGGCCCGGTTCCGGAACTCCTCCGGCGTCAGGCCCTTCAATCTTACCTGCCTGCGCCGCGTGTTCCAATGGGCTATGTACCCCTCTAGGTCGCGCTTGAAGTCCCCGAAGCTGCCCCACTCCCTGCCGCGGTAGAACTCGTCCTTCACGTGGCCGAAGAGCTGCTCGGTGGTGGCGTTGTCGATGCAGTTCCCCTTGCTCGACATGCTCTGGGTGATGCCCGCCCCCTCCAGCCTGGAGGTGTAGGACTCGTGCTGGTACTGCCAGCCCATGTCCGAATGCATGGTCGGCGCCGCCCCGTCGGGCAGGGCCTCGAGGAGCCGGTCGAGCATCCTGTGCTGCTGGGCGAGGTCCGGCGAGGTCGATATGTCGCTCGCCACGATCTCCTTCGTGCAGAAGTCGAGCACCGGGGCCCAGTAGGCCTTGGCGCCGGCCACCTTGAACTCGGTGACGTCGGTGCCGAGCTTCTGCCACGGCCCCTCGGCGCCGAAGTCCCTCGCGATGACGTTCTCGAACGTGCTCCCCACGAGCCCCCTGTAGGAGCTGTACCGGCGGCGGGAGCCCCGGCGGCGTATCCCGCACCGGATGCCCATCTCGCGCATCATCTTGAGCACGGTCTTGTCGGCCACGACCGCGCCCAGCTCGGCGCGCAGGCACATGGCTATCTGCCGGTGCCCGCAGCCGTTGGCGGTGCGCGAGAATATCTCGGCCGCGGCGTCGCGCAGCTCGGGCCGGGTCGGCCTCCGCGGGTGCGCCAGCGCGTAGTAGTAGGTCGACCTCCTGAGCCCCGAGCACTCCAGCAGGTGGCGCAGGGAGTGCCCCTCCGCGCGCAGCGCCCTCACCGCCTCGGCCGCCGCCCTGGTCAGAGCCCGTCCCGCTCGACCAGGGCGCGCAATTTTTTAGGTAGGCGACCTCGGCCTCGAGCCTGCGGCAGCGCTCCTCGAGCTCCTGCTCGCGGGTGCGGGCCCGGGGTTTCGACCTCGACCCCCTCGGTCTGCCCTTCGGGCGGGGCCGCAGCGCCTCGGCGCCGCCCTCGCGGTAGAGCCTGCACCAGCGCTCCAGCGGGGATTTCGACCTGATCCCGAACTCGGCCATGGCGTCGGCCTTCGCCATCCCGTCGTCGACCACGGCCGACGCCGCGGCGACCCTCTGCTCGAATGTGTAACTGGATTGCTTCCCGTCCATGGACAGCAGCGCCTCGCTTCCGAACGCCCGGTATACCCACTGCCATTCTCTCACGGTCTCGCGGGGGACGGACAGGGCCTCGGCCGCCGGCTTGCAGCCGACGCCGGCGTCGAAGAGCTCGACGGCCCGCCTCCTGGACTCCAGGTCGTGCTTCGACCTGAGATCTATACTCATGGAAAACCTCCCATTTCCCGATGTCCAAGAAATGGGAGGCAGTTCACAGGCACCTTTGTGGTGGTTTTATATTGCTCCAGCATTCAGTTCGTACTCGGAACGGTAAACAGAAACGAACAGAGGCAGGGTATCATCGTGGTGATGGTATCCTGCCTTTTGTTTTGCGGGATCAAGGTCGCTTTATGCGAACTTGATCGCCACTTATATGGCGCATTGATGGCAATTGCTTCGTACGTGCATACCGGGAGCCTGTACACCTCTGGCAAGGCGTAACACACTAGACTTTGTTCCAAAGTCCGTGTGCTAAGGGGGCAGGCCCCTTAGAATTCCTGTGGAGTGTGTACGCACGTACGCAGGAAAACGGCAAAATTTCGCTATATCAGGGCGTTCTTTCATTGGAGAGTATGGTATACACGGCTTAGTTCAACAAATAAGAATTTATATATAAAGGAGAATATTGATGAAACTGTTTTTATGTTCTCACTTTTCAAGTGTAGGAAGTCTGATAAAGGAAGAAATTGAAAATAAAAAAGTCGCATTTATTCCAACAGCTTCGCTGCGTGAAGGCTACACCGGTTATGTCGGCTCGGCTCGAAAATTATTCAAAAAGTTGGGAGCAATCGTAACTGAAATTGATATTTCAACGGAGGCTTATTCAACGATACAGTCTCTTTTTGAAGATGCGGATGTGATCTATTTTACCGGCGGAAATTCTTTTTTCCTTATAGACCAGCTCCGTAAAACGGGAACGGATGAGCTGTTGAAGAAAGAATTGGCAAAGGGAAAACTGATGATTGGTGAATCGGCAGGTGCGATTGTATGCGCTCCAAGCATCCAATATATCGAGCAAATGGATGAAAAGCCGGAGGACTACTCACAAGAAGATGATGCAGGGCTTAATTTGATTGATTTCTATGTTCTTCCGCATTATCTTACAGCACCATTTAAGAAAGTTACCGAGAAGATAATGACTGAGTTTTCGGATTTGAATCTATGCCCAATTAACAACCGTCAGGGAATTGTAATTGATGGTGAATGTTCAAAGGTAATTTGCAAAGACTAATTTGAATATTTCAGTTTGCTGTACTCATTCCTAGCAGGGTTTGGGGCGGGCACGCCCCAACAAGAAGCTGTCCCAAAGGGGCAAGAATGGGGACTGCGGACGATTTCTTGGACCGCTACGCGGCCCTTCCCAGCGCGGCGCGGAACTCGGCCGGCGTGCGGCCGCCGAGCGCATCGCTGCGCCTCTCCGTATTGTAGCGGCCGATCCAGGCCCCGAGCTCCTCGATGAAGCGGGCGGGGGCCCAGCCCGACCAGTCCCTGCCGTGCCAGAACTCCCTCTTGAGCAGGCCGAAGAAGCCCTCCATCGCGGCGTTGTCCGGGCTGCAGCCCTTGGCGGACTGGATTGGCTACACTGATGTGGACAGTTCCGGGAGGGGCGCAAGAGACGGGAAGGCCGTGTGCGCGTTCCTGCGTGAGGGCCGCGGGGAGGGGCTGCCTGGGTACGGCGCCTGTCAACTCGGTCTACGTCTTTGATGACCGGGTCGTACTCAATATCAACTTCACGGATGATGCCAAAACGGTCACCCGTGAGGAAGTGTTGGGTTCGAGTGCTATGGACAATGTTCCAGCATGCTGGGATCGAATTCGCTTGCCGGGATCACGCGGTAGCCGTGGCGCAGGAGCAGGTCAACGAAGACACCGTTACCCGTTGTGAGCGTGCCGCTGAAGGAACCGTCGTAGATATGGCCCACGCCGCACGACGGACTGCGATCCTGCAAAATGCACGCAACAATCTCGGACGGGCCGCCCGCCTGCTCGCACATATCGAGCGCACGTTGAGCACCCTGGCGAAACTCGCGATCAACCGACACGCCCTCGCAGGTACGAACCTCTCCGTTCACAATCTCGGACGGCTTGCGCGGTGTAGGCAAGCCACCAAAAACCTCAGGGCATACCAACAGGACCTCGGTCCCCGTACGCTCGCAAGCCTCGACCAGCTCGCGATGGTAGTTGTCGAGCCCGTTATACTTGCAGCTCTCGCCCATCAAACAGGCACTTACCACGATCTTCATATACAACTCTCCCCACGCAAAACGCCCCATTTGAGATGGACACTCAAATGGGGCGATTGACACTGTGCAACTAGTATTACTGCTGCTTTGGCATCAGCGGGTTCTCGCGCGTGAGGAGATTCATAAACTCCTCACCCGTGATCGTCTCCTTCTTGTACAGATAACGAGCCAGCTCGTGGAGCTTAAACTTGTTCTCCTTGAGAATCTGCAGGGCGCGGTCATGCGCATCCTCGATCAGCTTGGCGACAATCGCGTCCACGCGCTCGGCCGTACCGGGGGCGCAGGTGAGAGACGTGTCCTGGTTGAGGTACGCATTCTGAACGGTACCGAGTGCCATCATGCCAAACTCATCGGACATACCAAAGCGCGTCACCATGTTACGGGCGAGCTTGGTGGCCTGCTCGATATCGTTGGCTGCGCCGGTCGTCATCTCACCAAAGATGAGCTCCTCGGCTGCACGGCCACCGCAATAGACGGCGAGCTTGTCCAGGACCTCCTGGCGTGTGGTCAGGAAGCGCTCATCCTCCTCGACCTGCATGGTGTAGCCCAGAGCACCGCTCGTGCGCGGTACGATGGTAATCTTCGTGACCGGCGCAGAGCCCTTCTGGCGAGCGGCAACGATGGCATGGCCGATTTCGTGGTAAGAAACGACCTGCTTCTCGTGATCGGACAGCACCGTGGACTTGCGCTGCTGACCGGCGATGACGACCTCCACCGACTCCTCGAAGTCGTCCTGGGTTGCACGCTTGCGACCCTCGCGAACGGCGCGCAGGGCGCCCTCGTTGATGATATTGGCCAGGTCGGCACCCGAGGCGCCGGGCGTGGCACGGGCGATCGCAGTCAGGTCGATCGGGGGCTGCGTCTTCACGCTCTTGGCATGGAGCTCAAGGATGTTCTTGCGGCCGGTCAGGTCGGGCAGCTCAACGGGGATGCGACGATCAAAACGGCCGGGGCGCAACAGGGCCGGGTCAAGGCTGTCGGGTCGGTTGGTAGCAGCGAGAACGACAATACCCTTGTGGTTATCGAAGCCGTCCATCTCGGTCAGCAGCTGGTTGAGCGTCTGCTCGCGCTCGTCGTTGCCGCTAAAGCCGCCGCCGTCACGCTTTTTGCCGATGGTATCGATCTCATCGATAAAAACGATGCACGGGGCCTTTTCCTTGGCCTGCTTAAACAGGTCACGCACCTTAGCAGCGCCGCGACCGACAAACATCTCAACAAACTCCGAGCCCGAAATGCTAAAGAACGGAACACCGGCCTCGCCGGCCACAGCCTTGGCAAGCAGGGTCTTACCGGTACCCGGAGGGCCGACAAGAAGAGCACCGCGCGGCAGCTTGGCGCCGATCTCCTCGTAGCGCTGCGGCTTCTCCAGAAAGTCGACGACCTCCTTAAGGGATTCCTTGGCCTCTTCCTGGCCAGCAACGTCCTTAAAGGTCACGCCCACATCCTTGGAAGCGATAACGCGAGCACCGGACTTGCCCAGTCCGCCGCCGCCAAAACCACCGCCGCCAAAGTTCATCGACGGGCCGTCATCGCCCATGGCCTTCTTCATGCGACGATTGAGCCACCAACCGATGAGGAAGAAGATAGCCATGGGAAGAATGAGCGTAAGCAGGTAGTAAGTCATCAGACCCGAGTTCTTATCGGGGACAACAGATTCCAGCGAGGCGCCGGATTCAAGCACGCGATCGGTAAAGCCCGCATCGTTTGGCACACCGGTCGTCTTGTAGGCGATGTTCTCGTCCTCGCCCTTCTTGGTGTAATAAATCGTGTAATCGTCCGTATTGTATTCGACCTTGTCGACACTCTTCTTATCGAGCGCTTTGACAAAGGTCGAGTAATCGGTCTTCGTAATCTGCTGCGTGTGACCGATGTTGGGGAACAGAACGGTCGAGAGCACGAGGTAGACGACGAAGGCGATGAGCACGTAGAGGATCATATTCCGTCTACGTTTGTTGTCATCCATCTCCATCTGCTTGAACTCCATCTACTGGGGTTGATAATGCTTTCTAGAATACCCAACCCGAGCGACGATAAACCGACGCCGGGCACGAAAGGACAGAGATGGCATCACTGGAAGTCGGCAAGGTTCAGATCTACACGGGCGACGGCAAGGGCAAGACGACGGCTGCGCTGGGGCTTGCACTGCGCGCCACGGGCTATGGACTTAACGTGCTTATGCTGCAGTTTGCCAAGAAGCTGCACTGCGCCGAGCATGATGCGGCGCCCCGTTTAGGTCTGCGCATCGTACAAGCCGACCGCGACACGCCCGAAGCCTGTGCCGCACAGATCATGGAGCTGGCGCGCGAGCAGATTAGCCAAGTCGACGTTCTGATTCTAGACGAACTTGGCGAGGCCATGCGCCGTGGATTTGTGACGCGCGTGGATGTCGAAGCGCTGATCGCGACAAAGCCCGCCACCACGGAGCTCGTGCTCACCGGCCGCGGTCTGCTGCCCCTCGCCGATCTGGCAGACCTGGTCACCGAAATGCGCCCCGTCAAACATTACTTCGACGAAGGCCTCCTAGCCCGCCAAGGCATCGAATACTAAATGATCCGAAGGGGACGGAGGAAAACGGATCATTTTGCCTTATTGCCAGGTCAATGATCCGTTTTCCTCCGTCCCCTACGGATCATTAGGCGGTGGCGCGGCCGAGCCAGTTGCCGCTGTGGTGGTAGATGGTAAACATCGTGGCCGTGATGAGCCAGGTTACGGGGTAAACCAGCAGCAGGTGCTCAAGCGACGGATCGAACGGCATAATCGCAAACACCCAGATCACCCTGAGCACGACGGTGCCAAAAATCGTGAGCATCATAGGCTGGAAGCTCACGCCAGCGCCGCGGATGGAGCCGGACGCGTTTTCGATAATCGAGAAGATCGCGTAGAACGGCGCGATGAAATGAAGAATCGTCGTGGTGTAGGCCGAAATCGAAGCATCGTCGACAAACAGACGCGACAACGGACCCGAGAACACCAGTAGCACGGCAGACAGGCCACCAATGAGCATAAACGACAGCACAAGCGACGTATGGTAGCCCTTGCGCATGCGCTCGTAGTTGCGCGCGCCAAAGTTCTGTGCCGAGAACGTGGTGATCGAAACGCCAAGCGCCTCGGTAACCATCCAGACAATGCCATCCAAACGGCCCGAAAGACCCCACGCCGTGGTGACATCGGCACCAAACGAGTTGACCGACACCTGAATCAAAACGTTGGAAATCGAATACGCAGCAGACTGAAAGCCAAGCGGCAGACCACACGAGATCATGCTCTTACAAATGCCAGGATCAATGCAGAGTTTGGACAGTGAAAGCCGCCACGCACCCGGAGCGTGCATCATACGAATCACGATCATCGTGGCGTTGGAGCAAATGGTCAGCGCCACCGCGATGCCGCAGCCCAGAGCCTCCATATGAAGCACGGCAACGAAGATGACATCCAGCACCGCATTAACAAGGCAGCCGGAAGCAATGATCACAGCAGGACCGCGTGTGTCGCCCACGGCGCGCAGCAGCGCCGTTCCCATATTGAGCAGCAGCGCCGCAACCATGGCGGCAAAATAGCAACGAGCATAGGCCACGCCCTCGGCCAATAGTTCATGCGGCGTGTTCATAAGTACCAGCATGGGCTCAACGAACACTATGCCAAGAATCGAGAAAACGATACCGCCCACCAGCGCGAGCGTCATGGCCGTATGGACCGAACGACTCAATCGCTCATCATCGTGCTGACCAAAATACTGACCGGTAATGACCGCGCAGCCAGCGCCAACGCCAACGCAAAAGCCGATGCAGAGCTCGGTGAGCACCATCGTGGCCTGAATGCCACCCAGCGCGAGCTTGCCGCCAAACTGACCGACGATATAGGTACCGATAAGCGTGTAAGCCTGCTGAAAAAACGAGCTAAAGAAGATAGGGACGCACAGCGAAAGCAGTTGCTGCCAAATGACACCCTGCGTCACATCGATAGCCGTAGATTTCTTAGCCACACGCCCTCCCCAACAGCGTACATCAAACAACAAAACGGCAATTTAAGACCAAAGCCAATACCAGCTTAGCACCGACCGGTATCGGCCGAAACGCCCCGAACCAGAGCCCAGTGCGAAATAATTGCCTAGTGATACAGCCCCGGCTGGTAGTGGTACTCGTTGCTCACATGCGGGCACAGCTGCCAAAAGGCGACAGCACTTGCCGCGGCCACGTTAAGCGAATCGACCCCGTGCGCCATCGGAATACGCACGGCGCGGTCGCAGCCCGCAATGGTCTTGGCGCCCAAGCCAGCACCCTCGGTGCCCATAAAGATTGCCAGGCGGTCAATCTCCTGCAGCGCGGGATCGTCCAGCGACACCGAATCATCCGTCAACGCCATAGCGGCACACGAAAAGCCGGCATCGTGTAGCGCCGCCAGCCCATCATGCGGCCATACGCGCGCTTCGCTGCCAATGCGTGTCCAGGGCACCTGGAACACCGTGCCCATGCTCACGCGGGCAGAACGACGATACAGCGGATCACAACACGTAGGACTGACCAAAATGCCGTCGACGTTGAGCGCGGCCGCCGAGCGGAATATTGCGCCCACATTGGTATGGTCGACAATGCCCTCGAGCACGCACACGCGCACCGGGCGCTCCCCCGCCGCCTCGACGACGCCGCCCAAGAACTCATCAACCGGAATCTGTCGCGGGCGACGAAATGCCGCGAGCGCACCGCGCGTCACGTTAAAACCCGTCAGCCGCTCCATAAGCTCCATCGAGGCAACGAACACGGGAACCGGACCCGCGCCCTCGCGTACCGCCAGGCGCTCAAACAGCGGCATCATCTGGTCGAGCCAGCGCTCGCCCAAAAGAAAGCTCACCGGCTCGTATCCGGCGCGAACCGCACGTTCGATGACCTTGGCACTCTCGGCGATAAAAATGCCCTTCTGCGGCTCCAGCACGCAGCGCAGCTCACGCTCGGTCAGTCGCACGTAGGCATCAAGCCGCTCGTCCTCGAGCGAATCGATTCGCAGCACCTCAACGGCATCAGTCATAGCAGCCAGCCCGCACCTTTCTTTACAGCGCATCTATACCAAACGAGGCGACGCTAAGCGCCGCCCCATGCATTCAAACAATCCGATGATACCGTTCACGCCGGACGATTTACGCCTCAACGCGACGATACGTTACGAACTCATAATCGACACCCTCGTCGCCCTCGCCCGAGGCAATCGTGGCAACACCGCCACGCCGCGCAATCTCCCACGCGGGATCGGCATCCAGATCGGGAAAATACGTATCCACGTCATGCACGCAATGGTTATGCGTAACCTCGGCCTCGGCGCAATACGGCAAAAACTGCCGATACACCTCGCCGCCACCGATCACCCACGCAACGGGCTCATCGGCTACCGCGGCGAGCGCTTCGTCGATGCTATGCACCACGTCGACGCCCATGGGAGCAAAGTCCCCATCGCGCGTGAGCACGATATTGCGTCGATTCTTAAGCGGGCGCCCGCCGGGAAAACTCAGCAGCGTCTTGCGTCCCATAATGACCGGACAGCCTTTGGTGCACGCCACAAAATGGCGCATATCGGAGCGATTGGACACCACCATGTCGCCCTCGCAACCAATGCCCCAGTCGTCACACACGGCGACAATGGCAGAAAGCTTACACGTCATGCGCGTCACCTACACCGCAATGGGGATGTTCTTGACCTGAGGGCCGTGCTCATAGCCCTCGACAATCAGATCATCGGTCGTAAACGCATAGAAATCATGCACATCGGGGTTGAGCGTTACCTTGGGAGCCGCAAACTGCGGACGCTCGATAAGCTCGCGGACGATATCGACATGACGGTCGTAAATGTGGGCATCGGCGATCACATGCAGCAGCTCGCCAGCGATCATATCGACCGACTGCGCGACCATCATCAGCAAAATGGCGTACTGGCACACATTCCAGTTGTTCGCAGCCAAAATATCCTGGCTGCGCTGGTTGAGAATCATGTTGAGCGTCGGTTTATCATCCTGCGGACGCTGCGTCACGTTATACGTCACGCTGTAGGCACACGGATACAGGTGCATCTCGGACAGGTCGCTAAACACATAGGTGTTCGTCATAATGCGGCGGCTGTACGGCGTGTTCTTAAGGTCGTACAGCACGCGATCCATCTGGTCAAAGTCGCCCTCGGCATAATGGCTCTTCTGCCCAATCTGATACCCGTAGGCCTTGCCGATGGAGCCAGTCTCGTCGGCCCACTCGTCCCAAATATGGCTGTTGAGGTCATGCACGTTATTGGACTTCTTTTGATAGATCCATAGGATCTCATCCATGGCAGATTTGAGGGCCGTACGACGCAAGGTAAGCGCCGGAAACTCCTCACGCAGGTCATAGCGTGCCGTGACACCAAAGTTTTTAATGGTATAGGCAGGGGTGCCATCCTCCCACACCGGGCGGACCTTTTGGCCCTCGGTGGTGGTGCCATGGTCCAGAATATCGCGGCACATGGTTACAAACTGTTGATCAGCCTTGCTCATTGACCCTCCTGTCAGTCGCCTAAAAGCGAGATTCATTGTATCCCAGGCACATGCGGCCCCACAGCCCAAACATATGCCTTCATTTTCTGGCATATGCCAGAAATTCCTTGCGTTAATCTGCGCGTTCGCTATTCTATTGTTGACATATGTCAGATAAGGAGCACGTATGGCAGGAAGACGCGAGAAACTGCGCCGCGTCGGGATCATCCCCGAATACCGCGGCTTTACCCCTGACGGCCTAGCCAGCGGAGACGCCATCGACATGACGGTCGACGAACTCGAGGCGCTGCGCCTGTGCGACCTGGAAGGCCTTAACCAAGAGGCAGTCGCAAAGCAGATGGGTATCGCGCGCGCCACGGTGGCGGCTATTTGCAGCCGCGCACATCGCAAGGTGGCAAACGCGCTGGTCAACGGGCGGGCGCTCGTCATCGAGGGCGGCAATATCGCGTACTCCCCCATCACCGCAACGACGGCCGCATGGCCAGCAAAGGAGGTCGACACCATGAGGGTGGCAACCACGTACGACAACGGCAACATCTTTATGCACTTTGGCCGCAGCGAGCAGTTCAAGATCTACGACATTCAGGATGGCAAGGTACTCAACGAGCAGGTCGTGGGCACCGACGGCACCGGCCACGGTGCCCTTGCGGGCCTGCTCGCCAACGGTGGCGTGGACACGCTCATCTGCGGCGGCATCGGCGGTGGCGCCATCAACGCGCTTGCCCAAGCCGGCATCACGGTGTACGCAGGAGCTCAGGGCAGCTGCGACGCTTGTGTCGAGGCCCTTATCGCCGGAACGCTCGCACAGAACGGCGAGGCCACGTGCGGCTGCCACGGCCATGACCACGACCACGCCCACGAACATGGCGAGTCCTGCAGCTGCCACGGCCATCACGAGCACGAGGGCCACGAGGACTGCGGCTGCCACTAACGGCACGGCACCGCGAGCTCGGGGCGCGACGCTGAACGCAGCCCAACTATCAAAGCCAACAACAAAGGCCACCCGGTAGCTTCCGAGTGGCCTTTGCCATATCAAGCTGGAATTACAGCCCTATTTCTTATTGCGCATCTGTGCTTCCATCTGGCGCAGCAGCTCCATATCGGACTTGGGACCGCCCGTACCCAGGCCGCCCATGCCGCCCAGACCCATAGCGTCCAGCCCAGGGATATTGGGCATGCGCATCTTCTTGCCCTTCTTGCCCTTTTTGCCCTTCTTGCCGCCGGCCTGTGCCTGATTGGCCATCGTGCGCATGCGGCCCATCATCTTGTTCATCTCGCCCCACTGCTTCATAAGGCTGTTGACCTCGGTGGGGGTCACACCGGCGCCCTTGGCGATACGCGCGCGACGCTGGCCGTTGATGATGGAGGGACGCAGACGCTCCTCCTTGGTCATCGACATGATGATGGCCTCGTTCTTGTCGAAGATGCCCTCGTCCAGGTTACCGCCCATCTGGTTGAGCGCGCGCTGGCCACCGGGGAGCATGCCCAGGATACCCTTCATGCCGCCCATCTTTTTGACGGCTTTCATCTGGTCGAGCATGTCGTTCATGGTGAAGCCCTCGCGCAGCATACGCTCGGCAGCCTCAAGCTGCTCTGCATCGGCTGCCTCCTGGGCCTTCTCGATAATACCTACGACATCACCCATGCCCAAGATGCGCTTGGCCATGCGGTCCGGGTAAAACGGCTCCAGCGAGTCGGGCTTCTCGCCCATGCTCACGAACTTGATGGGCTTGCCGGTCACCTGACGCACCGAAAGCGCGCCACCGCCACGGGCGTCACCGTCGAGCTTGGAGATAATCACACCATCAAAGTCGGTGCGCTCGGCAAACGTCGAGACCACGTTGACGATATCCTGGCCGGTCATGGCGTCGACGACCATCAGCACCTGGTCGGGCTTGACGGCCTTCTTGATGTCGACGGCCTCCTGCATCATCTGCTCGTCGATCTGAAGACGTCCGGCGGTATCGACGATGACCACGTCACGCAGGTGGTCGACGGCCTCCTGGATGGCGCCCTTGGCGATGTCGACCGGGTGCTCGCCGTCACCGCGGAAGACCGGCACGCCGATCTCGCCGCCGAGCGTGGCAAGCTGGTCGGCAGCAGCGGGACGGTAGACGTCGCACGCGGCGAGCAGCGGCGAGCGGCCCTGCTTCTTGAGCAGGTAGGCAAGCTTTACGGCAGCCGTGGTCTTACCGGAGCCCTGCAGGCCCACGAGCATGATGACATTAGGAATGCGGTTACTAAAAACGAGCTTGCTCTCGGTGGAGCCGAGCATCTCGGTGAGCTCGTCGAGCACGATCTTGACGACGTTTTGCGCCGGCGACAGCGACTCCATGACCTCGGCGGTCATGCAGCGCTCCTTAGTCTTAGCAACGAACTCCTTGACGACCTTAAAGTTAACGTCGGCCTCGAGCAGCGCCATGCGAATGTCGCGCATGGCCGAGGTGATATCGGCCTCGGTCAGCTTACCCTTGCCGCGCAGGCGGTCAAATGTGTCGTTGAGGCGATCGCTCAGGGAATCAAACACTGGTTACTCCTTAGTTGGACTCGCCCACCAGGGCGCGGCAGAAATCTTTGGCGTTAAACTCCTGCAGGTCATCGACCTGCTCGCCCACGCCGATGCGCAGGATCGGGAGCTTGAGCTTCTCGGCCACGGCCATGGCGATACCGCCCTTAGCCGTGCCGTCGAGCTTGGTCATGATAATACCGTCCAGGCCCAGCGCCTCGTTAAACTCGAGCGCCTGGTTCAGACCGTTCTGACCAGTGGCGGCATCGATCACAAGCACGACCGAAACCGGCATGGGGCCGGCGGCCATATTGGCGGCGCGCTTACGCGTCACGTTGACCACCTTGGCGAGCTCGCGCATGAGCTCGGGGCTCGTATGCAGACGACCGGCGGTGTCGATAAGCACCAGGTCGCTGCCGCGCCTGTCGGCCTCGTCGAGCACGTCGTAACAAACGCTCGCCGGGTCGGAGCCGCGGTCGCGCTTGATGACGGGAACACCGGCGCGCTGACCCCACACATCGAGCTGCTCGATGGCGGCGGCGCGGAAGGTATCGGCCGAACCGATCACGACATTCTTGCCGCGGGAAGCCATGGCGCTCGCAATCTTGCCGACCGTCGTGGTCTTGCCGGCACCGTTGATGCCCACAAACAGCACGCAGCTCGGCGTATCGGAGAACGGATCGCGCTCGATGGGCACAAAGTGCTGCTCAAGCTGCTCGGCCAGAGCGCGACGAAGCTGCGGTGCGGTCTTGAGGTTCTTCTTGGCTGCGGCATCGCGCAGGTCATCGGAGACCTGAATAGCGGCCTCGGCACCCATGTCACCCATAACGAGGGTGTCCTCAAGGTCCTCCCAAAAGTCCTCGTCGACCTCGCCGCCAAAGTAGAAGACCTCGTTGAGGGCCTCGCGGCTGCGCTCAAGTCCGCGCGAGAGAGCGTCAAAGAATCCCATTATGCATTCACGACCTTTCCGGTTTCGCGATCGAGTTTTTGCGAGACGACGCGGCTGACGCCGTCGGCTTGCATCGAGACGCCATAGAGAACGTCAGCGTCCTCCATAGTACGGCGCTGATGCGAAATGACCAAGAGCTGTGTATCGGAACGCAGCACATCGAGGGCTCCGATGAGCTTGGACAGGTTGGCGTCATCAAGCGCCGCCTCGACCTCGTCCAGCACATAGAACGGCACCGTGCGCGTGCGGTACACGGCAAAGAGCAGGGCGAGCGCCGTCAGACTCTTCTCGCCACCCGACATGAGCATCATCTTGGTAATGCGCTTGCCGCGCGGCTGCGCCACAACCTCAATGCCCGTCTCGGCAGGATGCTCGGGATCGGTCATCTCAAGATGAGCCTGGCCACCCGGGAACAGCATGGCGAAGATCTCGCGGAAGTTCGCGTCGACCTTCTCAAACGTCACCAGAAACGCCTTGCGCATCTTGCGATCAATGGCCACCGTGATCTTGGTGAGCGCCTTGCGCGCGCTCTCCAGATCAGCCAGCTGCTCCTCGATGTAGTCGGCGCGGCGCTTGAGCTGCTCGTACTCCTCCATGGCAACCTGGTTCACGGGGCCCAGATTGTTGATCTGGCGCACAAGCTGGTTGAGCTCGCGCTCGGCGGCATCGCGATCGGTGGGCGCCGGCAGCATGAGCGCTTCCTCGAGCACCGTGGTACCGTCGGCGGTAATGGCCTTGATGGCCGCCTCTACCTGCACCTCGAGCTTGCCGCGCGCAACCTTGAACTCATTTTGCATCGCCGTGGCGGCATCAACCCGCTCCTTGGCACGGGAGACCCCGGCCTTGGCATCCTCGATGGTCTTCTTGAGCGAAGCGGAGTCCGCCTCTTCCAGAGAGGCCTGGTCACGCAGGCGCGCTGCCCAATCCGATGCGCGTTCCAACAGGGCAGAATAGCGTTCGTGCATGGGGTCGACGCGCAGGCGCAGCAGCTCGAGCGAGCGCGAAGCCTGGCGTGTTCCGCGGATACGACGGTCGATGCCCTCAAGACGATGCTCAAGGTCGGGCACGCGGCCCTTCAGCGAACGCAGGCGCTCGCTCGTCTGGGCCAGGCGCACCTTGGCATCGGCGAGCTTACCGGCGGCCTCGGAATCGTCACGGCGAACGCGATCGAGCTCATCGTTGGCCTCGGCAATCTGGAGACCCAGGTCGCTTGCCTGTGCACGCGCCTCGTCACGCGAACGGGTGAGCTCGTCAACGCGCGGGCGCGCAGCGCGAACGGCCTCGGAGGCCTGCTCGCGGCGCTTGGAGATGCGCACGCGCTCGACCTCGGCATTGTTGACGCTTTGCTCCAAGCGGCCGATCTCGGAGAGCAGCGAGCGGCGCTCGCCCTCAAGACGGGCGATCTCACCGGCGGCATCGCCCTCGGCGGCACGTGCCTCCTCGACGGCGGCGTTGGCCTCAACGACTTGGTCCGAAGCATGCTCAAAGATGGCAGCCAGATCGGGTTCCAGGCCCTCGAGCTCACGGATGCGGCGCTTGCGCTCCAAGGCACCCGAAGCCTCGCCGGCATCGAGCCCCACGCGCACCAGACCACCACAGCTCACGCGGGCGCCATCGGGAGTCACGTAGGTCACACCGTCAACGACAGGGGCAGCCAACGCGGCAGCCAAGTCATCGACCACGTAATAGCCGCCGAGAAGGGCCTCGACAACCGGGCCATAACCGGAGCGCACGGACAGACGATCGACCAGACGCGTACCGGCAGCGCCCTCGGCGGCAGCAGAGCCACTCACGCCGCGCGCCATCAGCAGCGCCTCGCCCGAAGCCTTCTTTTGGTCCAAAGCCGCACGACCGGCGCGCTCAAGCGTAGCGGCATCATCAAACAAAAGAGCATCGATATCGCCGGCAAGTAGTTGCTCAACCAGGCCCTCAAGCTCACGAGGGGCGTCGAGCACGTCGCCCAGACGGCCTGAGACATCGTCGCCCAGCGCGCCCACCAGACGGCTCACCAGCGGCGAGCTGTCTGCCATGCGGGCATCGAGCTTCTTTTGGCTGGCAAGCTCCGAGCGCACCTCGGACAGCTTGTTGCGCGCCTCGCTCTCACGATTACGCAAGTCCTTCAGGGCTGCACGGGCGACCTCGGTGGCCTCGCGCGCATCGTTCTGGGCCTGACGAGCCGCCTCAAGGGCACTCTCAAGCTCCTCAGCACGGTCGCGACGGCTATCAAGCGATGCTGTAACCTCCTCGAGCTGTTCATCAATCTGCTCCAGGCGCGAGGCGTACATGTTGTCCTCGACCTCGGCGTTGCTCAGCGAGTCCTTCACCTTGGCGAGTTCGAGCGCCGCGTTATCGGCCACACGCTGCACATCGCGTTGCTCACGCGTAAGCTGCGAAATCTGATTGTCGAGCGCCACGCGCCGCTCGTGGAGCTCAGCGGCGGCAGGACCAGCGGCGTCAACGTCCTCCTGGGCCTGCATGTGCGCGCCGGTCACTTCCTCAAGCTGCGCACGTGCATCCTCGAGCTCCTCGACCACGCGACGACGCTGATGCTCGGAGCTCGAGATCTGGCCGCGCATGTCGGACAGGCGCGACACCATATTGTGGCCCTTTTCCTCGAGCAGGCGCATATCGGAGTTAATGCGACCGACCACGTCTTGCATATGGCGGCGCTGCTCGCCCAGATCGCCCACAAACAGGCCCTTTTCCTCGAGCATGACCTGGAACTTCTCGAGCTCGCGTTCCTTTTCGCCCAAGCGGTACTGCGCAAGCTCAAGCTCGGCAGCACCCTCCTTGGAGCGGCTCTCCAAGTCGTTCCACTGCGACTGCAGCGAACGAAGCTCGTCGACGGCCAGCATCTGCGTAAGCTCGTTCGCGCGCGAGGACAGCTCTTTGTACTTGCGCGCGCGATCGACCTGACGCTCCAGCGGCCGCAGCTGACGGGCGATCTCCTTATTGATGTCGCGGGCACGGGTCAAGTGCTCGTCCATCGAATTAATCTTTTTGAGCGCACGCTCCTTGCGGCGCTTGTGCTTGGAGATGCCGGCGGCCTCCTCGATGAGGGCACGGCGCTCCTCGGGGCGGCTCTGCAAAATGGCGTCGAGCTTGCCCTGGCTGATGATGGAATGCGTATCCTTGCCCAAGCCCGAATCGTGCAGGATGTCCTGAATGTCCATCAGGCGGCACGGACTCGAGTTGATGAGGTACTCGCTTTCGCCCGAGCGATACATACGACGGGTGATGGCGACCTCGTCAAAGTCGACGGGCAGCATATGGTCCGAGTTATCGAGCACCAGCGTGACCTCGGCGACACCCACCGGCTTGCGCGCTGACGAGCCCGAGAAGATGACATCCTCCATGGCCTGGCCGCGCAGCTGCTTGGCGCTCTGCTCGCCCAGGACCCACAGAATCGAGTCAGAGATGTTCGATTTTCCCGAGCCGTTGGGACCGACGATGACGGTCAGGCCCGGCTCAAACGTCATATGGGCGCGGTCGGCAAACGACTTGAACCCTTTGAGCGTGAGGGACTTGAGATACACGGTTCCTCGCTTAAACAGGCTTCTTGTTGAGAATCACGCCGTTGGTGGTGTAGCCCATGCGGTCAAGTGCCTCGAGTGCAGCGGCTCCCTCGGCTTCCTTCTTTGAGGAGCCGGAGCCGCGACCCTGGCGAATACCATCGATCAACACCACGGCGGTAAAGGTGGGCGCATGCGCCGGGCCCTCGGAGCCAACAAGCTTATACGCGGGAGGCTCATGGCCGTCTGCCTGCACGCACTCCTGCAAGAACGACTTGGGGTTCGCAGGATGCTCGGCACGCTCAGAGGCCAAATGGGGCTTAAGCGTACGGTGGATAAACTCCGCCGCCGCATCCCAGCCAGCATCCAGATACAGCGCGCCCACGAGCGACTCATAGACGTTCTCGAGCGCCGAGTGCAGGCCACGCGCGCCGGTACCGGTCTCGGAGGCACCAAAGATGATGATGTCGTCGATACCCAGCTCGTGCGACACCTCGGACAGCGTAGCGCCCGAGACAAGCGACACCTTCAGGCGCGTGAGCTTGCCCTCGTCAAACTCCGGATAGGACTCAAACAGGGAGCGTGCGACCACAGCGCCCAAAATGGAATCGCCCAAGAATTCAAGGCGCTCATAGCTGGCAGAAACCGGCTGGCCCTCGACTGCCGAGGGATGCGTAAGCGCCGCGCGCAGCAGCACCTTATTATTGAACTCGTGGCCCAGGATTTCCTGGGCACGCGTAAGTCGTTCAGACAAAGCCAAGACCTAGGCCTCCCTGGCGTTTTCGATCGCGTCGACGGCGTCGGCGACAGAGTTGAGCGAGAGCAGAGTCTCGTCATCGATCTCGAGGTTGAACTCGTCCTCGATAGCCGTAACCAGCTGCAGGCGCTCGAGCGAGTTGGCATCGAGATCGTCAAAGGTGGTCTCATCGCTAATTTCGGCAACATCGACGCCCAGAACGTCAGCAGCGACCTCGGCGATCTTGTCGAAGATTTCGGAGCGGTCCATAGCGCTTCCTCTCATAGTGAATGAATACCAAAAGAATGGTACCGCCCGGGCGGTACCAAGACACGGTTCTGATTCTACCCCACGAAGCAGGCCGCGAGGCACATAACAGCGCTCTAACTCGCTCTTACAAAACGATGCCGTCCATGGAGTTGGCGACGTTCTCGACCAGCCCCGCGCGCACGGCTTCGGCCGCCGCGAGCGTACCGTTTTTAACAGCCTCGACCGAGGTGGCGCCATGGCCGATTAGGACCACGCCACGCAGGCCCAAAAGAATCGCACCGCCCTTGGCATCACCAGAGAGCTTGGCCTTAATCTCGCGCATCTGCTTTTTGATGAGCAGCGCGGCGATCTTGGTGCCGAGCGAGGCCATAAAGGCACCCTTGAGCTCCTGCAGCAAAAACTTGGCAGCGCCCTCGGTAGCCTTGAGAGCGATATTGCCCGACATGCCGTCGGCAACAACGACATCGAAATTGCCCGAGGTGAGGTCGGTGCCTTCGCAGTTGCCCACAAAGCCCGGAACTGCGGCCTTCATAGCAGGGAAGCAGGCCTTGGTAAAGTTAGAACCCTTCTCGTCCTCGGTGCCGTTACCAAGCAGGCCCACGCGAGGATGCTCGATGCCCAGGACAACGCGGGCATAGGCGCTACCCATCTGGGCAAAACGCACCATGTCGTCCACCTCGACATCGGGGTTGGCACCCATGTCGCACAGCACCGTCAGGCCGCCGGCACGATTGGGCAGCGCATTGGTCAAACAGGGGCGCACCGGCTGCTTCTTGCCTTCGGCCATATATCTAAACGGTGTGACGTAGGCGGTCGCGGCAGCGGTCATGGCGCCGGTGGAGCCGGCGGAGAAAAACGCGTCCGCGTTGCCCTTTTTGATGGCGCGGCAGGCAAGCACGATCGAGGACTTGCGCTTGGTCATCACGGCGCGAATGGGATCGTCATCCATGGCGATAATGTCAGGGGCTTCCAGAGCCTCCACACGTGCATGGGCCGCGGCAAAGGGATTGACGATTTCGGCGGGACCGACTGCCAGGACCTCGATATCGGGATCGGCGGCAAGTGCAGCCTCGATACCATCGAGAACAACCTGAGGTTTCTCGTCTCCGCCCACAACGTCTACACAAACGCGAACGTTACTCATATACATACTCCTTATACAAAAATGGCCGACTCATTGAGCCGGCCATTGTGGTTCCAGTTGGAACGGCATCGCATCCAGAGTATACCGTTACTCGGTAACGATAACCTCGCGGTCCTTGTAGAAACCGCAGCTGGGGCACACGTGGTGCGGGAGCTTGACAGCGCCGCAACGGGGGCACGTGGACTGAGCCGCAGCCGAGATCTTCATGTTGGCGGAACGGCGGGTGTGAGTGCGGATACGACCCTGCTTTTGTTTAGGTACGGGCATAGTGACCTTCCTTATGAACTATCCAGTGTGGCGATTACGCGCAAGTAGCGATACTACCACAGTTTTACTCGTCAAGCTTGAGATTCTTCAATGCTGCAAATGGATTTTCCGTGGCAGCGGCCCATTCGGCCTCTGCTTGAGCGGCGCAATCGCATTGCTCGACGTTGAGATTGCAACCGCAGGTGGGGCATAGGCCGCGACAATCGGGCTTGCACAGGACAACGAACGGCGTGTCCATGACAACCGCGTCGTTGATGGGCTCACCCAGATCGACGATGCGATCCTCGCCCAGTAACTCGTAGCCGTCTTCGTAGGCCTCGGGATCCTCGGGCTCGTTAAAGAGATAGAATTCCTCGATCTCACCGGCGATATCAAACGAGGCGGGCTCCAGGCAACGGTCGCACTCACCGGTTGCATGCGCGCGGACCATGCCCGTAAGCAGAACACCGGTGCCGGCATTGGTAAAGACCACATCGTAATCAATGCCGTTCTGCAGCTGGTACTCCTTCTCGCCCACCGTATAGGTGGCAACATCGACCTTACCGGTCAGCGGATACGAATCTCCAGGAAACTCGAGCTGCTCGGAAAGATCGACGGTAACGCTCGGGAACTCAGCCATTACCACTGACCATTCTGTTGGGCGGCACCCTCGTTGAGCTGCTGACGGCAACGGGTAACGGTGCCGGTCAGGCTCTTGAGGTTCTCCTCCAGGTGCGTAAAGACCTGCTCTGCATAGTCCTCGGCAGCATAACGCGTCTCGCGCTCGTACTGCTGGGCACGATCGCGGATGTCGTCGGCCTGCTGCTGCGCAAGGCGGACGATCTCCTGCTCACCGGCAATGGTGAGGGCCTGCTGCTGAGCGTCGGCGATGATGGAATCGGCCTGGGCGGCGGCGGAAGCCATAAGCTCCTCGCGCTCCTTAAGGATACGGCGGGACTTCTGCCACTCCTCGGGATAGCTCATGCGGATCTCGTCGAGGATGTTGAAGAACACGTCGGCGTCGATGACCTTGAACTGAGCGTTCTTGCCGAAAGGCGGCTTGGCTTCCTCGATCAGCCCTTCGAGCTCATCGACCAAGCTGACGATCCTATCGCCAGGAAAATTCTCGCCCGGCATCCGGTCTCCTTTCATAGGTAACATATCATCGTGCTAGTTTACCACATGCCACCAGGCAATAAGAAACGTCACGAAAAGCGATGTTTGAGCGCTTTGACCACATTGGGCGGAACAAAATTGGAAACGTCGCTACCGAGCGAAGCAATCTGGCGCACCACCGAACTCGAGATGTAGCCGTACTGCGGAGCACTCATGACAAAGATGGACTCCAGCTCGTTATCCAAGCGATAGTTGAGGTCGGCCTGCTGCAGCTCATACTCAAAGTCGGTCATGGCGCGCAGGCCCTTGACCACGGCCCCCGCCCCCTGCTCACGAGCGAAGTCGACCAAGAGGCCGGTAAAGGGCAGGACCTCGACGCCGTCGATATCGCCGAGCGCCTCGCGGGCCAGCGCCACGCGCTCATCGAGCATAAACGTGGTGCCCACGCCGTTTTTGCCCTGCGACTCGGCAACAGCGACGATCACGCTGGGAAAGATGCGACGGGCGCGGCGGATCACATCGATATGGCCAAACGTGATGGGATCGAAGGTGCCCGGGACGATCACGCGGTTGATGGTGTCATTCATGAGCATCCTCCTGAAAAGTCGTGCCGTCGCTGCCATCGGCATCGGCGACGGTATCGTCATCCTCGCCCTCGCCGACCCAACGGAGCAGGTCGACCGAGGTGATGCCATAGCGTTTCTCACGCACGGTTACAAAGCCGGCAGGATGTGCGCCCACGTCGGCGGCAGCATGCTCAAACAGAGCATAGGCGCCCGGGGTGAGCAAACCCTGCTGGGCCAGGTTCTGCAGCAGTTCATCGACCGGCTCGGCACCAAAAGCATAGGGCGGGTCGAGCAAGACCAGATCAAAGGGGCCGCCCGGCACGCGGCCGCGCGAAGCGCTCGCAAGGACATCGCCCGTCACCACACGCCAACGCGCGCGATCGCGGCAGAGCGACTCGATATTCTTGGTAATGAGCCTCGCGGCATTGCGATCGATCTCGAACGTCGTGAGCGAACGGGCTCCCCGCGAGAGCATCTCAATGCCTAGGGCACCGGAGCCGCCAAAGGCATCCAGTACGCGGACCTCGTCCAAATCAAAGTCAAAGGCCGATAGGACCATGGATGCGCACGCTTCGCGCACGCGGTCGGTCGTCGGACGCGTAACATCGCGACCGCGCGGCTCTTCGATTTTGCGACCGCGCCATTCACCGCCGATGATTCTCATCCTCCGCTGACCTCCTTAAAAATGTGTCGATATCGCATGGCGACCGCATCGCGCAGGGGGCGCGTCGCCACGGAGTCAAGGGTGCAAGCATACCGCAAGAGCTCGACCGCGTCCAAATGGGCCCATTCGATAAGGTCCTCATCGGCGTCCAGGTCCACAAAGCGCAAGGTCACGCCGCCGTGCTGACGGTAACCCAGGATTTCGCCCTCGTGACGCAGACGCAGGTCCATCTGGGCAAGCGTAAAACCATCCGAAGTTTTTTCGAGCGATTGCAGGCGATCTTGTGCTGCCGACGCGCCGCCGTTGCCCTTGGAGTGCGTCATGACCAGGCACGTGCCCGACACACTGCCGCGGCCCACGCGACCGCGCAGCTGGTGCAGGGCAGCCAAACCAAAGCGCTCGCCGTTCTCGATGACCATGACGGTGGCGTTAGGCACGTCGACGCCCACCTCGACCACCGTAGTCGAGACGAGCACGTCAATCTCGCCACGCTTAAAGGCATCAACAACCTGGTCCTTCTCCCCCGCTGGCATACGACCGTGAAGGCGCTCGATGGCAAGGCCCGGCAACGCCAGACGCAGGCGATCGAGCTCGGTCGCCGTATCGTGCAGCGGCACGGGAACCGTCACGCGGCCCTCATCGTCGCGGGCAATACCGGGCACGTCTTCCAGCTCATCGGCCGAGTCACTCGGCTCCACGAGCGGGCAAATCACGTAGGCCTGCTGACCCTTTTCATGCGCCTCACGGATGGCGCCATAGGCCAGGTCGCGACTCGACTCGGTGAGGACGCGCGTCGTCACGCCGGCACCCGGAATTGGACGATGGCGGATGATGCTCGTATCCAGGTCGCCATAGACCGAGAGCGCCAACGTGCGCGGGATAGGCGTGGCCGTCATAACGAGCAGGTCCGCACCGGGGCCCTTCGCGCGTAGGGCGTTGCGTTGGCCGACGCCAAACCGGTGCTGCTCGTCGATGACGACAAGCGACAGATGCTTGAACGCAACGTTATCCGAAAGCACCGCATGGGTGCCAAAGAGCACGTCAAGCTCGCCCGATTCCAGCTGCGCATGGATGCGCTCGCGCTCTGCGGCCGGCGTGGCACCCGTCAGAAGTGCCCAGGACATGCCGGCCTGCGAGAGCAGAGGGCCGGTCTTATCGGCATATTGGCGCGCCAGCACGCCTGTGGGCGCCATAACGCAGGCCTGCGTACCGCCATCGGCAGCCACAGCCAGCGCGCAGGCGGCAACGGCGGTCTTACCGGTACCGACATCGCCCAGCAGCAGGCGGTTCATCACGCGCCCGCCATCGCACATATCGCGCAGGATATCCTGGAACGCGGCCTCCTGCTCGTCGCTCAGC
The DNA here is from genome assembly GCF_003436735.1 of Collinsella sp. TF12-2AT. Taxonomy (NCBI): domain Bacteria; kingdom Bacillati; phylum Actinomycetota; class Coriobacteriia; order Coriobacteriales; family Coriobacteriaceae; genus Collinsella; species Collinsella sp. TF12-2AT. The sequence continues at coordinate 3,000 of NZ_QSQK01000009.1, read as the reverse complement.
GAAAACGGCAGGGCCTGCTTGAGCGCGACCAGGTGCTCGCCCGCGGTGTGGGCATAGGGCACCACATCGACCAGGCCGCCGTCGTTGCGCAGACGCAGCGCCAGCTGCAGGTAGAGACACTCCTCGTAGGCAAGACGCCGGCGTGCGATGTCGCGCTCAGCCATGCTCGAGGGAAAGTGGATCGATCGAAGCGCACGAGCATTGCTCATCAGGCGACGCTTAACGCGTAAGCGTGCCGGAATGGGATCAAAGGGATTGCCGACGACCTCGAGCGCGCCGCTTACGATGCGGCGCATCCACGCCTGGCTCACGCCATCACTGACGTAATGGACCGGCAGGATAGTGCCTGCGGCACGCCCTTCCTCGAGCTTTTCAAAGTGCGGCGAGGCCATCTGCTTAAAACCGTAGGCAAACTCAACCTTGCCCATCACGGCCAGGCGGTCGCCCTGCTTAAGCTGCTGGGCAATCCAGGGCTGGCGGAAAAAGGCGACCTGTAGCACGCCCGTCTCGTCAACGAGTGAGACCTCGGTCACCTGCATGCGCGGACGCGGCTGCTTTTGGACGATGCGGTCGACCGTGGCGATGATAGTGCACACGGTACCGATGGGCGCCATCTCGATGGACCACGAACGAGTAAAGTCGAGGTAACGATGAGGGATATGGAGAAGGAGGTCCCCCACCGTCCGAATTCCCAGACGGCGAAGGGCCTCCTCACGTTTACCCGAAACATATTTGAGTCGCGCGATATCTTCGTCGAGCGCATTGCTCTGGGCAAAGCGCTCCGAGACGCGCGGCACGGAGCACAGCTCGGACATGGGCAGAGCCTACTCGATCGAGAAGATCACGGGATAGAGCGGCTGCTCGCCACGATGGGCGTCAATCTCCAGATCGGGCTGAGCCTCCTCAATGGCATCGACAATCTCCTGGAAGGCCTCATTGGACAGTTCCTCGCCTGCCAGAATCGTCAGCGCGTCGCCCTCCTCTTCCTCCTGCATACGGTTAATGCAATCGAGCGTGACCTGCTTCACGTCGGAGCCGACCACATCAATGGAGCCGGCAATGATACCCATGACGTCACCGGAGTGAATCGGCGAGCCGTCGGAGGCGCTGGAATCGCGCACGGCACGGGTGACCTCGCCATCGCGAACCTCACTGATGGCGTCGACCATAGCGGCGACGGCATCCTCAAGCTCGGAATCGGGTAGGACCGCGAACAGCGCGGAGAAGGCCTGCGGAACGGTCTTGGTGGGAACGACGGCGACCTTCTTGTCGGTGCAGGCTGAAGCAGCGGCCTCGGCGGCCATGCGGATGTTGCCGTTGTTGGGCAGGATGATGACCGAGGTCGCGTTGACCTGGTCAACGGCGCCCAGCAGGTCTGCAGTCGAAGGGTTCATGGTCTGGCCACCCGAGACGATCACGTCAACGCCGAGAGACTTGAGGATGTCTGCCTCGCCGGAACCGGCGGCAACGGCGACAAAGCCCAGGGCCTTCGCGGGCTCGGCGGCCTTTTCCTGGTCCTCGTGGATCTTGGCAGTACGGTCGTGGGCCTCCATCTCCATGTTATGGATAAAGACTTCGTAGATCTGACCAAGCTGCAGCATGTGCTCGAGCACCAAGTTGGGGGTGTTGGAGTGCACGTGAATCTTGTAATCGGGGTAAGCACCCACGAGCAGCTCGCAGTCGCCCATGGAACCCAGGAACTTGAGGCACTCGTCCTCGTCAAAGGGAGCGTCGGCCTTAAAGAGGAACTCGTTGCAGTAGCGGAATTCCGAGCCCTCCCAGTCGTCGTTGGCCTCGATCTCAACACGACCAAGGGCCGCGTCGCGGGCAGAGCAGGCGGAATCAAACGTGGCGGAGAAATCCTCGACAACGGTGCTGCGGCCAAGAGCGGCGGCAACAAAGTTCTCAAGGAAAATAGCAAAGCCAAAGGCGCCGGAGTCGACCACGCCGTTCTCCTTCAGAACGGGCAGCAGGTCGGGCGTGCGGGCGACGGACTGGTAGGCCTCGACGACGATGGCGTCGAGCGCGTCCTCGGCCGAGAACTTCTTCTTTTCGCACTCGTCGGCCTTGGTCGAGACATCGCGCAACACCGTGAGGATCGTACCCTCGATGGGCTTACGCACTGCCTGGAAGGCAACCTTGACGGCACGACGGAAGGCGAAGGCGATGTTGGCGGACGTAATGGGCTCGTCGGCGGAGACAAGGCCCTCGGCCACGCCGCGCAAGATCTGCGAGGTGATGACGCCGGAGTTGCCGCGGGCGCCCATCAGGGAGCCGTGGGTGATGGCGCCGGCGATGGCCTCCATGTCGGCGTCGGCGGGAAGGGCAGAAAGCTCCTTGGTCACCGAGGCGAGCGTGAGCGACATGTTGGTGCCGGTGTCACCGTCGGGCACGGGAAAGACGTTGAGCTTGTTGATCTCCTCGGCCTTGTCGGAAACGGCAGCCGCAGCGATCGGAAAACAGGTGCGAATGGTCTTTGCAATCATGGGTATTTAAATCTCCGTTTTCGGATGCTAGTTCAAACGGCTCTTGAGCGCGTCGATATGGATGCCGATCTTAAGGCTGGCGGGATCGATCTGGGCGATCTCCTGCAGGGTGAAGGCAACGGAGCTCGAAAGATTGTGGCAGACGGATTTCATGTTGACGCCGTTCTCGAGCACGACGTGAAGATCGACCGTAAGGCCGTTCTCGTCGGCGGAGACAAGCACGCCCTTGCGGAGGCGCTGACCGGCAAGCAGGCGCACGCTCTCGGCGCCTTGGAGCTGCTCAGCCATACCGACGACGCCATAGCACGTCATCGCGGCATAACCGGCAATATCGGCAATAACGTCGTTCGAGACGCTCAGGCTGCCGTTAATGGTCTCAGACACAAGAATCTCCTTATCTGGTGCTCGCGGCACCATGTCGTGGGAGCAATCATTGCAATATTCTACAACGACCGCGCCATGTTGAGGGGTGACGCATAATTTCTTTCGCAAATTGACAACCGCATAGCGGAAC
>NZ_QSQK01000008.1:100124-122068 GCF_003436735.1 Collinsella sp. TF12-2AT | reverse complement strand
GAGTAGCCCCGACGGTTGACAAAACTATAGGAACACCCAATGACTATGTCACGGATGCGTCAGCGTTTGGTATGCCTGCAATGTGCAGCGCATAAATTCGATGCCGCAGGGCGATGCTGATGCTATAGTTACTGCGGTTAATGAGGGTCAAGAGAAAGGTTACAGGTGAAATCCAAACCTCGACCATACAGTCGATGACCCCATGCAGGTGCTTTTTGCGCATGCACGGGGTGTAAGCGTCGAGCGGCGTGCCGCCCGCGCATGCGTATACATATCCAGAAGCCCCCGGACGCCGCACGCGCGGCCGCGTCCGGAGGAATAATGATGGGGAGCACCATTGAATTATCTGAGTGAGATGCTCAAATTGCCAGTCTTGGACGTCGACGGCGAAAAGCTCGGCGTGGTCAACGATTTTGGCATTGCAACCGGCGAAGTTTTTCCGCACGTGACGTCGCTCGCGTTCCGCGGCCCCGGCAAGACGCCGTTTATGATCAGCTGGCGCAAATGGGTCGACCGTATCGACGAGACGGGTGTACACCTTAAGACGTCGGCCACCGAAATCCGTTTTTCGTACCTGCAACCGACCGAACTCTTGCTTGCCCGCGACGTGCTCAACAAGCAGATTGTCGACACGCAGGGCATGAAGGTCGTGCGCGTAAACGACATCAAGTTTTCCATGTCGGGCGAAAACCAGCTGCGCCTGCTGGGCGCCGAGGTCGGTGCCCGCGGTCTGCTACGCGCCATCAGCCCCGCGCTCGAGCATATCGTCGAAGGCTTTATGAAGCACCTGGGCAAGCCGCTCAGTGAGGACATCATCGCCTGGTCCTACATGGACCTGCTCGACCGCTCGACCAAGAACATTCAACTCTCGGTGTCGCACAAGACGCTCGGCGAGCTGCACCCTGCCGACATCGCCGACATTATCGAGCAGCTCGACCCGCGCCTACGTGCGCAGGTGTTTGCGCAGCTCGATACCGCCCAGGCCGCCGAGGCCATCTCGGAGTTCGATGACGACGAGCTTATGACCGAGATGCTCGAGGGCCTGTCCGACACCGACGCATCGTCGATGCTGGCCATGATGGACCCGGACGACGCCGCCGATCTGATCGACGAGCTCGATTACGAGAAGGCCGAGAAGCTCCTGCGCCTGATGGGCGTCAAGGAAGAGAAAGCGATTCGTAACCTGCTGGGGTATGAGGACAACACCGCCGGCCGCATCATGACCTCGGAGTTTGTCTCCCTGCCCGCCACGGCAACGGTCGGTGACGCCATCGAGGCGATTCGCGAGCTCGACGAGGACTTCGAGAGCGTCTACTACGTCTATACCGAGGATCCGAGCGGCATGCTGACCGGCGTGCTTTCGCTGCGCACGCTGATCGTAGCCGACCGCGACGCCACGCTGGGTCAGCTGGCCTATCGCGACCTGGTCTATGTGTCGCCCGACGAGGACCAGGAAGACGTGACGGACGAGATGACCAAGTATGACCTGGTCGCTATCCCCGTCTGCGACGAGAACCGTCATATCCTGGGTATCGTAACCTTCGACGACGCCATGGACGTTATCGCCGAGGAGCATCAGGAGGACCTGCAGATCGCCGGTGTCGGCTCGGGCGACAGCGCGTCGGACGACTCGACGAACGTGCTCAGCTGGTTCGTGCATCGCCAGTACTGGGTTGTTGTATGGGGCATCGCGTCGTGCATCATGGCGACCGTGCTGGGGACGGCGCTCGGCTCCGCGCATCTGGTGGTGTTCCCCATGTGCGCCATGCCGCTCGTGCTGCTGGCGGCCTCGCGCATGGTGTCGTTCGTCAAGAACTACTTCCTGGAGTATGACGGTCACGACGACGAGCCCAAGCCGTATCTGGGGTTCTTCTTCCAGAGCACGGGCATGGGCCTGATTCTGTCACTCGTGACCTACCTGTGCGCCCAGCTGGTGCGCACCGCTGCGTTCCTCGATGCGCCCATGTTTGAGGAGCAGCTCTTTACCGGGTGCTTTAATATCGCTGCCATTATTTGCCTGGTTGGCAACATGAGCGCCGTGATTTACCTGATGGTGCTGTTCTGGCGTGACGAGCATGACCTCAACACGTCGGGCACCGCCATGAACGTCATTGCCGTCATGATTTCGTGTGTGGCGTATTGCATCGCCGCGGTGCTGCTCGCCATATCAGTCATGGGTTAGGTGGTCGCGTGCAAAATACCAAGCAAAAGTCGGGCACCAAGCAAAAGTTGACCATCGCGGCCATCTTTGGCGCTATGGGTCCCGGTCTGCTGGCGGCGCTTTCGGGCAATGACGCCGGCGGCATTGCAACGTATTCCAGCGCGGGCGCCAGCTATGGCTACAAGATGCTGTGGATGCTTCCTGTCATGACTGTGCTGCTCATCGTGACGCAGGAGACCGCGGCGCGCTGCGGCTGCGTCACGGGCAAGGGCCTGGCATCGCTCATTCGCGAGCGCTTTGGCGTGCGCAAGAGTGTACTTGCTATGGCGGCGCTGTTGATCGCCAACACGGCTGTGACCATTTCGGAGTTTGCGGGTATTGCGAGCGGCCTTGCCCTCTTTGGCGTGCCGGCGAGCATCTCGGTGCCGTTGGTGGCGCTGCTGGTGTGGATGCTTACCATGTCGGGGAGTTTCCAGCGCATCGAGAAGATTCTGCTGCTGGTGAGCTGCGTGTTCGTGACCTACATCGTCGCCGCGTTTATGGCTGGCCCCAACTGGGGTGAGGTCGCGGTCGACCTGGTCGTGCCTAACATTCAAAATGACCCCAGCTACGTGTCGCTCGTGGTCGCAACGATCGGTACCACCATCGCGCCGTGGATGATTTTCTTGGCGCAGAACAACGTGGTCGATAAGAACGCGGGCGAGGACGACATCGTGCTGCAGCGTATTGATACCGTGAGCGGCTCGCTTGCCGCCGATGTTATTGCCGGCTTTATTATCATCACGACCGGCACGGTGTTGTTCCCGGCGGGTATTCAGATTAGCGATGCTGCCGATGCTGCCCGCGCGCTGGAGCCTATTGCGGGTCAGTGGTCTACGGTACTGTTTGCCTCGGGCCTGGTCGCGGCGAGTTTCTTGGCTGCCTGCGTGCTGCCGGGCGTTACGTCGAGCGCTATCTGCGAGGCATTTGGCTGGGAGCGCGGTGCCGACCGCAGCTGGGACGAGGCCCCGGTCTATCGCGGCATCATTACGGCCATCATCGGTATCTCTGCCGTGCTGGTGCTTATGCCCGGCGTCGATCTGTTCCAGATTATGATGACCTCGCAGGTCATCAATGGCGTGCTACTGCCCGTGGTTCTGGTGTTCCAGGTGGTTATCGCCGCCGACCGTCACATTATGGGCGCCAACCGCAACGGCCGCGTATGGAACGTGCTCACGTGGGCGACTATCGGCGTGATTACGGTGCTCACGGTCGTCATGTTTGTCCTGCAGGCGATGGGCTACAGCGCTTAACGCCCACTTTTGCTTCCGAACAGGCCGCAGCGATGGACTGCGGCCTGTTTTTTGCCCGCTATAGGGCATTAGTTATATGGCAGTGGACAAAAAATGCCAAATATGAGTACTGTTGCTAAGTGAATAGCATTTACATCCAAGAAGATAATGGACATAGCCGATAGTATGTTCATTAAAATTGGCTCCAATATGTCTTAAACCAGTCAGGTTGGCTGCTTTAGGGGGTTGTAGGGGTCGCTCGGACGTCATTTTGGGTGGTTTTGCCTGCTACTAAAATGGTAACAGTACTCATATTTGCCCCTTTTTGTCCACGACCCCTTGGAGCCGGCTCGAAAAGAGTGATTTTGGGTTGTTTGCTGCGGGTGTGGGCTTGGAAACAACGTTCGGGGTGGCGAGGCGCCCAGAATTTGGTCGCAAGGAGGGCGTTCCTCGGCTGTGTCAGGAGTGTCCCTGGGTGCCGGCACATAAGGAACGTCCCTAACTGTCGGAGGGGGTGCCTGCCGTGGCGCACCCCTCCGGATGTGGGAAGTTTGCGCTGCAGGTTACTTGTCGGTGCCCAGCTTGTGCGGCTTGAGAGCGAGCGCATTGACGAGTGCGTCGGCGGCGGATTTGACGGCTGCCGGCTGCGGATCGTTGACGTGGTCCTCGGGGTGCACGGGCAGGTCTTTCTTGACCGCATCGTGGATCAAGTTGAGGTACTCAGTCACGCCAGTGGTCGACAGGTGCGTGCCATCGCCATCGAACAGGTCGTTGCGATTGGCACTGTATCCGTACCAGTCGATAACGCGCACGTTCTTGTAGTGCGTAGCAGCGTTGGCGATGGCCTGGTTGGTAGAGCCAACCCACGGCTGCGGGCTGCGCGTGTTCACAAACACCACAATACGCTTATCTCCTGCATCGGTCATGATGGCGTCGATCTGGTCGTCGGTTACCAAGCCGTTGGTGCCCAGTGCAAAGACCACGATCTTGCCGGCAAGGTTCTGTTGGAGATAGCCCTCAAATGTCGCGCGGCCCGCATCAAACTGGCGGCCCTTTTCGGCATCGATATGGCTGTGCGGGAACACGCCGTCAAAGGAATCAACGGCGCGCAGCGACACGGAGTCACCGATCATCAACAGGTCGTAGGAGCCATCGGGGAAGCCGTCGTTGTCCTTGTCGGTGTCGTCGGCCGCCTGTTGGTCTGTGGGCGCGGTGTTTTTGGCTTCCTTGTTGAGGACTTCGGCGCCCTCACCGCTCAGTGCGGAGGTCTCCGGCACAAAGATCAGGCCGCCCAGTGCAACGACCAACACGACAGCGCAGGCTGCGCAGACAGGGACGTGCGCGCGCACCCAGTTGGCGGGCGCGGTGGTGCCGTCGCGGAACTCGGATACGGTGCGCCCAAAGGCGCCCTTTCTAAACGGCGTCTCGATAAAGCGATATGAACATTCGGCTACGGCGACCACCAACAACACCTGCAAAATGTACTGCCACCACGGCGTATCGTTGATGTTGGCGACCGGGTTCATGAGCAACAGTAGCGGATAGTGCCACAGGTAGATGCTGTACGAGCGCTTGCCAACCCACACGAGCGGCTCGGCGGACAGTGCGCGGGCAACCATTCCCTGGGGCTGCACGCAGGCCGCGATGACCATGAGCGTGAGGATGGAGCATAGCAGCGTGCCGCCGCGATACTGGAACGCGGTGTAGCCGTTGGTGAGCGCGACCATGGCGGCAAGGCCAACCAGACCCACGACGCCCAACACATCGATGGATGCGGGCGAGGACCAAAAGCGCACGAGGGCGCTCGGCTGTGCCGGGACGGTCTCGGCTGCGTTGTCGGCCTTCTCGCCAGGCTTGCCCTCGGCGTTCTTGCCGTGCTTGGCGGCGCCAGCCAGGCGATTGAGCCCCAAACGATGAGCGAGACGCACCGGCGCCAGGTCGCGATCGGGGATAAAGGCCATCCAGGCGCCCAGCAGCAGCGAGAAGACGCGGGTGTCGGTGCCGTAGTACACGCGGCTGGGGTCGGCGGCAGGGTTGTAGAGCACCATCATGGCAAGGGCGGATACCGCTGCGAGTCCCAGGACCATACGGCGCGTGTTGGGTTTGCTCACATGCATGGACACCATGGCAAACAGCAGCGGTGGCCAAACCAGGTAGAATTGTTCCTCGATGGCGAGCGACCAAAAGTGCGTAAGCGGCGAGGGGTCGCCCAGGGCGTTGAAGTACGAAACGTCCTGCATAATCTGCCACCAGTTGTTAAAGAACAGCAGCGACGGCAGAATGTCGGGACGCATCTTGGTGAGCATCACGTGGTTGAAGACGGTGCACAGCGCACAGGTTACAACCACAACGGTCACCACGGCGGGGACCAGGCGACGGATGCGGCGAATCCAGAAGCTCTTAAGGTCGATGCGGCCGGTCTTAGCGACTTCGTTGAGCAGCAAGCGCGTGATCAGATAGCCCGAAAGCACAAAGAAGATCGTGACGCCAAGCAGGCCGCCCTGAGCCCACGTGAGGTTGAGGTGATAGAGCACCACCGCGACGACGGCAAGCGTGCGCAGGCCGTCGAGGGCAGGGATGTAGCGAGATTTGGGGCGAGCGGTCGCCTGCTGGTCGGTAGCGGACGAGCGTGTGGCGCCGGTGTTGGTCTTGGCTGCATAGGCGCCCTTGTTGGTGGGCGTTCGATGCGGGCTCGGGCCACGTCGCGACTCGCCGGTGCGGCGCTCGGCGTGCGTGCGTTCGTGCGGCGCCTGGTTATCGGGCGCGCGGCGCGGGCCGCGTGGGCTCAATTGTGGGAATTGTTCCATAAAACATCATCCAATGACGAGAATAATCGGCACATATTCATTGTAGCTACCTGCTCCTGTGAATGCTTGCTGCTGGCGCAACCTCAAGGGTGCGTTCACATCAAAGTGAACTAAAGTTATAGAGGTGCGAGAGCGCACGATCGACGCCGACGGTGGGCGTAAGGCCTGCAGACGAGGAGGTTTCCATGGCGGATCACAGCATCGTTGCGGTGTTCGGCAGCATGAACATGGACCTTTCGGTGGCGTGCGAGCGCATGCCGCGCGCGGGCGAGACAGTCGGTGGCAGCGGTTTTATTACCAATGCCGGCGGTAAGGGTGCCAACCAGGCCGTCGCCGCCGCGCGCATGGGTGCGCACACGTGCATGATTGGCGCTGTTGGGCGCGATACCTTTGGCGATGTGCTCGTGGCGGGGCTTCAGGATGCCGGCGTGGGCGTTGAGTTTGTGGCGCGGCGCGACGACGTGGAGACCGGTACCGCGACTATCATTCGCTGTGAGAGCGACAACCGCATCGTGCTGTCGCCGGGTGCCAACCATGCGCTTACAGGCGATGATGTGGCCTGTGCGTTGCGCTATCTGGTGGCCGACGAGCTCGACAGCGACGCCAGCGAGATTGCCCCGGCTGCCGGAAGCGTCTTTATCGCCCAGGGCGAATGTGACCTTGCGGCAACGGCCGCGGCGCTCTCTTGCGCTCACGAGCTGGGATTCTATACGATCTTTAACCCGGCACCCGCCTGCGACCTGCCGACAGGAGCGTGGCCTGCGGTCGACCTGGTCTGCCCCAACGAGACTGAGTGCCAGGTGCTGACGGGCATCTTGCCCGCGGATGATGCGAGCTGCGTCGCGGCGCTCAATGCCCTGCTCGCCAAGGGTGCCGGAGCTGCGGTCATCACGCTGGGCGGCGCCGGCTCGGTTACGATCGGCGATGGCGGTGAGCTGCTGCGCATGCCGGCGCTTTCGAGCGTGGTGGTCGATACGACGGCCGCGGGCGATACATTTATTGGCGCGCTTGCTGCAGCTCGTCTGGAGGGCCTGCCGCTCTTTGAGTGCATGGCGGCGGGCGCTCGCGCCTCGGCGGTGACGGTGTCGCGCTTGGGCGCTCAGCAATCAATTCCCACGCGTGCGGAAGTCGAGCACAAGTTTGGTTTAGACGGTTTGGATGTAGACGGAGAAGCGGAGTAGAACAATGGCAACCAAGAAGCTGATCCTTGATCTGGATATGGGTGTGGACGATGCGATGGCGCTCGCCTATGCCATCGCGAGCCCCGAGGTGGAGCTCGTCGGCATCACCACGTGCTTTGGTAACGTGCGCGTCGAGCAGTCGGCGCACAACTGCCTGGCGGTGCTCGACCTGTTGGGTCGTCCCGAGGTGCCGGTGTACCTGGGCGCCGATCGTCCCATGAAGGCGACCGAACCCTACACGCCGCCGGCGTCCACCACGCTTATCCACGGCAAGAACGGTATTGGCGGCGCAAGCGTGCCCGCCTCGCCGTACGAGCCAGTGGGCGCGACGTCGGCCGATGGCAATGCGGCGGTCGATTACCTGATTGATGCCGCGCGTACCTATGGTCCCGATCTGGTCTACGTTGCGACCGGCCCGCTCACCAATCTGGCGCTTGCCCTGGAGCGCGATGCGGCGGCGATGATGTCCATCGGCCGCGTGGTCGTGATGGGCGGTGCGCTTACCGTGCCCGGCAACGTGAGCGCGGGCGCCGAGGCCAACATGGCGGGCGACCCCGAGGCTGCCGACGCCGTGTTGCGCTCGGGCCGCAAGCTCACCATGGTGGGCCTGGATGTGACGCACCGCGTGGTGCTCACGCGTCGCGACGTTGCCGGCTGGACGGGCTCGGGCACTATGGCTGGCTGCGCGTTTGCGAGCATGGTCGAGCACTATATCGGTTCGTACGAAATGAACGCGCCCTACCTGGGCGGCTGCGCGCTGCACGATCCGCTGGCGGTTGCCGTGGCGATTGATCCCACGCTCGTGGGTGCGCTCGGCTGCAATCTTCGTGTCGACCTGCTGGGCGAGTACCGCGGCCGCACTATCTGTGACGAGCACCGTCTGTCCGATCCGGATAAGAGCGCGCTCGTGGCGCTCACCGTGGACGCCCCACGTTTCCTCGTGGAGTTTAAGGCACGCATGGCTCGCATCCTTGGCTAAACGGTTTCTGTGCCCCGTTCCAGATTAGCTACCGAGTAAATACGCCCGTTGGGGGAATAGTCGCGTCGCTTCGCTTGACAACAGGCTAAACTATCTATTAAACATTTACTATTCTGTTTAGATTGAATTTGCGGTCGTTTAGTTGTCGAGTCACGGGGCGGTCAGGCCACGATGCTCGACAGCGGCCGTTGCTAGGGGGAACAATGGCCAAAGCAAGTGTTCGCGAGATCAGCCGCATCACCGGTTTTTCGCCTGCGACCGTGTCCAACGCGCTCAACCGCAAGCGCAGCGTGAGCGAGGAGACCGCCAAAGTCATCCTGGAGTGCGCGCAGTCGCTCGGCTATCAGCAGTCGACGCAGCTCGAGAGCATCCAGTTTGTGCTCGCGCGCAAGACGGGCGCCATCCTGGACGAGAGCACCTTCCACCCCGCGGTCATCGAGGGCGTGGAGCGCCAGGCGCGTCGCCACGGCATGAGCACGAGCTTTGTCTCGCTCGACTTTAGCGACCTAGACGCCGTGCGTCCGCAGGTCGAGGGCCTGATCGCCGACCCGTCTGCCGCCATCGTGCTGATGGGCACCGAGCTGGGTGAGGAAGATTACGCCCTGTTCGCCAACGCTGCCGCCCACCTGATTGTGCTCGATGGCTGGAGCGATCGTCAATACTTTGATGCCGTGGTCATTGCCAACACCGATTCGGTGCTGCGTGCCGTGGACTACCTTATCGAGAAAGGCCACAAGCAAATCGGCTATCTGGCAGGCGACCTTCGCATCCGCAACTTTAAGGATCGCGAGCGCGGCTATCGCCAGGCGCTTGAGGATGCGGACCTCGAGGCAAACCCGGCATGGCGCGTCACGCTGGGCACCACGCTCGAAGGTGCCTATCGCGATATGGGTGCATGGCTCGACAGCGTCTCACGCGACGACCTGCCGACGGCTTTCTTTGCCGAGAACGACGTGCTCGCCGTGGGTGCCATGCGCGCGCTCAACGAGCACGGCATTCGCGTGCCCGAGGATGTCTCGATCATCGGCTTTGACGACCTATCGTTGGGCGCTTTCTCCAACCCGCCGCTCACCACGGTTCACGTTCCCAAGCACGAGGTGGGCGAGATCGCGGTGCGCCGCCTGGTGGGCAACATCCGCAATCCCAAGAGCTACACCTGCAAAACGGCCGTGTCGACCTATTTTGTCGAGCGCCAGAGCGTGCGCGAAATCTAGGCAGAGACGGCATCGCCTGCAGCGTGCCAAAGCTCGCTAGGGCAGTAAACATAGCGCTATTCAAAAGAGGGTCCTTCGGGGCCCTCTTTTTGTTGCCCTTGTATGTTCAGATTGTTTACATACCGTTTAGGCTGATTTCTCTACCGTTTACGAGACTTTCGCGCTAAACTTTTAAACAAAAGAGTAAAATATTTAGTAAACAGAACAAAACGAAACATGCGTCTGTTTACTGAACATGTGACTAGGGGAGGACGTACATGGACAAGATCAAGCTCGGCTTTGTGCCCACGCGCCGCAGTATCTTTAGCGCGCCGGACGCGATCAAGTATCGCGGTCTGACGGCTGATCGCCTGCGCGAGATCGGCGTCGAGATTGTGGATATCGACGACATCAACGACGAGGGCCTGCTGTTCGACGACAGCCATATCGCGCCTATCGTCGAGAAGTTCCGCGCCGAGGGCGTCGACGGCATCATGCTGTGCCACGCCAATTTTGGTACCGAGTACGTTTGTGCCCGCCTTGCCCGCGAGCTCGGCCTGCCCGTGCTGCTGTGGGGTCCGCGCGACGAGCGCCCCGAGCCCGATGGCACCCGTCTGCGCGATAGCCAGTGCGGCCTGTTCGCCACCGGCAAGGTCCTGCGCCGCTTCCAGGTTCCCTTCACCTACATGACCAACTGCCGTCTGACCGATCCCGAGTTCGAGCGCGGCGTCTGGGACTTTTTGGCCGTGTGCAACGTGGTAAAGACCTTCAAGCACACCCGCATCCTGCAGATGGCCACCCGTCCGTTCGATTTCTGGTCGACCATGTGCAACGAGGGCGAGCTGCTCGAGAAGTTCAACATCCAGCTTTCGCCCATCCCCATGACCGAGCTTGTCCAGGCCGTGCGCGACGCCCAGGCTGACGAGCAGGCCATGGCAGCCATGCTCGCCCACATTGGTGACAGCTTTGAGATCTGCATCCCCGAGGACAAGGTTCCTGCGGTCGCAGGACTCGCCATTGCCATGAAGCGCTTGGTCGAGAAGTACGGCTGCAACGCCGGCGCCATCCAGTGCTGGAACGCCCTGCAGGACGAGTTGGGCATTATGCCCTGCGCCGCCAACGCAATCCTCAACGAGATGGGCATCCCCATCGTCTGCGAGACCGACATCCATGGCGCTATCACCGCGCTGATGGTCGAGGCCGCCGACCTGGGCCGTCACCGCGGCATGTTCGCCGACTGGACCGTGCGTCATCCCGATAACGAGAACGGCGAGCTGCTGCAGCACTGCGGCCCCTGGCCCTGCAGCTGCGCGGCCGTCAAGCCCAAGCTCACTTACCCGCTGGCTTTCGATCACCCCGGCGCGCTGACGGCCGAGGCCAAGCACGGCGACCTCACCCTTGCCCGCTTTGACGGCGACAACGGCGAGTACTCGCTGCTGCTGGGTAACGCCCGCGGCATCGACGGCCCGGCCGGCATGGGCACCTACCTGTGGGTCGAGGTCGACAACCTCAAGCGCCTCGAGGCCAAGATCGTCGAGGGTCCCTACATCCACCACTGCGTCGCCATTCACGCCAACGTGGTGCCGGTGCTCTACGAGGCGTGCAAGTACATCGGCATTGTCCCCGACCTGTACGACCCCATCGAAGAAGACGTCAAAGCTTACCTGCGAGGAGAGTAGAAATGGCAACTATCGAAGAGCTTGAATCCCTGCGTTGGGACCTTCGCCGCGATTGCGTCGATATCATCATGGCTGGCGCTGGCGGGCACATCGGCGGCGACATGTCGGTCATCGATGCGCTGATGACCCTCTATGCCAACCACCTCAACATTTCTCCCGAGACCGTCGACGATCCCAACCGCGATCGCTTCGTACTCTCCAAGGGCCACGCCATGGAGGCCTACTACGCGGTGCTCTGCCACGAGGGCTATCTGGACCTCGACGACGTCAAGGCCCGCTTCTCTAAGTTCGGCAGCCCCTACATCGGCCACCCCAACAACAAGCTCAAGGGCATCGAGATGAACTCGGGCTCGCTGGGTCATGGCCTGCCCGTGGCCGTCGGGATGGCGCTTGCCGGCAAGATGGATGGCCGCGACTACCGCGTCTACACCATCATGGGCGACGGCGAGCTTGCCGAGGGCTCGGTCTGGGAGGGCGCCATGAGCGGCGGCAACTACCAGCTCGATAACCTGTGCGCGCTCGTGGACCGCAACCGCCTGCAGATCAGCGGCAGCACCGAGGACGTCATGAAGCAGGATTCGCAGGAGGAGCGCTGGGCCGCCTTCGGTTGGAACGTGCTGTCCATTCCGGGCAACGACGTCCAGGCCATCGACGCCGCGCTGACGCTGGCCGCCGAGACCAAGGGTAAGCCCACGGTCATCATCCTCAACACGGTGAAGGGCTACGGCTCGCCGGTTATGGAGGACAAGGCCGCCTGGCATCATCACCTGCCCAACGATGAGGAATATGCCCAGATCATCGCCGATTTCGCTGCCCATAAGGAGGCTATCAATGGCTAACAAGATCGCCAACCGCAAGGCTATCTGCGACACGCTGCTCGAGGCCGCCGCAACCGATAAAGACATCGTCGTCCTGTGCTCCGACTCCCGCGGCTCCGCATCGCTCACGCCGTTCTTCGATCAGTATCCCCAGCAGTCCGTCGAGGTCGGCATCGCCGAGCAGGACCTGGTGAGCATCGCCGCCGGTATGGCCTCGTGCGGCAAGAAGGCCTGGGCCGCCTCGCCGGCGTCCTTTGTGACCACGCGCTCGTATGAGCAGTGCAAGGTCGACGTTTCGTACTCCAACACCAACGTCAAGCTCATCGGCATCTCGGGCGGCGTGTCCTATGGCGCCTTGGGCATGAGCCATCACTCCGCACAGGATATCGCCGCCATGAGCGCGATTCCCAACATGCGCGTGTATCTGCCGAGCGATCGATTCCAGACCGCCGAGCTCGTGCGTGCCCTGGTCGCCGACAACAAGCCGGCCTACATCCGCGTGGGCCGCAACCCGGTGGAGGACGTGTACACCGAGGACGAGTGCCCGTTCCAGATGGATCGCGCCACCTGGGTGCGTCGCGGCACCGATGTGACGATCGTCGCCACCGGCGAGATGGTCCGCCATGCCGTGGACGCCGCCGATCTGCTGGCCGAGCAGGGTATCTCGGCAACGGTGCTCGATATGTACTGCGTCAAGCCGCTCGACGCCGAGGCCGTGATCGAGGCCGCCGGTGCCACGCGCGCCGTCGTGACCGTCGAGGAGCACAGTCCCTTCGGTGGCCTGGGTTCCATGGTCGCGCAGGTCGTAGGTGAGCACTGCCCGCGTCCGGTCAAGTGCCTGAGCCTGCCCGATGCGCCGGTCATCACCGGCACGAGCCCCGAGGTCTTTGCGCACTACGGCCTCACCGGCGAAGGCATTGCCAAGACCGTCGCCGAGTTCCTCGGCAACTAGTAGACACAGACGCTGCGCGGCCGCCAAGCACCGCACCTTGCCGTTCAAACCGTCGCTTGCGTACGCAAAGTACGCGGCGCTCCTCTTTCACGGCAATCTGCGGCACTTGGTGGCCGCTCGCTCCTTGTCCGTCGGGTTTTAGTTTTTGAATCGGCGGGGGAGACAGGAGAGTACATGAGTAAATACATCATCGGGATCGATCAGTCCACGCAGGGCACCAAGGCGCTGCTGGTGGACGAGGGCGGCCATTTGATTCATCGTGCCGATCGCTCGCATCGCCAGATTGTCAACGAGGCCGGCTGGGTGAGCCATGATCCAGCCGAGATCGCCGCCAACGTGCTGGCCGTGGCGCGCGCCGTGGTGGAGGAGACCGGGGTCGATCCGGCCGACGTCGCCGGCATCGGCATCTCCAGCCAGCGCGAGACTACCGTTGCCTGGAAGCGCACGACGGGCGAGCCGCTGTGCGACGCCGTGGTGTGGCAGTGCGCCCGCGCCCGCGAGCTGTGCGACGAGCTTGCTGCGCGCGAAGGCGTGGCCGAGCTGGTGCGCGACACGACGGGTCTGGTGCTCTCGCCCTACTACCCGGCGGGCAAGATGGCCTGGATCCTCGCGAACGTTCCCGCGGCTGCCGAGGCCGCTGCGGCGGGCGAGCTGTGCCTGGGCACCATCGATGCCTGGGTGGTCTGGACGCTCACGGGCGGCGCGGAGTTTCGCTGCGACTGGTCCAATGCCAGCCGCACGCAGCTCTTTGACCTGCGCCGTGGCTGCTGGAGCGAGCCGGTGTGCGAGGCCTTTGGCGTCGATGCAGCCTGCCTGCCGCAGGTGACCGATTCCGATGGCCTGTTCGGCATGACGAACCTGGGCGGCTTTTTGCCGGCGCCCGTGCCCATTCACGGCGTGCTCGGCGACAGCCATGCCGCCTTGTTTGCCCAGGGCTGCCATAGCCGCGGCATGGCCAAGGCGACCTATGGCACCGGCAGCTCGGTCATGATGAACGTCGGCGACGAGTTCGTCGCCAGCTCGCACGGGCTTTCGAGCTCGCTTGCGTGGCGTATGGACGGTGTGACCGAGTATGTGCTCGAGGGCAACGTGAGCTACGCCGGCGCCGTCAAGACGTGGCTGCGCGACGACCTGGAGCTCATCAACAATCCCGAGGAAGTCACCGACCTGTGCTACGCCGCCAATCCGGCGAGCCGCGTCTACTTTGTGCCGGCGTTCACTGGCCTGGGCGCGCCGCACTGGGCGAGCGATGCCGAGGGCTGCGTCTTTGGCATGACGCGCACCACGGGCCGTGCGGAGTTCGTAAAGGCCGCCGACGAGTCGATCGCCTATCAGATCTTCGACGTGATCGATGCGATGGTCGAGGATTCGGGCGCGGCACTGGCCGAGCTTCGTGTTGACGGCGGTCCCACGCGCGACGCGTACCTGATGCAGTTTGAGAGCGACCTGGTCGGCTCGCCCATCCGCATTGCGAGCAACGACGAGATGAGCGGCCTGGGTGCGGCTTGGGCCTGCGGCATTGCGCTGGGCATGTACACGCGCGATGTCGTTGACGTCTACGGCGCCCGCGGCATCGTGGAGCCTGCCATGCCTGCCGACGAGCGAGCCAAAAAGATCGCCGGCTGGCGCCATGCTGTCGACGCCACAATTGCATACACTGCCTAGGCGGCTGCGCGGCGCCCAAGGATTTTTCTGGGACGGGGATAAAAAACTCATTGATCCCCGTCCTAGGCAGCTCATTTGGGGCGGGGCTTTTTTGACTGGTATGATTGGTGCGACCATTCGAACCAGCTAAAAGAGCCCCGTCCCAATTTAACTACCGAGAGGAACTGCCATGGAGCGTATCGCGAGTTTTTCCGTTGACCATCTGCTGCTCGAGCCCGGCGTGTATGTGAGCCGCATCGACCGCGATCCGGCGACCGGCGCCGCCGTCACCACCTTTGACCTGCGCCTGACCACGCCCAATAAGGAGCCGGTCATGAACACGGCCGAGTGCCACACCATCGAGCACCTGGGTGCCACGTTCCTTCGCAATCATGCCGAGTGGTCGAGCCGCATTGTCTACTTTGGTCCCATGGGCTGCCGCACGGGCTTTTACCTGGTTGTTTTTGGTGAGCTGACGAGCGAGGAAATCTTGCCGCTCGTGCGCGAGCTGTTCGAGTTTGTCGCGGGCTTTGAGGGCGATGTTCCCGGTGCCGCTCCCGAGGAGTGCGGTAACTACCTGGACCAGAACCTCCCCATGGCCAACTGGCTTGCGCGTCGTTATCTCGACCGCGACCTGGCCGATATCGACGAGAAGCACCTGCACTATCAGCAGGCATAGGGCCGCCCTCTGCCTCCAAACCGTTCACACGGAGATATCGACCGTTTAACTGTTTAGAAGTGTTTATTCGAGGTCATTAGCACTAGCTCGCTTAAACTAGTTCTTAGAGTGATATTCAGGCAAGGCTCCTGAAGCAGCATCTGTCGACATTGATTGTCGGATTCTGCTTCGGGAGCCTTGTTCTGTTTAGGGGGGGGACACATGGAAATTGTTAAACGAATTAATACCAGCGCTGTCCTCTGCGTCGATGGAAATGGCAGACAGTTGGTTGCATTCGGCCGTGGTCTGGGGTTTAAGAATGTCGGAGACGAGGTCCCTCTTTCGGAGATTCAACGAACGTTTTATAACGTTAGCTCTCGCTACATCGCTCTCGTTGACGAGGTCCCCGACGAGCTTCTTGAGCTTACCTCGGATGTTATTGATATGTCGACAGGTTTGCTGTCTTATGAGGTGAGCCCTAATTTGCCGTTTATCCTTGCGGACCATATCGCGTATGCGGTTAAGCGCAAAGAGCAAAATATTGTTGTCCGCATGCCTTTATCGTTTGATGTCCGCCAACAATATCCCGTCGAATTTAGAATCGGCGAGTATGCACTTAAGATAATCAGGAAACGTCTTAACGTTAGGCTTCCAGCTCATGAGGCAGTTGGAATTGCCATGGCGTTTATCAATAACATGGCCGATTCGGACTCATGCGAAGTAGTTAAAGAGTTTAGCGCGGATATCTACGATCGTGTTCTGGAGGAGTCAACCGTTGCTGTTGAAAATCGGCTTGGCATTCAAGTTGATCGGGAAGGTTTCGATTACGCAAGGTTCGCAACCCATCTTCAGTACTTATTCAATAGGTTGAACTCTGGCGAAAGCATCGTGAGCGACAACCGCAAGATGTACCTCTCGCTCAAAAAAGAATATCCGGTGGCATCAATGTGCGCCGATGATATTGCTTCTGTTCTCAGCCGACTGACGGGGCGGGAACTTATAGACGAAGAAAGACTCTACCTCATGATGCACATCAATCGAATTGCATCGAAAACAAGGTAATTAGTTGGCAAAGCCGCGCGCTTTGCTGATGGTTACATATAAAACTCAACATGGGAGAAATGGTATTTATGGCAGATACAACCAAGCTCGCTGCCGAGATTCTCGAGATGGTGGGCGGCGCAGACAACGTTACATTTGTAGCTCACTGCATGACTCGTTTAAGGTTCAACCTTAAGGACGAAAGCATCGTAGACGATGCAAAAGTCAAGGCGATTGATGGCGTGATCGACATTCGCCATTCCGCGGGGCAATATCAGGTGATTGTGGGACCTAAGGTCGATAAGGTCTATGAAGTCGTTGCCAAGGAAACCGGGATTGATGCCGGAGATTCCGAGGCAAGCGAAGGAGAGACTAAGGGCTTTCTGGGAAAGCTAATGAAGCTCATCAGCGGCATCATGATGCCCGTTCTTCCTGCCTTGATCGCATGCGGAATGATAAACGCCGTCCTTAGTATTCTGACGACGGCGGGTGCTGTTTCCGCCGAGAGCGGAATATACACTCTGCTGTACGGCATGGGAAATGCCTGCATGTATTTTCTGCCCGTTCTTGTCGGATCATCTGCTGCTCAGTTCTTTGGAACCGATCGATATATCGGTGCGGTACTCGGTGCAATCCTGATTTATCCGACTTTCGTTGCTGCGGCCGGAGCGGGCGATGCGCTGGATTTGCTCGGCATGAAGTTCACAATGGTGAGCTATTCCTCCACGGTGTTTCCTGCTATCGTGGCGGCTTGGTTCGCATCCGTTCTTAATAAGTGGCTGCGGGCGGTTCTTCCCGATGTTGTGGCATTTGCGCTCGTCCCGTTCCTGACGGTTGCTGTTGCCGCCCCCGTCTCGCTCCTTGTGATCGGCCCCGTTATTCAGCAGGCGAGCTCTTTGCTTGCGACTGCAGTGCTGGCGGTCTATCAGTTCAGCCCCGTCCTTTGCGGCGTTATTCTCGGGCCGATATTCGGTCTCGTTATGATCCCCCTTGGACTCCATTGGGCCCTGATCGTGCTTTCCATCAACAATATTATGACCGTCGGCTCCGATCCTATCCTTGGACTTCTCTGCTGCAGCATGGGTGTTGTCGGCGCTTGTTTGGCGTTTGCCCTCCGCTCGAAGGACCCGAGTGAAAAGAGTCTTGGGTTCAGCTGTGCCATTACGGGCTTTTTCGGGATTACGGAACCGGCGCTGTACGGCATCATCTTGGAGCACAAGAAGATCATTATCGCTTCCATGGTCGCCGGAGCAATCAGTGCTGTTATCCCGGCGATTTTCAACACCTGTACGTTCGTTATGACGTCGAGCGGCATTTTTAGCTTCCCCGGTTATATGGATCCTTCTGGTGATATGAGCAGCCTCATCGGCGCAATTCTTTGCAATGTCGTCGGTTTAATTCTTAACTTCGTTCTCGTTTACATCCTGTATCGCCCTGATGAAGAGGCAGTAGTGGAGTAGACAATTATTTGGGATGTAAGCTGCCGAAAACCCCGCGGCAGATTGCATGTGGTGGGCTTGCCGTTGATTCACGCGAGCCCACCCTCATTTTTGGAGTGACTAGCTATGACAATTACAGCCGATATGACGTTTGGCGAAATCGCGCTCCTTCCTGAGTTCGCTGGCTTTGGCGAGCACCTTATGCTTTGCCGGCCTTCAACTTGGGAGCGCATGTGGAATAAACCCATCGTGTCTCATTTGAATTCTGATGCTAATCCATATGAAACTACTCGCGTTTTGCGTGGATTGAATCGGATTGTCGAGCTCGTGGATGACGGGAGGCAAGTTGCCTACGATATATGGGATGAAGCCGACTGCATCCGTGATCCGACTCGACGCAACACGAAACTGTTCTTCTTTCCCGGGAGACCCGGGGCTCCCTTTATCATTGCGGTTTCGGGCGGAGGTTATCAGAGCGTTTGTCATCAAATGGAAGGCTTTCCCGTTGCCCCCGAGCTCAACGATGCGGGCTATAACGTGTTCGTGCTGTCATACAGGTTGAGGGTCGAGCCTTTGATGCCGCGTCCAATCGACGATTTAAATCGAGCTGTCCGTTTTGTCTTCGAGAATTCAGCGAAATTTAATGTCGCAAAAAGTTATGCAGTTATCGGCTTTTCTGCTGGTGCGCATTTAACTGCCGAGTGGGGGACGGACAACAAGGGATTTGCGTCCTACGGATGCGAGGCACCCAAAGCCTTGGTCCTGTGTTATGCACCGATTGATCTTCGTGGCTTTGAGAACGCATCAGACAATAGATTTCTTGATTCGGTGTGCGGCGGGGCTGGTCGCGACTCGCTCGATGATTTCTGTATTAATCAGCATGTGTGGGAGCAGTATCCTCCGACATATCTTTGGCAATGCGCTGACGATGATATTGTATCGCCCGACAATTATGAAAAGATGGTCGATGCTCTGGATGCAGCTGGAGTACACCATGAGGGAGTCATGTATTCAGAAGGGGGGCACGCATTGATGAAGCCCCATGCGCCGGAGACCGACTACTGGTGTATGAGCGTTATTGAGTTTCTTAAAGATTATCTCGACTAGGAAGCTGCATGTCGCTTTTTGAGCGGGTGATTTCGTCATGCAATGTTTTCGGTATTGATCGTGGTCGTGGATGAATGATGTTCTAGAATGTTCATACTGTCACATAAACGAACAGGAGCGAACATGCATATCTACTCTGTATCAGATCCCGAGTTCAAATCCTATGGCTGCGTGTGGAACGACGTTCCGTCCAACCTGACCGCTCCGCTCATCGAGGCGCTCTCTGCCACGCCCATCCCCGAGGGCAGCAAGTACGTAGCAAGCGCGCCGGAGCTCGAGGGCGTCAAGGATGCCGATAAGCTGGGCTTTCTCATGTACGGCGGCCGCTCCTTCCAGCTCGGCTGGTGCAACGGGCACAACACACGCCTCAACTGCCTGGAGTATCACCGCGCCAGCGAGTTTAACCTGGGCGCTCGCGACTTTATCCTGCTCGTGGCGCATCGCTGGGAGATCGAGGACGGCAAGCTCGACACCGCGTGCGTCAAGGCGTTCCGCGTGCCGGCGGGTACGGTCGTCGAAGTCTTCAACACCACGCTCCACTACACGCCGTGCATGGTCGACGACGGCGGCTTCCAGGTAATGGTTGCGTTGCCCGCCGGCACCAATGGTCCGCGCCCCGAGGCCGCAGCCGACATGCCCGCGGTCGGCGACAGCTACTGCTACTGGAAGGCCGACAAGTGGGTCCTCTGCCACGCCGACAGCCCCAAGGCAGCCGAAGGCGGCTACGTGGGCCTCGTCGGCAAGAACCTCGACATCGCCTGTGACTAGCATCTTCCGTCTCGATTTGTAACATCTAGCGGGCTAAATCGTCTCTACCTGTTACAGATTTAGACAAACTGCGGGGGGCTGCCCGAAAATCTCGATCTGTAACACCAAGCCCGGTTTTGGCTGCCTACCTGTTACAGATCGAGACAAACCGTCCCCAACCACCACAAAGGTGCCTGTCCCCTTTGTGGTGGTTTGGGGCGGCGGTATCAGAAAGTGTCAGGCAGGGGCGGCTGCCGGGCCGCCGTGTGCGAAAAGAAGTGTCGGCCTGCGTCGTTGCCGTTGAGTAGCGCGCTGCTTACGGGGATACTGAAACCACGACAAACAGCGTGTGAAAGGATTGATGCATGGCTTTCCGTAAAGACTTCCTGTGGGGCGGCGCGACGGCTGCCAACCAGTGCGAGGGCGCTTACGACGTGGATGGCCGCGGCCTGGCCAACGTGGACGTGGCGCCGCACGGCCCCGAGCGTTATGCGGTGGTCTCCGGCCAGCGCAAGATGCTCGACTTCGAGGACGGCTATTACTATCCCGCGCAGACCGGCATCGATTTCTATCACCATTACAAGGAGGATATCGCCCTCTTTGCCGAGATGGGCTTTAAGACCTTCCGCATGAGCCTGGCGTGGACCCGCATTTTCCCCAACGGCGACGAGACCGAGCCCAACGAGGCCGGCTTGGCCTTTTACGAGGACGTATTCCGCGAGTGTCAGGCGCACGGCATCGCGCCGCTCGTGACCATTACGCACTTCGACTGCCCGATTCACCTCATCAAGGAGTATGGCGGCTGGCGCAATCGCAAGCTCATCGACTTCTACAAGAACCTCGCGACCACGATCTTCACCCGCTACAAGGGCCTGGTGAAGTACTGGCTCACCTTCAACGAGATCAATATGATTCTGCACCTGCCGTTTATGGGTGCCGGTCTGGTCTTTGAGGAGGGCGAGAACAAAGAGGCCGTCGAGTACCTGGCCGCCCACAACGAGCTCGTCGCCAGCGCTTGGGCAACCAAAATTGCCCACGAGATCGACCCCGAGGTCAAGATCGGCTGCATGCTCGCCGCGGGTAGCTACTACCCCTACAGCTGCCGTCCGGGCGACGTGCGCCAGGCGCAGCTCGATAACCAGAGCAACTACTTTTTTGTCGACGTCCAGAGCCGCGGCTACTACCCGGCCTATGCGCTCAAGAAGCTCGAGCGCCTGGGCATTGACGTCGGGATGACCGATGAGGATCGCGAGATCCTGGCCGCCAACACCGTCGACTTCATCAGCTTTAGCTACTACAGCACCCGCTGCTCTGCCGGTGCCGACAACCCCGATATCGAGCGCACTCAGGGCAACGCTTTCGCCGGCGCCAAGAACCCCTATCTGCAGGAGAGCCAGTGGGGCTGGGCTATCGATCCGCTGGGCTTCCGCATCACGCTCAACGACCTGTACGACCGCTATCAGAAGCCGCTGTTTGTGGTTGAGAACGGTCTGGGCGCCAAGGATGTTGTCGAGGAGGATGGCTCCATCAACGACGACTACCGTATCGACTACCTGCGCCAGCACATCGCTGCCATGCGCGACGCGGTGACCGAGGACGGCGTGGACCTTTTGGGCTACACCACCTGGGGCCCGATCGACCTCGTCTCTGCCGGCACCGGCCAGATGTCCAAGCGCTACGGCTTTATCTACGTCGACCGCGACGACGCGGGCAACGGCACCCTCAAGCGCTCCAAGAAGAAGAGCTTTGATTGGTATAAGAAGGTAATCGCCTCCAACGGCGAAGACCTGGCCTAAGGGCCTGAGGCACTCAACCTTGGGGCTCCAACCCTCCTCGCGTACCTAAAGTACGCTTCGTCGGGCTTGTCGCTCCCAATCTTGAGCACCTCAGGCCCTTAGGAGGTAGACCTGACCGTCGCATTTCGAAAGTCATGCTTTATAACGTTCTAACCAAGGCGCCCGGCGAGCAACTTATGCCCGCCGGGCGCCTTGTTAAAAGAAGTGAAAGAAAGCAAAAGAAGTTAAAGCTTGCAAAAGAAGTGAAAGCGGGATGGCAGTAGTCATCGGGGACGTTCTTAAACGACTAGTCGTCGGGGACACTCCTTGCCGAGCCGGCAGTCTACGTCGTGCTCTTTCTGGGCCAGACGGCTCAAAAACGCTGCACGCGTGGACTGCTGGGGCCAAATATGCGGCATTTCGAGCACGGCTTCGATATTGGGACTGATTCTTTATTAAAATAGTTTTACAGACATTTGAGTGCGGGGGGGG
>NZ_QSQK01000008.1:0-100114 GCF_003436735.1 Collinsella sp. TF12-2AT | reverse complement strand
TGGGGGGGGGGGGGGGGGGGGGATTCATGAGAGGCATGGGAGACGCAGCCGCATACTTGCGTCGGGGCATTCGGGAGATTATATGCCTGGCGCTGTTCTATTTTACGTATTTGGCTGGCGAGTATCTTTTTGACGTGCGCGTTGCCGAGTTTGTGCCGCCGAGCGAGGTCAGTGTCTACGAGAGCTTCATCGTCGGTGCGAGCGTGATCGGCTTTCTTGTGCGCCCCCTTCTGTACTACCGCCGCCCCCATGCGATCGATACGACGAGCGACGTCACGGGCGTGCTGCTGGTATCGGCATTGCTGCTGCTGATTATGGCTGTTCGGTTTGAGGTGGTAATCGCTGGCGGTTTGATAGCGTGCTGCACGCTGGGCTACTGCGGATCGACCGCCCATGCCAACTTTGCGCGACGCTTTGCACGGACGCCGTATTTGGCGCGCGCGGCGGCGCTTTCGTATGCCCTGGGCGTTCTGGTGCAGGTGCTCAACCATATGGTGATGCCCGCGGGAATTCCGCAACAGTTTGTTCTTGTTTCCTGTGCGGTTGTGCAGGTGGCGCTGCTCCACGACGCTCGTCGTGCCAAGCTGCGCGGTGAATCTGAGCCTGGGAGCGAGTCCGATATCGCCGAGCTTTCGGTGGATGCGTCGGAATTTGGCGCCAAATGGCAAGACGATTCTGAATCAACGGCGGCTTTTCGGCGCGCCGTGGTGCGTTTGACGGTCGCAATCGCCTGTCTTGCTGGCGTGTTTGCCGCCCTCAATGCGGGGCTCACGACCTCGCACGCCGCCGGGGCCATCGACTTGGGCGATTGGCCGCGCTTGCTGATGGGCGTGAGCGCTCTAGTCGCCGGCGCCCTATTTGACCTGCACGGTCGTTCGTATATGAACATCACCATGACTTGCACTGCCATGTTGTCCACGCTTTCGTTCTTTGTCTTGCTCGTCGACGGCAATGGCGGTAATGCGCTTGCGGCCATGGCGATTTTCTATCTGGGTTCGGGCTTCTTCGTGGTGTTTTTCACGACGAAATTTGCTGCCATTTCGGTTTATGCGCACTGGTCGTATCTGTGGCCGTGCATGGGTCGTGTCATCAGCAACGTTTGCGCGATGCTCGTGACGGCGCCGGCGGTGGCGATTGTCTCGAGCCAGAACGTGCTGCTGGCGGTGAGTGCGGTGCTCGTGCTGTTTGTGGGCATTGCGATTTCGCTGCTGGGGCAGTCTGGGCATCGGACCGATGACGCTGCGGCGCCCGGCGAGCTGGCGTTTGCTGCCGATGATCTTGGTGCGGACCGCGCGTCTGCTCAGAGCGAGCCCGATTTCGCGGAGGTTCCGGAGCTCACGCTCGGCGAGCGGCTCGATGCCTTTGTCGCCGCCTTTGAGCTTACAGAGCGCGAGCGCGATATTTTGGAGGCCTTGGTCGCATCGCACGAGAGCGTTCAGGACATCGCCGCAACGCTCTTCCTTTCGCGCTCCACGCTCTACCGTCATATCGCCTCGATTAACAAAAAGACCGGCGCCGCCTCGCGCGTGGCCCTTATCAACTTCTTCTGGTCTTGGACACCAAATGATTAGTTAATTTGGGACGGGGCTTTTTTAGCTGTTTTGGGCCGCTGCGGCCAGCAGGGACGGGTCGCGGCGGCCCGGGCATTCTTGACGATAGTTCCGGCGACGCTACAGCAGCTCGCCGTGGCGGGCGATGTAGTGGTGCTTGGCCAGCTGAGTGAGTGCGATGTAGGCGGCGACGATGCCGATGAGCAGCGCGAAGAAGCTCGTTGGCAGCGGCATGAGCCCCAGTGCATCGGCGATGGGGCTTGCCGGCAGCCAGGTGACGAGCGCCAGGCCCAGCACGGTGAGTACGCACAGCGCGGGGGCGGCGTGGTCGCGCGGGCTCGGCAGGCGCGGGGAGCGCAGCATGTGGATCACGAGCGTCTGCGACCACATGGACTCAACGAACCAGCCGCTCTGAAAGAGCGCCGCAAAGGTCGCCATGCCCGCGACGTCGCCCGCGGCGGCAAGCTCGGACCAGCTCGTGCCCACGGCGGCGGGGCATACCACAAAGAAGAGCGCGGCAAAGGTCACAATGTCAAACAGCGAGCTCACGGGGCCCAGCTCGAGCATAAAGCCCTTGATGGACGCGGCGTCCCAGGCGCGCGGACGGGCAGTCCAGGCGTCATCGACGGTGTCCCACGGCAGCGCGATGCACACGATTTCGTAGACCAGCGACAGCAGTACCAGCTGCAGGGCGCTCATGGGCAAAAACGGCAAGAACAGGCTCGCGACGGTTACGGACAGTACGTTGCCAAAGTTGGAGCTCACCGTGGTCTTGAGGTACTTGAGCAGGTTGCCGTAGGTGCGGCGGCCTTCGATGATGCCGCGCTCGAGCACGCCCAGGTCCTTCTGGAGCAAGATGATATCGGCGGATTCCTTGGCGATGTCGACGGCGGAGTCGACCGAGATGCCGCAATCGCTCGCACGCATGGCGGCGGCGTCGTTGATGCCGTCGCCCATAAAGCCCACGGTGTGACCGAGCAGCTCACGCATGACGCGCACCAGGCGCGCCTTCTGCAGCGGCGAGAGCTTGGCAAAGAGATGAGTTTTCTCAGCGCGCTCGGCAAGCTCGGCGTCATCGAGCGCATCGATCTCGGAGCCCAGCAAGACGTTGCTCGCGTCGATACCAATCTGTTCGCAGACGGTTGCAGCGACGCGATCGTTGTCGCCGGTCAGGACCTTGACCGCTACGCCCTTGGCCTCGAGGGTGGCGACGGCGCCCGCGGCACTTGCCTTGGGCGGATCGAGGAAGGCCAAAAAGCCCATCAGTACCATGTCGCACTCGTCGGCGATGCCAAACTCGCCCACGCAGCGCGGATTGGTCTTCTGCGCCACGGCAATCACGCGCAGACCCTCGGCGTTGAGTCCGGCGACCTGCTTGCGAATCTGGGCGAGCTCCTCGTCGGCGAGCGGCTGGACGATGCCGTTGACCTCGACAAAGGAGCAGATCTCGAGCATTTCCTCGGCAGCTCCCTTGGTAACCATCTGGGTTTTGCCTTGGGCGTCGGCGACAACTACGCTCAGGCGGCGGCGTGAGAAATCGAAGGGCACCTCGTCGACCTTGGTATAGCGGTCGCGCAGGCTCTGGCCCAGCATGGAATCGGGCACGACGGTCGAGGGCGTCACGTCGGCACGGTCGATTACGGCCAGGTCGATAAGGTTCTTGAGGCCGGTCTGGAAGAAGCTGTTCAAAAATGCATGGCGCAGTACGCGTGCGTCCTCGTTGCCGTCGGTGTTGAGGTAGCGCTCGAGCACGATGCGGTCTTCGGTGAGGGTGCCGGTCTTGTCACAGCACAGGACGTCCATGGCACCCAGGTTTTGAATCGCCGGCAGGTCCTTGACGATAACCTGGCGACGGGCGAGGTCCTTGGCGCCCTGCGACAGGCTCGTGGTCACGATGACGGGAAGCATCTGCGGCGTGATGCCCACGGCCACGCTCGTGGCGAACAGCAGCGCGTCGATGACGTTGCCCTTGGTGGCGGCGTTGATGGCAAAGACGGCCGGCGCCATAACGAGCATGAGGCGTATGAGCAACATGGAGACGCTCGAGACGCCGCGGTCAAACGCACTCTTCTCGCCGCGCCCGTTGAGCATCTTGGCGATGCCGCCCAGGTAGGTGTCCGATCCGGTAGCGACGACAAGTGCCATGGCGCTGCCGTTTTGCACGGAGGTGCCGGTAAAGACGATGTTCTTGCAGGCAGAGAGCGGTAGCGCGGAGCTGTCGGCACCCTCGATAACCGTGGCGGCAGCGGTCTTCTCGACGGCCTCGCTTTCGCCCGTGAGCGCTGACTCGATCACAAACAGGTCGCGCGCGGTGATGATGCGGGCGTCCGCCGGTACCATATCGCCGGCAGAGAGGTGGATCACATCGCCGGGGACGAGCTCGTCGAAGGGGATCTCGAGACGCTCGTCGTCGCGCAGGGCGCAGCAGGTGTTGGAGACCAGGTCCTTGAGGGCCTCGGCTGCATTGCCGCTGCGGGCTTCCTGGATAAACTTCATGCCGCCCGATACCAGCAGCATGATGCCGATGACGATGACCGTGGAAGGGTCGCGCTGCGGCTCGGGCACGGCGAGCACGTCGATGTAGAGCGAGACCAGCGCGAGCGCGGCGAGGATGCCGGCGAAGGGATCGATGAACGCGTCGGCGATGCGGCGGGCGAGCGTTTTGGTCGGCGCCTCGATGGTGTTGGGCCCGGTGGCGTCTAGGCGCTCGGCGGCGTGCTCGGCAGTGAGCCCGTCGGCCGTGGTGTCGAGCAGCACGAGGGCGTCCTCGGCGCTATGGGTGGCGGCGAATATGGTGTTCTTTGACAGGCCGGCGTGAGCGGCGGGGCGCGCCGTGCGGCGGCGCTTGGAGATGGCTTCGAGTACCGTGGCGGTTTTGAGCATCAGCATAGGGTCCTCCTTGTTGAAGGGAGTTAGCGTACGTGTCGTATTTGCTTTAAAAAACCTAGATGTCGCTCACGTCATACTCGCGAACCACCACAAAGGGGACAGGCACCTTGGTGGTGGTTTTGACGATCGGTTAGTGGCGCTTATGCGTGCGCGGAATCCTCGCGGCGTGCCGAGGGCGACATGCAGGTTTTTCGACTATGACTGCCTTCCATGGCACACCTCCTTAAGGCCGGGCGCGGCGCGCTTCGGGCATCTCGTGCCCGTTTGAATCCGCCCGTATTCTTGATGAGGGGGTTTGCCGTGTCAACCCCATTGTTCGGAAAATCATCGCCCCTGACAAAGCCTTTACAGAATGTCGCGGTCTCAAAGCGCGCCCGCAATGAGCCCTGCCTGCGCTAAACTGGAAGGCACGTACGCGAACACGAGAGGAGCCCGCATGGAGGCTTACAAGCAAGAGTTCATCAAGTTCATGGTCGAGTCCGACGTCCTTAAGTTCGGCAGCTTTACGCTCAAGAGCGGCCGTCAGTCCCCGTTCTTTATGAACGCCGGCGCTTACGTGACGGGCTATCAGCTCAAGAAGCTGGGCGAGTATTATGCCCAGGCCATCCACGATAACTTTGGCGACGACTTTGACGTGCTGTTTGGACCGGCCTACAAGGGTATTCCGCTGGCTGTTGTTACCGCCATTGCCTACCACGAGCTGTACGGCAAGGAGGTCAAGTACTGCTGTGACCGCAAGGAGGCCAAGGACCACGGTGCCGACAAGGGCAACCTTTTGGGTTATGAGCCCCAGGACGGCGATCGCGTGGTGATGGTCGAGGACGTGACCACCTCCGGCAAGTCCATCGACGAGACCTATCCCAAGGTCATGGCTGCGGCCGATGTCGAGATCAAGGGCCTGATCGTCTCGCTCAACCGCATGGAGGTCGGCAAGGGCGGCGTGACCACCGCTCAGAAGGAGATTGAGGCCAAGTACGGTTTCCCCGTCGCGAGCATCGTTTCCATGGCCGAGGTCGTCGAGACCCTCTACAACCACGAGATCGACGGCAAGGTCGTCATCGATGACGAGCTCAAGGCCGCCATCGACGCTTACTACGAGCAGTACGGAGTTAAGTAGGTTCCGCCGTTCTGCCGAACGGCGGACCGGCCGACGCTGCGCGGGCCGCATTTGGACAATCTGACGTTCAACTTCAAGGGCGCGACCAGAAGGTCAGCGCCCTTTCGTTTCACGTCACCTTGTCTCAAATGCGACCCGCTCGCTGTCGTTGCCAAAACATCGGCGTTGCCGTTGCTGTGGGGGTACTCATTGGGTACTCATTGGGGACGTACTTAAATGAGTGCCCGCAGAGTGAGAGTGGATAATCTCCCGTTTTTGGCCTGTTTGCGGGCTCAAAGTGGGAGATTATCCACTCTCGTCATTTTGGCACTTGGGGACGTTTCTTTTGTGCCGGCACCTGGGGACACTCCTTGCCGAATGTGGGCGCCGCCGGTTGCTACGCGACGGTGATGGCGATCTGGGCGTAGCGGGTGCAGGGGCGCTCGGCGCGCGTCTGCACGCTGAGGGTGAGCACGAAGCGGTCGCCTGGTCGTGCGTCGGCGGGCACGATGAAGGCGGTGTCCACCGTGCATTCTTGCCAAAGCGACAGATCTTGGGCGCCCGCATAGCTCGACGGGCCTACGGCGACATCCCAATGTGCGTCGAAGCCGCGGTCGTCGGGGTCGACAATCGTCGCTGCAAGGGCGACGCGCTCGCTAGCAGCGGCGCTACGGTCGGCCGTAACCTCGACAACATACGCCGGATGCGAGCAGACTGCCGGATCGTGGGCACACCATTGCGCGCGGGCGGCAAAGTCTTCCTGATAAGCGCGCAGGTAGGGATTGGGATTGTCGTCTGCGGGCGTGCTGATAGCGGCAAAACCGGCGGGCGCGTTTGCATCAGGATGCCCATCAAGAAACATGCGGCCGAGCAGTGTGTCGAAGCCGCGGTCGTCGATACCGCGCAGGCCAAACGGCAGCAGTGGAATATAGGTCATGCTGTCACCTTCGGCCATAAAGTCGCCGCGCTCAAACTGCATCGCGGGCATGCCTTCCAGACCCCAATCCAGACGGGCATGCTTGCCAAACTGAAAGCGCTCGGGCTCGTTTTCGTAGACCTTGCCATCGCCATAGAGCATATAGCGCGCCATGAGGGGGCCGTTGCCCTGCGTGAGGTTCTGTGCAGGCCAAGGAGCCTTAAACAGCCGCAGCGTATCGGGCTGAGCCGTCTTGGCGTCGACATAGCCGCCATACCTATAGGGCACGCGCCAAAAGACGAGCTTGGGAAAGAGCTCGCGCCCATGGTCGAGCCATGAGTTGTCCTGGCCTACGCCATTGGCAACCCCCATCACGCGCACCTTCTGATAGATCCGCTGCTGAACGGCGGGCCACTCGGGTGTGGCGCGATAGCGTTCGGAAATACTCATGAGGGCGCGAACGATAGTGTTCATACCGCCCCAGCTGAGCAGCCACAGCGTGCGGGGATCGTCATCCATGATGGCGTCGGCGATGACGCGCGAACCGGGCGTTTCCTCGCGCACGTCGCCCTCAAAGGCGGCGTTGCCCATATAGGTGCGCTCGATCATCTGAGCGGGCGTGGGGAAGGACGGCTCGCCGGCGGCAGCGGCGTTGGCCTGCAGCTGCGGCCAGGCCTGGGCATACTCGTTGCTCCACAGGCTTTCGATCCAACCCTCGGGGAATGGACGGTACTCCATGAGCGAGCCAGCTTCGGGGTCGGGCTCGTGCGGAACGACGTCCCAGGTATAGGAGCGCACACCTTTGGTCCGCCAATGCGGATTCACCTCGCCCAGCGTATGGACACCATCGCCAAGAAAGTGATATTGCGAAGCCGTGTACACCACAGCCTGCACATCGAGCACATTGAGATACAGAGCCAAATGAACCAGAGAGTTCATATCATCGACTTCCATATCGGTGGTGACAATCACCCGAGTCAAATTCTGAGACATAGGAACAACTCCAACCACGATTTTTTTTCAGCCAGTTACGCGCAAGGCAAGACGGGACCCACGTTCACATCGCCACCGACCCGGCGGTCCGCCGGAAGCGCCCGGCCAGCGTTTCGAACAACGTTAGCTCAGGGTGCCCCGCCCTTTAGTTTTGTGAACATTCCGCAGCGCGGGCCCGTTTATCCGATGCTCCGAAGGAGCAGGATGAACGGGCCCATGCGCGAGGACGTTCACAAAACTAAAGGGCGGGGCACCCGATGGAATGGTTACCTCGAAACCCTGGCCGACCACTCCCAGCAGCCCACCGGCTCGCCGTCGATGAGTACGTTGCCCCCGTCGAAGTCTTGATAACACAGGTCGTTGAACTGGTGGATCCACACGCCGTGGTTGAATATCTTCTTGGCCGAGCCGTCGGCCTCGCGGTACACGCCGGTCAGGTCCTCGACATGGCTAAAGTAGGTGAGGTGCACGTTGGCGCCGGCATCACGCAGGCGCGCCGTGAGCGGCAGCACCGTCTGCTGCGGGCACACGAGCTCGTCGCCCTTGGAGTGCGTAAACCACAACGGCGTCTTGGAGAGTGCGGCCACGTCCTCGTCCGTGGCGTTGTACCACGGCGCGCAGCAGGGAAGGCCCGCGGCGAAGAAATCGGGGTAGTCGGCGCACAGGCGCAGGGTCATAAAGCCGCCGTTGGAAAGACCGGCGACCACGATGCGATCGGTGTCGATGCGGTCGGCATGCTCGGCGACAAACTCGTCGATGAGCGCCTTGAGCACGGGGGAGTAGATGCTCTGGTTGGAGCGACCGAGTTGCTCGATGCCGTTGTCCATCCAAAAGGTGGGCGACTGCGGCACGAGCACCCAGGCAAAGCCGCCAAAGTAGCGCTGGATCTGCTTTTGTGAGAGCGCTGTCACGCGGTTGCCGGTGTAAGCACGCGTCGCGCCCTCGCCCTGCGTGGCGCCCTTGCCCTCGCCGGCGCCGTGCAGGTACACGATCAGCGGCGCCTTCTCGACGGCGGGCGTGTCCTCAGGCGCAAACGGGTTGAAGAGCGCGGAGTCAGCGGGCTCAAAGCTCGGCTCATAATAGCCGTACTCGAGCGCGATGCCGTCGACGGGCGTCTGCTGCACGGCGTTATGCCAGCCCTTGAGCGCGGGGCAGATGTCGCCGCGGCTGCGGTCGAAGACGAGACCTGCGGTGGGGTCATCGCCGTCTTCGCCCGGGAGCGCCACAAGCTGCGTCACGCGCAGGCGGTTCTCTATATAGCGCGAACCCAGCACGCCACCCTCGATCTCTTTGGTGAGACGCACCTCGGGCGTCTCGAGCGCTACGTGTGTGCCCTTGGGCAGGCGCTGGCCGTTCTCATCACAGGGGTAGGTGGCGAGGACCGGCACGTAGCCCACGGAGGGCGCCGCGTGATCGGTCCCGTGCTCCTTGCGCATCAAGACCTCGCCGGCGCGCTCGTGGCGGGCACAGTAGATATTGAACGTGTGCTCGTTCACGTCGTTGGCGCGCACGGTACAGGGCAAGTCGAGTACGACCTTGCTGATCCAGGGGCCAAAATCGCCCAGCGTGGTGACGGTTGCGTAGGTACACGATTTGAGTTCCATGAGCTACTCCTTTGTGCCGCAAGTACTAAACAAGAGCGGCAATACAGACTAAACATGTTTAGTTTAATGCAGAACTGTAGAATGAGCAGATGAACTCGGTAAACGGTAAAACTGAACACGCAATGAACTACTAAACAGACGTTTACTATTAACTAGCAGGACTTTTGTTGAGGATCCAACAGGTTATAGAGGTGTTTATCAAAATAAAAGCCCACGTAAATAGCCATATATCAATATCGGGTCAAATAGACGATCTTCTACCGTCTAAATACGCTTACCCCCGATTTCCTACCGTTCACCGGACTCTAGACGGCAGAATTGCCACAAATGAGGCGCTCCGTGTAAACTAAAGTCCGTAAACGTTCAGTAAACACAATGTTTACGACGACGTATCCAAGGGTTCGGTAACCGTAAGGGGTTATAGTCACCGGGCCAAAGGCGTGCCTACGCCCAAGCGGATAGGCACACGAAGATATGGGGAGGGGTCCCATGGCAGTAGATAACAAGCAGATTGCCACCGATGTCCTCGAGCTCGTGGGCGGTGCGGAGAATGTTACCGTCGCCACCAACTGCATGACGCGCCTGCGTCTGACGCTCAAGGACAACAGCAAGGCCGACGTGGAGAAGATCAAGAAGGTCAAGGGTGTTCTGGGTTGCCAGTTCGCCGGCAGCCAGCTCCAGGTCATCATCGGCCAGAACGTGCCCAAGGTGCTCGCCGAGTTTGTGGCCATGTCCGGCGTCAAGCAGGGCGAGGCCGTCAACGAGAACCTCGACGCGCCCAAGGAGAAGTTCGAGCTCAAGAACCTGCCGAACATCATCCTCGACTATCTGTCCGGCTCCATGACCCAGCTCATCCCGCTGCTCATGGCCGGCGGTCTGTTCCGCACCATCGCCGCGGTCCTCGGTCCCACCATGCTCGGCGTGCTCTCGGCCGACGACCCGACCTACACCTTCCTCTACACCACGCTGTACGAGGCAACCTTTACGTTTATCCCCATCTATCTGGGCTATGCTGCGGCTAAGAAGCTCGGCGCCAGCCCTGTGCTCGGCATGCTCCTCGGCGGCGCTCTCATGGCCCCGTCCGTGGTGACGGCCGCTACGCAGGAGGGTGGCGGAATCATCTCCGTCTACGGTATCCAGATCGCTGCCGCCAACTATCAGCAGTCCGTTCTGCCGATCATCCTTTCGGTGCCTGTCCTCTACTTCATCGAGAAGTTCTTCAAGAAGGTCATGCCCGACGTGCTCTCCACGGTCTTCACGCCGTTCTGCACCATGATCGTCACGATCCCCATTGCCTTCATCGTCCTTGCCCCCGTCGGCAACGAGATCGGTTCCCTCATCGCAAACGCTCTGTTTGGCCTGGCTGATATGGGCGGCATCGGCGTCCTCGTCGTCATGGCCGTGCTCGGCGCCTTCTGGCAGCTCTTCGTGGTCTGCGGCATGCACATGCCCGTCATCCTGCTCGCTCAGGTTCAGATCATCGCCGCCGGCTTCGATCCCTTTGTCTTCGTTTCCACCAACTGCGCCATGGCCGCTGTCTGGGGCTGCGCCTTCGGTGCTTTCCTCAAGATGAAGAACCCCGACGAGAAGTCCCTTGCCATCGGTTACGTCATCTCCGCTATCGCCGGCGGCGTCACCGAGCCCGCGCTCTTCGGTATCCTCATGCGCTTCCGTCGCACCATGTTTGGCATGTTCATCGGCGGTGCCATCGGCGCTGTGTTCTCCGGCCTCATGGGCGTTACCTATTACCTCGCAGGCGGTGCCTCCAACTTCCTGGTCTTCACCAACTACCTGCAGGGCGGCCAGATGAACACCGTCTGGGCTATCGTCGGTATGGCAATCTCCTTTGTCATCGCCGCTGCCGTCGTCTTTGTCTCCGGCTTCTCCAAGGAGGAGCTCGCCGAGATGGAGGCCTAAGGCCAAGCCATTCGGTCTAAAAAGACCCCTACACGACAGGGCCCCGTCAGGCGCAAGCCCGGCGGGGTCTTTTTTGCAAGGTAGACTGATTGGGGGCGGATGAGATCCGCCCGCGAGGAATTGCCAAGTGCCGAGGGCTTTCGCGCGGGGCTACCGCGAAAGCCCCCGGCGGTTCGCAACTCCTTTGTCAAACGAAAGGACATGCAGATGAGTTTGGGAAAACTGACCGTTAACGGTCGCCAGGATGGCTTCTTGTGCGACGGCAAACCATTCTTTTGGTTTGCCGATACGTGCTGGAGCGCATTCACGAGCATCACCGAGGTGGATTGGGACTACTACCTGACCCGCCGTGCCGAGCAGGGCATGAACGTACTGCAGATCAACACCCTGCCGCAGTGGGACCGCTGCCTGCCCGATCTGGGTATCTGGCCCTACGCGAGCGAGGACGGCGTTCACTTTGACTGGAACGCGCCCAACCAGGAGTACTGGGACCGCGCCCGCCGCATGTGCGAGGCAGCTGTGGAGCACGGCATTCGCCCGGCGCTCGTGCTCATGTGGTGTAACTACGTGCCCGGTACCTGGGGCGCCAAGATTGCCGAGCGTTGCGGTGCCGAGATTATGCCGCGCGAGGAGGTTCGCGCCCACGTTGCGCGTGTCGTCGAGAACCTGGGCGAGTTCGACCCCGTCTACGTGGTGACGGGCGATACCGACTTTGCCAGTGGCGAGGCGATTGCCTATTACGAGGAGGCGCTCGACGAGGCCGCCAAACTGGCGCCCGAGGCCCTGCGCACCATGCACATCAACCGCGGCAACCGCAGCCTGCCCACGCAGTTTGCCAAGCGCCTGGACTTTTACATGTTCCAGCCCGGGCACAACTACGAGGGTCAGCCCGAGGCCTGGAAGCTCCCCGAGGACTTCCGCGCCAACTATCCCAAGCGCCCGATGGTCAACTCCGAGCCCTGCTACGAGCAGATGGGTGCGTCGCGCAACGTGTACTGGCGTTTTACCGCGCAGGATTGCCGTGCAAGCGTGTGGTCGAGCATCCTGGCCGGTGCCTCGGCGGGCATTACCTACGGTGCGCACGGCGTGTGGAACTGGCAGACCTCTCAGAGCCGTGGCAGCGTCCTTGGCGAGGGCTTTGACATGCCGTTCCGCTGGCAAGAGTGCCTGCAGTTTGCGGGCGTGTGGGACTTTGGCCTGATCGAGCACGTGCTGCGCGGCCTGGGTGCCACGAGCGCGGATGGGGCGGTAGCTGTTGAACCCGCGCAGGAGTTGCTCGACGACGCACGCGAGGCCATCCGCGTGGCGCGCGTGGGCGAACGCGTGGTGGTCTATCTGCCGAGGACCACGTCCGTCAAGCTCAAACTCGAGGGCGGCACCACCGCCTGGAATGCTGTGGCGTTTGACCTAGAGAACAAGCGCGTGGCAAACCTGCCGGTTGTGCCCGTCGACGGTGCCGTGCGCGTGGCCCAGCATCCCTTCGAGCACGATGCACTCCTGGTGGTCTCGCCCGCTCAGTAGCGCGCGGTTCCAACGCGACCGGCGGCAAAAAGGCCCGAGTAACGACTACAGAATGAGGGTGGATAATCTCCCGTTTTTTGCCTGTGTACGGGCTCAAAGTGGGAGATTATCCACCCTCGTCATTTAAGTGACCAAAAATCCTCTCTCGTTTTATTTGAGCCCGGGCAGCTTGGTAAAGGGGAAGGACTGCTCGAGGAACTCGGAGCAGCGGGCGTAATCTTTGGCAAAGTAGCTGCTGTAGAGCGAATCGAGTACGTATTGCACGGCGATGTGGCTGGCAAACTGCGTGATGCGGTGGCTCAGGCTCTCGATATCGCTTACGGTGAGATATGCCGCAAAGCCGGGGTGAATGCGGGCACAGTATGGCGTGCCGATGACGATGACCGGGACATGTCGACTGCAGAGGATCGGCAAGATCTCCTTGAGGTTGGGGGCAAGGCCGCTGTAGGAGATGACGATTGCCACATGGTCGGGGCCCGAGGCGAGCGCCGTGCGCACTTGGGCCTCGATATTGTCGTAGCACGTTGAGCTCTTACCGGCGGAAAGCAGGCGATCGCGGAACATTCCCGCCGGATACAGGTTGTGCGAGCCCGTGTAGATGTCCACGGTGCCGGCGCGTAAGACGAGCTTGGCGGCGTAGTCGAGCTGTGCCGGGTCGAGGATTTCGCGCGTCTCGGAAAGCGTGGTCTCGTACAGTCGCGCCATGCGCTCGGAGATCTCCTGGGCGCTGGAGGTCGCATCAAAGGGAAAGTTGATATCCACCTCGGGGGCGGAGTCTGCGCGCGAGGCTGCGCGCATCAGCTCGACCTTGAGTTCTTTGAAGCCCTCGAGGCCGAGCTTTTTGCAAAAGCGGTGGATGCTCGCAACGGAGACATTGGCCTGGCGCGCAAATTCCTTAATGGAGAGCCCGCGGACGTCCTCGCCCATGGCGAGAACCGTCTGCCCGAGCTGCTGCTCGGTGGGGGTGAGCTCCTTGCCCTGCGTGATCTTGCGCTTGATGTCCATATGACTCCTATGCGTTCGTGTCGCTATGTATCAATCATAGCGGTAAACAAAACGCCGGGGAGCAAGCCCTTTCTATGGTCCGCCGTTCTAACGAACGGCGGACCGCTTGACGCTGCGCGGGCCCCAAGCACCCCATCTTGCCGCTCAGCTTCGACGGCATGGGCAAAAGCCCTATGCCGCCTTGCTTCGTGGCAACCTGGGGCACTTGGAACCCGCTCGCTGACTTAGATTCAACCAAGGATTTTGCCTTGATTGAAGTGGGCTTCGATGCCGTTAGCCAAGCAGGCGCACGGGGCCGAGCAGGCCGCTGGGTCCGGAGGGTTCGGTGAGGGCGAAGATGTCGGGGATGGCGTGGTCGAGGGTGTTGATTACATCGATTGTGAGCGCATGTTCACCGGCGGCAAGGGTGCCGAGCTCAAAGCGGTAGGGCGGACAGATGCGGCAGCCCAGATCCGCGCCGTCAAGTGCGACCGTGGCGGTCTCAAAGACCTCGCCCAGGTCGAGCGCGGCGCCGGCGAGGTTCTCAGCAACGGCAAAGCTTGCCTGGTAGCGGAAAGTGCCTGCCTTGCCGGGGAATTCGGCGCAGGAAAGATCGTGCAGGTCGCCAAGCTCGACGGCCTCGTCAAAGACCAGGTGCGTGGCATCGGCGTCGGGCGTGGCAAAGGAGACGTTCCAGGGGCCGTCAACGCGCATGACCTCACGCTCGGCATCGGAGTTTCCGCGCTCGGCGGCAGCGGGCGCCTCGGCCCCGAGCACCACAATGCAGCTCTCGTAGGGCGCGAGCTCAAGCGTGCCGTCAAAGGCGACGGGTGCGCTGCCGTTGAGCAAATCGAGGCGCACGCCGTGCACGGGCGCGCCGTCTGCGAACTCAACATGCGTGTGAATGCCCTGCTTGGGATGCTCGTTTACCAGCATGAGGTAGCTCTCGCCGGCGCGGTCGTAGCGAAGCGCGCGCAGCCACGGCTGCGGCTCGGTGCACGACACGGTCTGCATGCCGGCTGCGGCGAGCACGCTCGCAAGCTCGGAAGTGGCAACAACACGCACACGTGCAAGCTCGCTGGCCTCCACGGGGGCAAAGCCCGCGCGGCTGGCAGCTTCGCCGTCATAGCGCTTGCTCGGCAGCTTATCCAGGGCATATACGCCAGCGCCTGCGGCCGCAGCGCGCGCGGCAAAGTTGAGTACGGCCCCGCCGGCATATTCGGCGCCGGGCATCACCAGACAGCGGTACGCCTGGCCGTTCACGCTAAAGCCGCTGCTGTCTGCGGCGAACTCCACGGAGTAGCGTTCGGTATCTTCAAACGACTCGGCCGGCACGATATCGAAATCGATCTGCGCGCGCACGAGCTCGGCGGCGGCATGCTGCATAAACGAGGCCTCGCCCGCCCACTCGGCATCGGCGTGGTACAGAAGCGCCACCGGCGTGGCGGCCCGCCCGCCCGAAAGCAGGCTCGAGGTGCGGTTCATGTAGCTCATGAGCTTGCCAAAGTGCGCAAACTGGGGGTTCTGACCGTGCGCGTAAAAGTGCGGCGGGCAGTCGAAATCGGGGAAGGCGGCCATGCTAAAGGCGTGTGGCACAAACCAGTTGACGCCGCGCACCATAACGTGGTCGGCGATCCACTTCATCTCGCGCAGGCCCTCATGCCAGCCAAAGGCGCCAAATACCTCGGCCATGCAGCAGCCCTGCTTTTTGGGGTCGAGATGCGCTGCCGAGGAGCCCAGCTTGGGCAGCACGTAGTTGTAGAACTCCAGGTCCCACACGCCGCGGCCGTAGGAGTGGAGCCCCCGGTCCATGCCGGGGATGAGCTGGTTGATCACGATGTCCACGCCCGCCATGTCCTGGCCGCCCACGGCGCGGAAGTAGTGGCCGGCGCCCACACCCAGGCGCGCGTGGCAATCCTTGTCCTCGATCACGTGGCCGATATACTGCACGCCGTGCGCGCGGCACCAGTCGCCGAGCTGGTCGCAGAAGCACTCCTTGTAGAGCGTGCTCGCAATGTCCATGTACGCGTGGCGCACGTGCGCGCCGGCGTCCTTGCGATCCCACAGGTGCGGGAGCTCGTCCAGGTAGCGCTCGCCCAGCGCCGCACGCAGGCGGCGCTCGAGCTCGGCCGACCAGGGCAGGGGCGCGGTGGCCTTACCGATGAGTGTGTCGGAGATGCCGTTGGCGCCGGTGACGCCCTTCTCGTTGGCAAAGCCGGGCTCATCGGAGAAAAAGCCCAGGATGGTCTTGCCAAACTCATCGCCCAGATGCGCAAAGTGCGGCTTGTACACGGCATCGATGAGCTGCGCCACCGAGGCACGGTCGACCATGTTGATGTAGTCCTCGTTGTAGGAGGTCTTGCCGCTCGTGAACATCACGCACGCCTGCGTGGTGCCGGCCGGTGCGTCAAAGACCAAGCGGCAGGGCATGCCGTGCTCGTCCTCGATTACGCGGTGCTCGACCTCGACGGTGCGCCCTTCCTGCATAAACGTTACGCCATAGAAGCGCTCCGTCTTGTCGAACATGTTGGTGAGCGCGATGCTCGCCTGCGGCGTGGGGCCCACCACGTCGATGGTGCGGTGGGTGAGAACGATCTTGCGGAGCTCGGGCGCCGCCTCCTTGACGGCGCCGTTGGCGTATCCGGTGGGAAAGTGCGCATCGTCTAAGATCCAGATTTTGAGGCCCAGCTGCTTGCACGTGTCGATCACAAAGTGCAGGTCGCGCCACCAGCCCTCATCGCAAAAATCGGGATGCGGGCGGCTCTCGAGGCAGACCTCGTGGATATCGGCGCCGGCAATCTTCTCCAGATATTCGGCAATGGTCTGTTGGTCCTCGCCCTTCATCCACAAAAACGGGAGCACGTGGTTGTCATAGGCACCGTTAAGCACCTGCTGGTAGTATGCGGTCATGGATCCTCCTTGCAAGCCGATGGTGGGCAGCGTATGTTGCATGACTCCATTCTGGCGTGCGGGCGATGGCGTGCTAATATCCAAATCACGACAGAATATGACCGAATCAACGATTGGTGGGGCCATGGAGATCTTGGAGCTCGAGCGCCGGCTGAGCGAGCTGAGCGCCAGCGAGAGGCGATATAGGGACGAGGCTCCCTTTGACTGGTCGATCATGACCGAGCGCGTTGAGGTCGATGGACGGTCGGTGCGAAAGATCGGGCAGATGGGGGCGGAATATGCTCAGGCCGGAATGCCAGCTGGCCTGATGATCAGGAGAAACTCGCGCTTTAACGCGGTACCCGAGCATGTGCACGACTACGTTGAGATCAGCTATGTGTACCGGGGGCGCTGTCCGCAGACGGTTGCGGGGGAGAAGCTCGTGCTCGAACGCAACGAGGTACTGCTGCTCGATGCCGCCTGCCCGCACGCGGTGGCGGCGCTCGGCGAGGATGACATCATGCTAAGTATGACCGTTTCACGTACCTTTTTGCAGCGCGGCCTCGAGGCGAGCCTCTCGCGCGAGAGCGCGGTCTCGCGGTTTTTGTTCAACGCGCTCAACAGCGAGACCGACCATCGCGGGCACGTGCGCTTTCGCTGCGGGGAGAGCCGGCGCGTGCGGCGCTACATGCAGGAGATGCTCTGCGAACGCTACGAGCCGAGCCTCAACAGCGCCGAGATCGTTCTGCGCCTGTTTCAGCTTCTGTTGGCCGAGCTCATGGATTGCTACGAGCACGAGCTCGTGCGCGGCGCGGCGGCGGGGCGCGATGAGTCGGGGCGCGCGGCCTCGCTCGTGGCAGGGATGCTCGGCTACATCGAGCGCTCGTTTGCCACCTGCTCGCTCGAGGAGATGGCGGCACGCTTTCATGTGAGCCCTAACTACGCGTCGGCGCTGCTCAAGCAGCATGTGGGAAAGACCTACCGACAGCTGGTCCAGGAGCGCAGGCTCGCGCGTGCCGCGGAGCTCTTGCGCGCGGGTGCCACGGCCGAGGCGGCGGCGCGTGCCGTTGGCTATGAGAACATGAGCTTTTTCTATCGCAAGTTCCGCACCGCCTACGGCTGCACGCCGGCAACATACCGTGGATGAGCAAGGCGGGGCGGGCTTTTAGCTATCGATATGCCACATCTAAATAGGTCGTTTCGTTTCATCCACCCGGGTTGGAGGGTGGCCGTCAGGTCGATTTTTGCCTCGTCTAGACCTCGGTATCAAAAAGTGTCAGCCGGCGGACGTGCTGGGGCGAAAAGAAGTGTCCAATGCGCCGCCTCCGCGCCTTGGGCGCCCGGGCGCGCGCGATACTCAGCTCAGCACATAAAACCCGCTGCGAGGAGGCACATATGGGATTTCCCGAGGGATTCTTTTGGGGCGGCGCCACGGCCGCAAACCAGTTTGAGGGCGCATGGAACGTTGACGGCCGCGGCCCCAGCGTAGACGACCACTTCCTGGGCGGCAGCTACAAGGAGCCGCGTCAGATTACGCTCGACATCGACCCCAACCGCTTCTACCCCAATCACGACGGTATCGATTTCTACCATCACTACGAGGAAGACATCGCGCTCTTTGCCGAGATGGGCTTTACCATGTTCCGCATGTCCATCTCCTGGAGCCGCATTTTCCCCAACGGTGACGATGCCGAGCCCAACGAGGCCGGCCTTGCCTTCTACGACCGCGTCTTCGACTGCCTGCGCGCACACAACATCGAGCCGCTTGTTACGCTTAGCCACTACGAGATGCCCTATGCCCTGGTCGAGAAGTACAACGGTTGGGAGAGCCGCGAGCTTATCGGCTTCTTTGAGCGCTATGCCCAGACCGTGCTCGAGCGCTATCACGACAAGGTGACCTACTGGCTCACCTTCAACGAGATCAACTGTGGCACCCTGGACCTGGGCAACCTCTTTGAG
Organism: Collinsella sp. TF12-2AT; assembly: GCF_003436735.1. Taxonomy (NCBI): domain Bacteria; kingdom Bacillati; phylum Actinomycetota; class Coriobacteriia; order Coriobacteriales; family Coriobacteriaceae; genus Collinsella; species Collinsella sp. TF12-2AT. Next base: position 81,796 of record NZ_QSQK01000008.1, on the reverse strand, counting down.
ACCAGCATGATTCGCGGCTACGAGGGCCCGGCCTCCGGCGCCCACACCACTCCGCAGCAGCGCTTCCAGGCCCTCCACCACCAGTTTGTGGCGAGCGGTCGCGCCATCCGCTATGCGCACGAGCACTTCCCCAAGCTCAAGATGGGCAACATGGACTGCTTTATCCTGTCCTATGCCGCCACGTGCGACCCGGCCGACGTCCTTGCCACCCAGCAGGAGATGAACACCATGAACTGGTACTGCTCCGACGTGCAGGTGCGCGGCAAGTACCCGTTCTACGCCAAGCGCTTCTGGGCCGAGAACGGCATCGAGCTTAACATCGCCGACGGCGACCTGCAGGACATCGCCGACGGCAAGGTTGACTTCTACACCTTTAGCTACTACATGTCGGGCACCGTGGGCACCCATAAGGACCACGAGATGACCGAGGGCAATATGGCCTTTGGCGGCAAGAACCCCTACCTCGAGAGCACCGACTGGGGGTGGCAGATTGACCCGACGGGCCTGCGCATCGCCCTCAACGAGATCTACGCCCGCTACGAGATTCCGCTGATGGTGGTCGAGAACGGCATGGGCGCCTACGACGAGGTGGAGGAGGACGGCTCCATCCACGACCCGTACCGCATCGCCTACCTCCAGAGCCATGTCAAAGCCATGGGCGAGGCCATCGAGGACGGCGTCGACCTGATCGCCTATACCTGGTGGGGTCCCATCGACCTGGTCTCCGTCGGCACCGGCGAGATGCGCAAGCGCTACGGCTTTATCCGCGTCGATAAGTACGATGACGGCACCGGCACCTACGAGCGCCGCCGCAAGGACAGCTTCTTCGCCTACCAGAAGATCATCAAGTCCAACGGTACCGAGGGCCTGGCTTAATTGACAAGATGAGTGCCACCGGGGAAAGCCTTGGTACGGGCTCGCGATTCGAGTCCCCACCTTAGCATTTGAACCATTTGGCACTATAATCACCATAGGCATGCGCATAACGTTGCGCTTGATCAAGAGGAGAAAACGTATGGGTCTGTTTGACATGTTCAAGAAGAAGGCTGAGCCCGCGGCTGCCGCTGCTCCGGCCTCCATCTCTGCTTCTGCCGGCGCCGACGTGCTGTGCTCGCCCGTCAAGGGCAAGGTCATCAAGATGGCCGACGTGCCCGATCCCGTCTTTGGTGGCGAGGTTCTGGGCAAGGGCTGCGCCGTGTGGCCCGAGGACGATCTGGTCTACGCTCCCTGCGACGGCAAGGTGACCGTCACCATGGGTCACGCCGTGGGCCTGCAGTCCGATAGCGGCATCGAGGTTCTGGTGCACGTTGGCGTCGATACCGTCAACATGAACGGCGACGGCTTCGAGGGCTTCGTCAAGGCCGACGACGTCGTTAAGGCTGGCCAGCCCATGCTCAAGATCGACCGCGCCAAGATCGCCGCTGCCGGCTACAAGGACTGCGTCGTGGTGGCCGTGTCCAACACCGCCGAGTTCGCCGACGTCGAGCTCGCCGTCGAGGCTGACTCCGCTGTCGCCGCCGGCGATGCCATCGTCAAGGTCGTCCGCAAGTAGTCTGCGGCAACATAAGGGTGTTTTGGGGTGGTCGGGTTATCCGGCCGCCCTTTTTTATTGCAATGCGGCGGAACGTTTTATTGCGCGTTGGGCGGACCGGTAAACCGTTCGGACGTTAAATCGAGCCGACTGCGCCTTTGCTTTGCCGGGGGTGTTCGTTATCGGCTAATATGGCCTTATTGTTACGACGCGCACCGCGTCGGGAAGCGCGGTGCCGCTTGTTGGGAGGAATGTCATGAAGAAGAAGCTGCTGCTTGCGCCCCTGATGGCTGTTCTGGTCGCGTGCGTGGTTGTGCTTTCCGGCTGCGGAGGTCCTTCGGTTGAGGAGCTCATCACCGAGGATCTTACGACGCTGTTTGACGAGGTCAAGAACGGCGGCGACGACTTCCTCGCCGGCCTGGAAGAGGCCTCGGGCGACGAGTTCGAGCAGCTGGGTATCGATCCCAAGGAGTACGCCAAGAGCTATCTCGAGGGTTTTGACTACAAGATCGGTGACGTGACGGTCGACGAGGACAAGGGCACCGCAACTGCCGAGGTCACCATTACCTGCAAGTCCATGAACCAGATCGTTGAGGATTTTGCCACCCAGTATCAGGAGAAGGTCGCCGCGCTCGATTCGATGCCTTCCGATGACGAGCTGTACAAGATGGCCGGTCAGGTTATGGTCGATGTGACCAAGGCTGCTAAGACCAAGGACACCAAGGTCACCTTCAAGTATTCCTGCAATGACGATGGCGAGTGGTCTGCCGACGATTCCGCAACCACCGAGATGATGAATGCGATGATGAACTAGGGGGGTTACGCGGGCACCAGAGCGACAACTTGTCATTCAAAGAGGACGGCATGACCAGAAGGTCTATGCCGTCCTCTTTTCATGCCAATTTGTTCGCTCTGGTGCCCGCTCGCTGTCCGTCCTCTACCTGCGACGTTGCCATGGTGCTGCACTTGGGGGCGTTCCTTTTCTGCCGGCAGTTGGGGACATTTCTTTGGTGCGGGGGACGGCTAAAAGAGTTCCGTCCCACATTAGCTGCCCGTGGGAGGGATGGGCGGTTACTCGCCCAGTACCAGCGCCGTGAGCTCTGCCTGGGTGTCCACCACGTAGTCGGCGCCGGCGGCTTCCAGCTCTGCGCGGCCGCGGAAGCCCCAGCTGACGCCCGCACTCTTAAGGCCGGCGTTGTGGCCGGTCAGGATATCGACATTGGAATCGCCCACATAGAGCGTGGTTGCCGGATCGGCACCCAGCTCTTCCATCACATGCAGCGTGACGGGTGCTTCGGGCTTGGGCGGAAACGCATCGACACGGCCCTGCACCAGCGCAAAGCGCTCGGAACCAAAGTATTTCTCGATAAGCGGAGCCGCCGAGACGTGGTCCTTGTTAGTGAGTACGGCAAGCTGCACACCCGCGGCGCGCAAGCGGTCGAGCATCTCGATCGTGTCGGCATAGGGGGCGGTGTGGTCCTCCTTGTGCTCGCCGTAGTAAGCCCTAAACTCGGTAAGCGTCTGCTCAAACATACGGCCGTCGCCCGCATACTCGGCGGGCATAAAGCGCTCAACCAGCTTGAGCATGCCGTTTCCCACCTTGTAGCGGTACTCGTCGACGGCAAACGTAGGCCAGCCGTGCGTCTCGCAGGTATGGTTGCCGGCGGCCGCCAGGTCCTCGAGCGTGTTGAGGATGGTGCCGTCAAGGTCAAAGATCACGGTGGAAAAAGCTGCCATAGGTACGCTCCCATCTATATAGCTCACGCAAACGGCAACCATAATAGCGCGTGCCGCCCAGCCGGGAATGGGCGGGTCAAAAGTCCCGCGGGGGCATTCGGGCCGCTCAATCTTGTGGGTGGGTTTGGTTCGTCAGCGGCCTGGTGGCGATAGAGGTTGCCTATAGGCGGTTATCCGGGAGCCATATGGCTCGGATATGGCGGTTTTTGTGTAGTGCATTGACCAATTTACCTGCGGTAACGTACACTTCCTCCGTTAAAAAATAGAAGCCGGAGCACGGGTGCGCGCGAGCGCATAAAGGGGAATCGGGTGAGAATCCCGAGCAAGGCGGTTACTGTGTGCGGGCGCGCCCGCGAGCCAGATTACCTGCCCGCGCTCTTCTCGAAACCGAGGGCCTTTCTGTTTGCCGCTGGATTCCGGTCTACAAGGGGTGCTGCTGAGCGTGTGTTTTGCTGCCGATAGGGTGGCTGACGTGCGCCTTTGTGCTGCCGGGGTATCGCCTGTCCCGCCTTCTTCGCCATGGCTCTATTGCAGGTTCGCGAAAGAAGGAGAACGGGTGACGCGAAACAACATTATGCTCAAGCGCCTGGGGGCCGCTGCTTTCTCGGTGCTGCTAGTCTGGTCGATGCCGGGTACGTCGGCATTTGCCGAGGGCGTGGCAGAGATCGCTGTGCAGGCGCAGGCCCAGGCCTCGCAGCAGGCGGATACTGCCGAGAATGCCGACGAGTCGAGTTTCACTGCGGACGAGCAGACGGGTGCTGAAGGCGCCGAGGCGTCGGCGGACGAGGCAAGATCCGACGTTGCTCCGTCTGCCGATGAGGGGCTTGCCGCCATGCTGAGTGCGGACGGGCAGAACGCCGCTGCGGTGAACGTCGACGATGACGACGCCGATGTTCAGCAGGCACGTGACGTGCGCGTTGCCAAGGCCGGCGAGACCATGACGGTCTCTTCTGCTGGCGAGCTGCCTACCACCATCGAGGCTGGGGCCGTCGTGAGGCTTACGGCGGATATCAGTCTTGGCGCCGACCAGCAGATCGAGACCGTGGCCGGCACGCTCGATGGCCAGGGCCACAGCATCGTGCTTAACGGCAAGGCACTTGCGAAGAGCGTGACTGGCACGGTGCAGAATCTGGGCGTGACGGGCCGGGCAACCATGGGCGATTATGAGGGCGCCCTTGCGATCAATTGCTCGGGAACCGTGCAGATGTGCTGGTCGACGGTCACTTTGAGCGATGGCGGCACTTGGGCCGATTACGGTGGCCTGGTGGGAACGCTCAACGGTGGGTCTGTAATCAACTCTTACGTTTCCGGATCGATGTCGGGCTATTTCGCTCATGGTCTCGTTTGCCGGTATAGCTCCGGTGCTATGGTCAACAACCTCTTCACCGCGGGCGACCAGGCTTGCGGTTTTGGCAATGATTCTTCCTTCGGCAGCAAAATCTCTGTCGACGACCTCAAGACCCAGGCCTCGGTCGATAAGCTCAACACCGATGCTCCTGCCACCGGCTTTAGCTGGTCTGCACAGGGCGGTTTGCCCGTGCTGGTCTCGGGCGGTGCTGCGGTCGTCGTGAACAAGGATGCCCTTAAGGCTGCGATTGACGATGCCAGCGCCAGGGTCGAGGGCGACTACACGGCCGAGAGCTGGTCGAAGCTCGCCGAGGCCCTTGTGAGCGCCCAGGACGTCTACGCCAACGACGATGCCGCACAGGTCGAGGTCAACGGCGCAACCAAGGCGCTCACCGATGCCATTGCCGCACTCGAGAAGCCCAAGCCCACCGAGCCCGTGGCTCGGCCGCAGAACGTAGTGCGCCTGAGCTCGCAGAGCGACCTCGAAAACAAGTTCAAGCCCGCCGACGCCGACGCCTACTACGTTCTCGACAACGACATCACCATCGATGACAGCTGGTTCTTTGCCCCCATGGGCATGCTCGCGGGCACGCTCGACGGCCAGGGCCACACCATCACCTTCGCCAACGGTGGCGGCGTGAAGTCGCTCATGGACGGCGTTGCCTCCACGGGCGTGGTGCAGAACATCTCGTTTTCCGGTGAACTCAAGCAGGCGACGGACGGTAAGGCGTTCGGCCCCCTGGGCAACAAGGTTCAGGGTGCCGTGCTCAACTGCTCCACGAGTGTGACCGGCAAGGGCGTTGCGGGCTTTGCGCGTACGCTCGACGGCGGCATCGTGTCCAACTGCGTGTCGACCTCCGAGGGCACAGCGGGCGCGCTGTTCGCGACCTATAGCGCGGGCCAGCTCGTCAACACCTACTGGGGCGCATTCCTCACCAACAAGATGGACGCTCCCGCCTCGGCATTCGTCAACTCCTATGCCGTCGACCCCGCCGACATGGCCACCGATGCCTTCGCCGATCTTATCAACGCCAACTGCGGCGCCAACGGCAGCAGCTGGGGTATCGATAAAAATGGCACGCCGGTCTTTGGCTCGGGCAACAGCTACCAGGCGCCCGAGGACACCACGCCCGCCGACGCCTACACCGTGAGCTTCACGGCCAACGACGGCACCAGCCAGACGGTTGCCGGCCATATGCTCGAGGTTTCGCCTGATGCTGTGGACGCCTACCGCAAACTTGGCGTCTTTGCACTTAAGGGCGTCCCGGCCACGAGCACCATCACCTGGGGCACCGATGACGCCAACCGCGGCAACATCGGCATCAACGAGTCCACGGGAGAGCTCTACGTCTACGACAACGCTACCGGCACGGTGACCGCCACCGAGCGCAAGGCCGATGGCTCCGAGCAGACCGTGGCTACCATCAAGATCAAGGCCAAAGCCAAGCAGTTCGACGACTTTGAGCTGTGGTATCGTGCCTCCGACGGCACCGTGAGCAACGTGACCGATGGTACGGCTACCGTCCAGGGCTCCGAGGTGCGCAACCTCGAGATTCGCGTGCATTACGTCGATGCCGATAAGGGCGAGTACGTGCCCGTCTCGTTCAGCCGCTTCCACTTTGCCTCGAGCGATCCTACGACCATCTACAGCAACGACTACTCGGCCTGCTTTTACTTCAAGCATGCCGGCAGTGCCACGATTACCGTTACCCCGCGCGACGCCGCATCTGCGGGCGCCGGCTCCAAGAGCGTGACGCTGACGTCCGAAGCCGTGGCCGCCACGTCCATCTCGATGGGCTATAACGAGGACGGCGCCACCGTCTACCTGCAGGGCCGCAGCCCACTCTCCGAGCGCGGCGCGTTTTTGACCGATCACGCACGCCCGGTGGTGGCGCCCGACAACGCCACCAACCGCGACAACTTTACCGTGACGAGCAGCGATCCTGCCGTGGCGGCCTACACCACCGCGGGCGAGATCGGCTACACGGCGTACAAGGCTGGCACCACCACGTTTACCGCGACGCTGCCCGACACGGACGCCGATGGCAAGGTCATCAGCGCGTCGTGCGACGTGACTTATGCTTACCAAAATCCGCTTGCGAGCGTGACGGCCGGCACGGACAGCCTCTACCTCAAGGCCGGCTCGGCGCAAAAGCTCGACCTGGCCTTTACCGGCAAGAACGACGCGGACGGCTGGAGCGTGACCGAACCCGGCCTCACCTGGACGTTCAAGACGCTCGACGGCAAGGACGCCTCGGGGATCGTGAGCATCGACCGCAACGAGAAGGGCGCTTGGAAGCACGTCGACGGCGCTCCCGACGACGGCCTGTACGTGGCCTCGAGCGACTACACGGTGACGGCGCTTTCGGCCGGCACGGTGGTCGCGACGGGTACGCCGGTGGACACGACTGCCCCCGCCGAGCCCGTGACGCTTACCATCACCGTGGCCGGTGTGGCCGCGAGCCCCGCCACGAGTGAGTCCGCCTCGGCGGGCATCGACGCTGCCGCTGCGTTCATCGACGCGCGCCGCAGCTCCGACGCCTTCCAGTACGGCGACGAGTGGGAGATCTACGACTTTGCCAAGGCGGGCCGCAAGATCGATTCCAAGCTGCTCGACAACTACCATGCCTCGCTGGCCGAGCACAAGGCCGAGTGGGGGAGTGCGACCTGCGCTCTGACCGAGACCGAGCGTGTGGCGCTGGCTCTCTCCGCCATAGGCAAGGACATCACCAACTATGACGGCGTCAACCTGGTCGAGCTCATCTGCAGCCGCACCGATATGGCGCGCGCCAACGAGAAGATCTTCGCGCTGATGGCGCTCAATGCGAGCGGCTCGGATGCGCCCGCCGGCTCCACCTGGACGTGCGCGAGTCTCGTGGATGCCGTCTGTGAGCTCCTCGGCAGCGACGCGGCTGTGGAGGGTACGCGCCTGGGCGACGTGGACCTGACGGCTATGGCGATCCAGGCCGTGGCGCCTTACGCGGTTGACACCAAGGTCGATGCTGCCATCGAGAATGGCCTCTCCTACCTCAAGGGCAAGATGAATGCGGGCACCTGCGACTTTGGTTCTGCCGAGGCCAATGCCCAGGTGATCCTCGCGCTGCTTTCGCTCGACCGAGACCCGGCCAACCCCGTCAACGGGTTTGCAAATGCTGTGACCAACGTGGTCTGCGCGCTGGACCTGTACCGCGTGGACGGCGGCAACGGCTATGCGCACAGCAAGGGCGGCGCGGCCAACGCCATGGCGACCGAGCAGGCGCTCCGCGCGCTCACGACATATCGTGTCTCCTCGGGAGAGACGATTGCCTGGAAGACGGCCGTGACGGCGGGCAAGGGCTCGAGCAGCAAGGACCCGCAGAAGCCCACGGTGGCGCCGGGCGTCCTGACGCCGGGTGCCGGGTCGGACGGCGGTGCCGGCAACGGGACCGGCGGTTTTGCGGGCGTAATGGCTCCTGTGGCCGCCAAGATGGCCGGTGCTTCCTCGCGCGAGGGCGCCAAGGCAGCTGGCGATTCCAAGGACGAGGCTGAATCCGGCAAGAAGGATTTGACGGAGTCTTCCGTCGCCGGTAAGACAGACAAGAGCGGCAAAAAGTCGGGTACGTCCGGCAAGACCGCCGCGTTGAGCGCCGGCGCCGCCAACAAGGCTGCGGACGCGGGTCCAAACGGCTTTGCTATCGCTGGCGTTGCCGTGGGCATCGTCGGTATCGGGGCCGTCGGCGGCTGGTTTGTCTACACCAAACGCCGCGCGGCGTAGCGAGCCTCTGCCTACCAGGTAAATACTGCAAGGAGTATGGTCTTGCAAAGCGAAGGGCCCTCCTACCGATCAGCTCGGCAGGAGGGCCCTTCCATCTCCTCGCAGTTTGAGTGGGCCAACGTCCCAGTGAAAATGGGCGGGCCGATTGTGGCCGGATGCTGAGCAGCTTGCAGAGCAGCCGCTAGCAAATTCTCGGCAGCTGTTCTCCTACGAGCATGTCGAGGATGCGGGTCGATCCCCAGCCGGTGCGTACGCGCACGGCGGGACGGGCGCCCTCGGCAAGCGGCAGCGCGCGACCGATAATCGCGGCGTTTTCGCCGTAGCGCGCGGCGCGCATGGCCGTCAGTGCGGCATCGGCCTGCTCGGCCGGCACCACGGCAACCATCTTGCCCTCGTTTGCCACCTGCAGCACATCGTAACCGAGCATCTCGCAGGCGGCCTGCACGTCGGGGCGCACGGGCACGGCATCCTCGTCGATCTCCATGGCAACGCCGCTGGCCTGGGCAAACTCGTTGAGCGTGGATGCCAGGCCGCCGCGCGTGGGGTCGCGGAAGCAGCGGGTGTCGGGGGCGGCGGCGAGCACGTCGGCAATCAGATGATTGAGCGGTGCGGCGTCGCTTTCGATGTTGCTCGAAAACGCCAAGCCCTCGCGCTGGCTCATGATGGCGATGCCGTGGTCGCCTAGCGTACCCGACACCAGGATGACATCGCCGGGCCGACAGTTTGCACCGCTGAGCGCTACGCCCGCGGGCACTTCGCCCACGCCGGCGGTATTGATGTAGACGCCGTCGGCACCTCCACGCTCGACCACCTTGGTGTCGCCGGTGATAATCTTCACGCCTGCCTCATGTGCCGTTTCGGCCATGGTCTGAACGATCTGGCGGAGCTTGTCCATGGGATAGCCCTCTTCGAGGATAAAGCCGCATGAGAGGTAGCGCACGTTGGCGCCCGAGGTCGCGACGTCGTTGACGGTTCCACATACGGCGAGGCGGCCGATATTGCCGCCGGGGAAGAACTGCGGCGTTACCACAAAGCTGTCGGTCGACATGGCGATTCGCCCGCTTGCGGGCAGCGCAGCGACGCCGGCATCGTTGCCCGCGAGCAGCTCGGGCGACCCAAAGGCATCCAGAAAGACCTCATCGATAATGCGCTTCATCATCTGGCCGCCGGAGCCGTGGCCCAGCAGGACAGTGCTATCGGTGGCATTACGGGACATATCGAAAACTCCAATCGTGGGTGGTGCCGGTACGTGGGGGCGTCCGGGCTAGTCGCGGTATCTAAAGTACGCCGCGCAGCTGCCTTCGGAGCTCACCATGCAGGGGCCGACGGGGTGTTCGGGCGTACATGCGTGGCCGAACAGCGGGCAGTCGCTCGGCGTGATGGCTCCGCGCAGCACGTCGCCGCAGCGGCACCCGCGTGGCTCGACCGTCGCCTCAACGGGCACATCAAAGCGGGCGCCGGCATCAAAGCGCGCGAATTCGGGTCGGATGGAAAGACCCGAAGCCGCAATCGGTCCCAGTCCGCGCCACGTGGTGTCGCACGGCTCAAACACCTGCTCGACCAGCTGGCGCGCTACGGGATTGCCGTCTGCATTGACGCCACGGCGGTAGGCGTTGTCGATTGCGGGCCTGTGCTCGACAACCATCTGGACCAGCATGCAGATGCCCTGCAAGATATCGACCGGCTCAAACCCGGTGACTACGCCGGGGGTCTCGAACTCATCGACCAAAAACCTAAAGGGTGCCAGGCCCGTGATGGTAGCGACGTGACCAGGCAGGATAAAGCCGTCGATGGTCGTTTCGGGGTCGTTGGAGATCGCACGCAGAGCCGGCGGCGTGGTCTTGTGAGCACAGTAGACCGAGAAGTTCTGGAGCTCGCGCGCGTCGGCCTCTAGGATGGCGGCGGCAATGGTGGGCGTTGTGGTCTCAAAGCCGACGCCCATAAAGATGACCGGGCGTTCGGGATTTTGCTCGGCAATGTCGAGTGCGTCGAGCGGAGAATAGACGATGCGGATGTCGCGCCCCGCCGCCTTTTGCGCGGCAAGCGAGGTGGACGATCCGGGCACGCGCATCATGTCGCCAAAGGTGGTGATGATGGCGCCGTCCATGTTGGAAAGCGCGATTGCGTGATCGATGTCGCGGTTGGCGGTGACGCAAACGGGGCACCCCGGGCCGCTTAGCAGTTTGAGCCCCGTCGGCATAATGGAATGAAAGCCATAGCGGCCAATGCTCACGGTATGCGTACCGCAGACTTCCATAAGGTTGATGCTGCGGTTGCCGACAAGCTCATGAATACGATCGATGAGCTCGCGGGCCAGCTTGGGGTCGCGAAATGCCGAAAAGTCGATACCGGAGCGAACCGGCTGCGCCGCCGCCACTAGTATGCCTCGGCCGGGTTGGTGGCGAGTTGGTCCTCTTCGGCCAGCTCGGTCATGGTATTGACGAGCTCGAGTGTCTCTTGGGCTTCCTGCTCGTCGACAATCTGAATGCCAAAGCCGGCGTGCACGAGAATATAGTCGCCTACCTGTGCCGTCGGCACGAGGCGCAGCGAAATGGGGCGCTCGATGCCCATCATGTCGACGGTCGCCTTAAGGTCGTCGTCGCGTTTGACCACTTTACCGGGAACGGCAAGGCACATAATGTTCCCCTTTTATACGTTTTGCGCTGGACAGGCGCCTAATTACCCATCAGTTGATGGTAGCGCTCGCGGGAGTCACGAGCAAACGCGTTACACCTGTGAGACGGCGGCGCGCAGGCTGGCAAAACAGCCTATCGCAACGCCGTCTACGCGAGGCGAGCGCGAGCGATGGCGGCCTGACCGTAGGCGATGCAGCCGTCGTTGGCGGGTACAGCGTGGGGGACCAAGACGGCAAGACCGGCGTCTTTGAGTTCGTGGGTAAGGAGCTGAAGCAAAAGCCGGTTCATGAACACACCGCCCGAGAGCGCGACGGTATCGATGCCTTCGCGCGCGCAGATTTCGCGTGCGATGTGGGTCGTAGCGTGCGTAATGGCGATGTGAAACCCGAGGGCGAGCCTGTCGGCCGGCGCGCCTGCCTCGATTCCATTCAGAAGAGCTTCGATGAGCGGTTGGGGGTCCAAGATGGGGGAGTCGTCGGCAGACGTGAATACGCCTGTGTGATTGTCGTCGAGACGAACGGTCTTACCGCCGAGCGCGCGCCAGGCGGCGGCTTCGAGTTCTATGGCGGGCTCGCCCTCGTAGGTTGCCTTGTCGCAGATGCCCAGAATTGCTGCCGCGGCATCAAAGAGACGCCCCATGCTGCTGGTGCGCGGGCTGTTGATGCCGTGCTCGATCATGGTGGCTGTCACGCTGCGCGTTTGCTCGTCGAGGCTGCCCAAAAGCCGAGCGGCGCCTGGGTGCTCGAGCAGACCGAGCTCACTGAGCAGGGCAAAGGCGTTGCGGCGGGCGTCGCGCACGGAGGCCGCCCCGCCGGGGAGCGCCCAGGTGCGCAGGTGCGCGGCGCGTTCAAAATCGGCAAGGCCGGCGATAAGAAACTCACCGCCCCATATGGTGCCGTCGGTGCCGGCACCCGTACCATCGAAGGCAATACCGAGGACGCGCGCATCGGGCGCAAGCCGGCCAGCGACAATCGCCTCTGCCATTACGCTCGCGATGTGCGCATGATGATGTTGGATTTCGATTAGCGGCAGACTGTGCTCCCGTGCCCGCTCACGCGCCCACTGGCTCGACAGATAGCTGGGATGCATGTCGCATGCCAGGGCGGCAGGCGTCAGGTCAAAGAGGTTTTCTAGACGTGCGCGGGCGGCGCTCCAGGCATCGAAGGTCGCGCCGTTTTCGACATCGCCGATATGCTGCGACACAAAACAGGCCACATGGCCGTCGGCGTCCTCGCGCGTGAGCGCGATCGTGGCTTTTTGCTGCGGCCCGCAGGCGAGCACGCAGGGTGCAGTGCCGTCGAGCGCCGGCAGCGACAACGGTTGCGGCGCATATCCGCGTGCGCGACGCACAGGCATGACGGTGCCGTCGACCACACGTACCACGGAGTCGTCGTAGCGTGAGAGAATCGCACGGTCGTTGCCAAGTAGCGCGTCGGCGATGCCGGCGGCAACAAGATGTTCCCATGCAAGGGCATCGTCGGTCTCGATAGGTTCCTCGCTCAGGTTTCCGCTGGTCATGACCAGCGCGTGCATGCCATGCGACGAGGCAGCTGCAAGCAGCAGATGCTGAAGCGGTGTATAGGGGAGCATGACGCCGAGCTCGGGTAGATCGTGCGCGACGGATGGCGCGAGTGTAAGGCCGTCGGGGGAATCTCCCTCGCCAACAACACGGCGGCGCAGCAGCACAATGGGGCGGATGCTGCCGGCCAGTAAGTCGCGCTCGGCATCATCGACATGGCACAGGCGTTCAGTATCGGCAAGGCTGCGCACCATAACGGCAAGCGGCTTGTTGCTGCGGCGCTTGCGACGGCGCAGCTCGACCACCGCCTGCTCATTGGCGGCGTTGCAGGCCATATGGAATCCGCCCAGCCCCTTGATGGCGACAATACCGCCGCTGGCCAGCAGCTCGACACAGCGGTCAATAATGGCATCGCTGGTTTCGCGCGTGCTGCCGACGGCCGGCATCGCCCCCGAGCCCTCGAGCCCCATGTCGCCCGCCGCCTCGCGCCAGGTAATATGTGGCCCGCAGTCATAGCAGGCATCGGGCTGCGCATGAAAGCGCCGGTCAAGCGGGTCGCCATACTCTGCGGCGCACTCGGGGCACATAGGAAAGCAATCCATCGACGTGGCCGCTCGGTCATAAGGCAGCGATCGGATGATGGTAAAGCGCGGCCCACAGTTGGTGCAGTTGATAAAGGGGTAGTGATAGCGTCGGTCGGTGGGGTCGAACAGTTCGTGCAGGCAGTCGTCACAGGTGGCGATATCGGGAGAGATGAGCGTCGTGTGCACGGTCTGATCCTGCGACGCTACAATACGAAAGACCTGCTCATCGTCGGCATCCCAAGCGTCGGGCTCCAGGTCTGCAACAGCGACATGCTCAACGCGGGCCGCGGCAGGCGCGTGCTCCGACAGCGCGGCGACAAAGCCGTCGAGTGCCTCGACTGAAGCATGCGCCTCGATGTGCACGCCATCGCCCGCGTTGAGCACCCAGCCGCAAATGCCATGCGCCATAGCCTCGCGATACACAAATGGCCGCATGCCAACGCCCTGCACAATGCCCGTTACATGAATATGCACATGCCGCATGCGACCTTCCTTCGTTGAAACCTGTCCCTTTATGGCAGGTGCGCTGTGGGAAATCCCGCTACAGCCCCAGGCTCTGCTTGGTGGCGGCGCACGTGAGCTCGCCGTGCTTAACGCCGCGCAGCCCCAGCAACCGGTCGGCCAGCTCGTAGACACGCTCGCCGCGACCCTTGAGCGCCAGAATCTCCAGGCAGTTGTGGTGGTCCAGATGCACGTGCATGGTCGAGACGATCTCGTCGGTGTAGTCGTGCTGCACCTCGTCCAGACGGCGCGTCAGATCGCCGGTATGGTGGTCATAGATCATGGTGAGCGAACCGATGACCTGCTCGTCGGGCGTGCGCATCTGCTGCTTAGCGATCGAGGCGCGAATCAGATCGCGTACGGCCTCGGATCGGTTGGCCACGTCACCGCGGCGCGCGATCTGCTCGTCAAAGCGGCGCAGCAGGTCGTCGGGCGCGGTGACCGAAAAGCGGACCAGCTCGGAGCTGGAGCCGCTGCAGCGGCAGCTCGCATCGTCGTCCACACCGTGATCGTGCGTGTGCTCGTGCTCGGCCACGTTACACCAGTTTCACAGAGCCGACGGAGTTGTGATCTGCCTCGATGGCCTCCTCGTAGCCCTCGAGCGCATCGTGCGCCTCGTGCAGCGCAGACATGGCGGCCTCGAGCTTGGCGCCAATGCGCTCCATGTCAAAGTTCTCGGTCGCGTGCAGCAGCTGATGGCTCCACTCGTGAGCGAGCTCAATGGTGTCGTCGACCTGCTTGACGCTCATGGCAAGCTGGCTCATGTTCATTCCAACATCATGCATGGGAAATCTCCTTGTGTAGGCGGTAATCCGGCGGTTCAGATTTTACTACGCCCGCTCTGCGCGCCACTGCATAAGAAAACGGGTGCGAGTCTGTGCGACTCGCACCCGTTCACTGGGGGCTGTTTGTGACTACCATACTATCCGTGGTCGCACGCGCCGCACCCGGCAGTCCGGCGAGCGGTACAAAACCGCTCATGGACGGCGGGTAAGTAACAAGCGTATTACAGATGCTTCTCCAGCAGCGCCTGCAGCCTCGCCTTGGGCAGAGCGCCGACCGAGCGGTCGATCTCCTCGCCGTTCTTAAACACAATCAGCGTGGGGATGCTCATGACGCCATACTTCATGGCCAGGTCCTGGTTGTCGTCGACGTTGCACTTGGCCACAGCCAACTTGCCGGCCAGCTCGTCGGCAACCTCGTCTACGATGGGCGAGAGCGAGCGGCAGGGGCCGCACCACGGGGCCCAAAAATCAACCAGTACGGGCAGGCTATCGTTGACGACAGCGCCGAAGTTCTCGGGGGTAATCTGCTTAATGTCAGCCATGGTGACCTCCATAATACGACGCGGCTCGGCCGCGTAAAACTCAGTACGACCGTGCTTATACCCAGCGGCCCGCAAAGCAACCACTCGCGGGCGGCTCTTTTATATAATGGTGGGCACGCAAACGATTGGAGAGCGCATGCCCACGTCACAAAGCCAGAAAAAAGAAGCCATCGCTCAGGCGACCGAGCAGGAGCTCGCGTCGCTTGCAGATCGCGGTGTGCGTATCGCGGGCAACGCGTGCTCGCCGATTGTGCTGGTCAAAGGCGATTTGGATGAAGCCGAGTGCTCGGGCGGCGAGCTGGCCGCCGGCGCGGATGGCGCCGCGTTGCGCAAGGCGCTCGGTGCCATCGGATATGCCCCCGAGGATTTTTGTGTGCTGGCAAGCGTCGCCGGCGCGGGCGACGGAGCGGTCGCGGCGGGCGAGGCCCTGACGTGCGACCTGTTCCGCGAGGCGCTGGAGACCTTGGACCCCGAGGCGGTGCTGCTGCTGGACAACAGTGCGGCCGATGTCATGCGCGAGACCTATGCCGATATGCTTGTGGCAATTGATGACTTTGACACCGCCATGCTCAAGCCCGGCCTGGTCGCCCATGTGCAGGGGCGCCGCGTGCTGGCGCTCGACGGTTTTGAGGCGGCGCTCACCGACAAGGCCGCCAAGCAGCGCATGTGGGCCTACATTAAGCAGCTGACCCCGGCGGCTGCACCGCTGTAGCGAGGTTGGCGGCAGCCCCTACATCACGGCGCGCAGCTCAAACCGGTCGCCGTTAATGCGGAACTGGCAGTTGCCGTTCATGCGCTCGACGGCAAGCATAATGCTCTTGGTGCCAAAGCCGTGCCCAGTGTGCTGAGCCACGGGCATGCCGTCGACCATGTGCGGCGCACGGCCAAACGTGTTGGAAACCAGCAATAGAAGCTGACCGTCTTCGTAGCGAAGGTCCAGGTCGACAAACCGCTTGCCTTCGGGGGCGGCGCTCGCCGCGGCGATGGCATTGTCCAGGGCGTTCGATACCACACTGAATAGATCGACATCGCCCACGTGGACGGTTTCGGGCACGGCGGCGTGCAGGTCGGCGGTGATGCCGTGCGCGTTGATGTCCGCGGAAAGCGACGAGAGCGCAATGTTGACCGTTTCGTTGGCGCAGTAGCGGCGCACGGCGGTGCGGTCGTTGGTCTCGCAGAGCGCGTCGATGCGCTCGAGTGCCTCATCGGTGTGACCCTCTTCGATCAGGGCCGCTAGACCGCGCAGGTAGTGGCGCATGTCGTGACGGAGAACCGAGAGCTCGCGTCCGGACTGGCGCCAGGCTTCGAGCTCTTTGATGGCCGCGCTGTCGCGGGTCGCGAGCATCCAGCGCTCGCGCTCGGCGATTTCCTTTGCCTCGTATTCGCGAAGGTAGACGGCAAGAAACATAAGGTAGAACGCGCAGAGGGCGAACGCCAAAAACTCAACGGTTACTACCGAGCCCGAGTGGAAGAGCGTGGTATAGACGTTGGTGGCGTAGTCGAAGATGTAGTAGACGAGCGGCAGGATGAGCAGAATCTCCAACTCGGTGGGGCTTTTGGCCGCCAGGCGCGGACCGATGTCTCTGGCCCAATGCAGCAAGATCGCAAAGACGCCGAGCGTCGTGATGATGCGCGCCGCGTAATATGCGATTTGCGAATCGGTGGCAGCGAATGCGGCGATGCCCATCCAGTTGCTAAACTGGCAGCTCAGGTAGGCACTGGTAACGCCCAGGATGGCGAGCAGCGGACTCAGGCGATAGCGTACGCACAGGTAGACGACAAGCGGCAGATACACGACGAGTGGATAGGCCTGTCGGGCGAAAAGCTCGCCGCCGACGGCATTGGCGAGGCCGAATGCGCATCCGGTTACGGCGCCGACCCCCACCAGCTTCCACCGTATGCCGAAAACACCCGGACGATGCCGTGCAGATCGCTTCGCTCTGCTATAGTCTCCCAAATTCACGTTTTCTATTGGGATGGTGGTTAATATGGGCGACATACTCGAATCGTTCCTGCGCGTGGCGATGGTGGTGTTCATCGTCGGTCCGCTCACTGCATGGGTCGCCCGTCGCGGCGCGCGCGAGCGCAGTGAGGCGACGGACAGCCTCGATCGCTTCACGGTGCGCATGCCCGCTGCCATTCGCACGATCATCGCCTGCTGCGCCGTCGCGTTCGAACTGCTCATGCTGGGTGTCTACGTCTGGCAGGGCGTCTCGTTGGGCGAGTGGGACCACGAACTTGTGTGGTTCGGTCACGCCATGGCGCTCGCGGGCATGGCCATCTGGGCCCTGCTGAGCATCCCGCGCATCGACGTGGACGGTGAGCGAATTCTCTCGCGTAACGCCTTCGGCATCCGCAAGGAGACGACGTTTGGCAACATCACCCGTGCAACGCTTCACACGCAGATGATGAGGATCGACCTGTTCGAGGGCGACCGGAAGTTCTGCTCGATAAGCCTCGAGGGGGTGTGCTCGCTCAACCTCCTCGCCCGTCTGGAGGAAGAGGGCATCGAGGTCTCGGACGCTGTTGACGGCCCGATGACCAAGGCGGGTCTGTGTTGGTCTGCCATCAAGCCGTTGACGGTTGTTTTCAACGGTATGGCGCTCGTCTTCTCGCTCGTGATCGCCTTCATGGCTGTTTTCACCGACGCCGGTGCTCGTCTGCTCCTGCTCGTCCCATGCCTCTTCCTGTTCATAGGGGGACTCCTGCCTCTGCTCATGCTCAGCATGCCCGCCCGTGGTATCTACGAGATCGGCAGACAGGAGCGCGAACTCGGTTTCTCCTTCGCCGAGGAGATGGCGAGCCGAGGTGCCACGGGCACCTCGCTTGTCGACGACGATTGGTTCATCGAGATCAGCAACGCCCGCGTCGTGGCGTTCCGCCGCGATTATCTCAAGAAGGTCACGGCGCACGAGGATAGCGAGAGCGGCGACCGTTGCACGGTGACCACGAAAGGCGGTCGCAAAATCAAGGTGTACGCAGCGGGCAGCACGCTCGAGGACCTGCGCTCGTGGTTCAAACAGGGTGCCAAGGCCAGAAGCACGCTCGACCGTGCAGAGGACGTGCTCGAGACGACGTCTGATTGGGTTGTCTGACCTGTATCGTCTTTTCGGACACGCATGCTAGAGGCCCAATCCTTTAGAATGCATTCATCGACGACCGAGAGGACGGTATGCTATGTCCAACCCAGCCGCCAAGTACACCGACGAGTTCAGGCGCGAGACCGCCGACTACATCATCTCGACGGGCAGGCCGATAACGGAATGCTGCGCAGAACTGGGCCTGAATTCCAAGACCGTGAACAAGTGGGTGCAGAGCCGCCGGCGCGAGCTTGCCGGCGGGCCCGACCCCAAGGCCGAGGACCGCGAGCTTCGCGAGGCGAAAAGGCGCATACGCGAGCTCGAGATGGAGAACGCCTTCTTGAAAAAAGCCGCGGCCTTCTTCGCCAAAAGCCAGGCGTAGCCGCATGCTACCGGATGATGTTGGCGGAGAAGGCCGAATTCCCGGTGAAAATGATGGCCCGCGTGCTCGGCGTGAGCCGATCGGGCTTCTACTCGTGGCTCTCCAACGGCTGCCCGCGAGAAGACTGGTCGGCCGAGCGCGAGGCGGTCCGGCGCGTGTGGCTGGAGTCGGACCGCAGGTTCGGCTTCCGGTTCGTGAAATGCTTCCTGCCCGGCGAGTTCTCCGGATTGACCCTGTACAGGGTGCGCAAGCTGATGCGCGAGCTGGGAATACGCGGCTGCACGCCCAACGCCAGGAAGCGCACCACCATCCCCGACCCGAAGGCCAGGCCCCGGCCCGACCTGGTGCGCCGCGACTTCACCAGTCCCGTTCCAACCTACAAGCTCGTGGGCGACATCACCTACCTGCGCACCGGCGAGGGATGGCTGTACCTGTCGACGGTCATCGACCTCAACACCCGCATGGTGGTGGGCTGGTCGCTCTCCGAGCGCATGACCGCCGACATCGTGGTTTCGGCGCTGGCGTCGGCCAAATCGCGCGGCTACGTGGCCGACAACGCGATATTCCACGCCGACCGCGGCGCCCAGTACACCAGCAGGCTTCTGGCCGAATGGGCGCGCGACAACGACGTGCGGCTGTCCTGCAGCCGCACCGGCAACTGCCACGACAACGCGGTGGCCGAGTCGTTCCTCGCCACGCTGAAGAACGAGATGTACTACAGGCGCAGCTTCCCGACCAGGGATTCCGCCAAGCACGCGGTGGTCGAGTTCATCGAGGCGTACTACAACCGCCGAAGGCCCCGCTCGACGATCGGCTACAAGGTGCCGGCCGAGGCCATGGCGGCCTTCTTCGAGAGAACCGAGCCCAAGCCCGAGGCCATGCCTATGGCCGCTTGATTCCTCGAGCTTGCGTGTCCGAAATCTTGACACAGGTCAGAAGGCCTCGATGCCAGCGCTGCGCCGATATGGGGCAGCGGCCCCCCGTTGGCCGCCATGGCCCTGACTTCCGAGCGTATGCTGGCGCCGCTCGTCTTAAGACATCGACCTCCATCCGGAGCCTGCGGTTCTCGCGCTCGAGCTCCAGGATCCGGTTCTGCTCGGGCGTGCGGTTGTCCGCGGCGCGCGGCGAGCCGGTCTCGTTTATCGACTTGACCCGCCTCTCCACGGTGCTCTTGTCGAGGTCGCACTCGTCCATGGCCTCGCGCCTGGGCTTTCCGGCGTTGTGGAGATCGACTATCTTCCTCTTGAACTCGTCGGTGAAATGCCTCGGTCTGGGGCCGGTCGAGGCCGAGCCCCCGGTCCGGCTGGGGTAGCATGTCGCTGCGGACCATTGTCTTTCCTCTCGTTGAATATCTAGGCGCTGACGATTCTAGGCGATGGCCCTCTCTTGCTTCTTACACCTCGATTGTGCTCGCTACCCCCAGCGGGTCCGAATCGAGCGATTCGGGCCCGCTTTTGGGGTCTGCCGGAAGCCCGGTGGTCAAAAAAGGCCAAATATGAGTACTGTTACCAGTTTAGTGGCAGCCAAATGGCCTCCAAAATCGGTGCCAGCGGCCAAAAGCGCATCGATTTTCGTCCGTCAGAGTCACGATCGGGCTCCAAACAAGGCGATTTTGCTGATCTGGACCGGAAAATCGCTGCTACTAATTTGGTGACAGTACTCATATTTGGCCTTTTTTGACCACTGCCCCTTGGTCCAGGACAAAACGGGCTGCTCGAATCTTGGGGCGGATCCATTTTCGACTATCCTCAGCTTGCTAGTTCGAAAACGGACCCGCTCCAAGATTGAATCTTTATTCCAACTTTACACCTAGGTTTACAGCTGTCTTGTCAGCTGTAAACCTAGGTGTCATACTAAAGCCCCAAGATTCGCCAAAAGAGAGGGGCCTTGATGGCACAGAGCGCGAACATGGATGCGTCGGAGCTTGCACGCGACATTGCGGCCGGCCTGGCATCGGCAACGACGGCAACGGAGCGCGCGGCATTGGTGCCCGCAGAGCTCGTCGAGGCCATTCAGCAACTTAAAACCCAGCGCGACGCGGTGATCCTGGCGCACTATTACGTGGCGCCCGAGGTCCAGGCTGTGGCCGATTACGTCGGCGACAGCTTCTACCTGGCTAAGCTCGCCAAGAGCCTGCCGCAGCAGACCATCGTGCTGTGCGGCGTGGAGTTTATGGGCGAGAGCGCCAAGCTGCTCAACCCCACCAAGACCGTGCTGCTGCCCGAGCCGGGCGCGGACTGCCCCATGGCTCATATGGTCAAGCGCGAGACGGTCGACGCGGCGCGCGCCGAGTACGGCGACGACCTGGCCGTGGTCTGCTACGTCAACTCCACGGTCGAGATCAAGAGCTGGAGCGACGTGTGCGTCACCAGCTCCAACGCCGTCAAGATCGTGTCCGAGCTGCCGCAGCAGCATATCCTGTTCATTCCCGACCAAAACCTCGGCCGCTTCGTAGCCGAGCAGGTGCCGCAAAAGCACGTCATTCTCAACAACGGCTACTGCCCGCGCCATCACATCATCACCGTCGAGCAGATCGTCGACGCGACGGAGGCCCACCCCGACGCGCTCGTGCTGGCGCACCCCGAGTGCAAGGCCGACGTCCTGGCCGAGGCCGACTACATCGGCTCCACCGCCGGCATCATCAAGTATGCCGAGGAGTCCGACGCGAGCGAGTTCATTATCGTGACGGTTCGCGGCGTGCTCTACGAGCTCGAGCGCCGCTGCCAGGGCACCGGCAAGAAGTTCTACTTCCCCGCGGTGCAGCCCACCTGCGTCAACATGGACCTCATCACGCTCGAAAAGCTCGTGCGCTGCCTGGAGACGGGCGAGGGCGAGGTGCAGATCGGCGTCTCGGACGAGGCGGCAGACCAGGCCAAGCTCACGCTCGACCGCATGCTCGAGTACGCAGCACGCTAGAACAATGTGGCATGATGGACGGTTCCTTATGTCACATTCAAGGGAGAGGATTCCTGTGGAAACCAAGCAATACCCCGATATGGAGTGCGACGTCGTCATTGCCGGCTGCGGCGTGGCGGGCCTGTACGCGGCGCTCAACCTGCCGACGAGTACGCGCGTGATCATGCTCTCCAAGGGCGCGGTCGACGAGTGCGATTCGATGCTCGCGCAGGGCGGCATCTGCGTGCTGCCCGAGGGCTCGGACTACGATGCCTTCTTTGAGGACACCATGCACGCCGGCCATTACGAGAACCGCCGCGAGAGCGTCGACATCATGATCCGCTCGAGCCGCTCGGTCATCAACGACCTGCTAGCGATGGGCGTGGATTTTGAGCGCAAGGCCGATGGCGGCCTCGACTTTACCCGCGAGGGCGCGCACAGCCGTCCGCGCATTGCCTTCCATGCCGACATTACGGGCAAGGAGATTACGACCAAGCTGCTTCAGGCCGTCCGCAAGCTGGACAACGTGCAGATTCTCGAACACGTTGCCATGACCGACATCCTGACGGCCGAGCGCGATGGGGCCACGGTGTGCACTGGTGTCGTCGCTGTTGCCGTGGACGAGGACGATTCAGCTCGCCCCGCCGACGAGCTGGCAAATGCCGCTGAGGGCGTGCATGTCGGTAAGCCGTTTAAGATCCATGCCCGCCATACGCTGTGGGCGACGGGCGGCATCGGTGGCGTATACGACCATTCGACCAACTACCCGCAGCTCACGGGCGACGCCTGCTACATCGCGCAGGAGCACGGCATTAAGATGGAGCACCTGGACTACGTGCAGATCCATCCCACGGGCCTGTTCTCGCCGCAGCCAGGCCGTACGTTCCTGATCAGCGAGAGCTGCCGCGGTGAGGGCGCGATTCTGCTCAATGCCGCCGGCGAGCGTTTTACCGACGAGTTGCAGCCGCGCGACGTTGTCGCTGCCGCCATCCGCGAGCAGATGAAGCAGGACGGCACCGAGCACGAGTGGCTGAGCTTTGCCCCCGTCGAGCGCGACGTGGTGACTGGGCACTTTGCCAACATTCGCGCGCGCTGCCTTGAGGACGGCCGCGACATCTTGGACGAGCCCATCCCCGTTACGCCCACGCAGCACTACTTTATGGGCGGCGTATGGGTCGATAAGGACGGCCGCACTTCGATGCCCGAGCTCTACGCCGCGGGCGAGACGGCTTGCAACGGCGTTCACGGCAAGAATCGCCTTGCATCAAATAGTCTGCTCGAGGCGCTGGTCTGGGGTCGTCGCGCCGCGTGGTACATGCGCACCGGCGAGTCGCTGGCCGTGGAGCAGGCGGGCGAGCCCGCGCTCGATGGACGCCATCGCGCCCTGAGTTCCGATACCCTTGCAATCGATGATTTGGCCCGTGCCGCCGGCACGCAGGCCGCAGAGGAGTAGACCATGAATCCCATTACCATGAAGCTCGTCGTCGATGATCTGATTTTGCAGGCTCTGCGCGAGGACATTACGTTTGAGGACGTGAGCACGGCGAGCGTGTGCCCCACGGCGCGTCCCGCCACGGTGGAGCTTATCGCCAAGGCCGACGGCATCATCGCCGGCTTGGATGTGTTTGCCCGTACCTTTGAGCTGCTGGATTCGCAGAGCTCGGTGCTGCTCGACGTTGCCGATGGCGACGAGGTGCACGCCGGCGACCATGTGGGTCAGGTGCGCGGCGATGCGCGCGTGCTGCTTTCGGGTGAGCGCGTGGCGCTCAACTACCTGCAGCGCATGAGCGGCATCGCTACCTACACGCACAGCATGGCCGCGGCGCTCGAGGGAACCAAGACCGTGCTCGTCGACACGCGCAAGACCACGCCGGGCATGCGCGTGTTTGAGAAGGCGGCGGTTGAGATTGGCGGCGGCAGCAACCACCGCTACAACCTGTCGACGGCCGTCATGCTCAAGGACAACCATATCGATGCCGCCGGTGGCGTGACGCGCGCGATCGAGATGGCGCGCGCCCATGCGTCGTTTACCACGACAGTTGAGATTGAGTGCGAGAACCTGGACATGGTGCGCGAAGCCGTGGAGGCCGGTGCCGACATTATCATGCTCGACAACATGACCCATGACGACATGGCCGCCGCCATCGAGCTTATCGCCGGTCGCGCCAAGACCGAGTGCTCGGGCAACGTGGACGCCAGCAACATTCGCGCCCTGGCCGATCTGGGTGTCGACTATATTAGCTCGGGCGCCCTGACGCACTCTGCGCCGATCCTCGACCTCTCGCTTAAGCACCTGCGTCTGCTGGACGGTAAATAATGAACGCCCGCGAGCGTCGCCGTGCCATCATGGGCGTGCTCGAAGGAGCCAAGGAGCCCGTTTCGGGCAGCGCACTTGCCCGCGAGGTTGGCGTGAGCCGTCAGGTCGTGGTTCAGGATATTGCCCTGTTGCGTGCCGATGGGCACGATATCGTGGCGACCAACCGCGGCTACGTGCTGCAGGAGGCCCCCAGCAGCCCCGCCGTGCCCACGCGCTTGGTCAAGGTTCGCCACAGCGTGGAGCAGGCAGGCGATGAGCTCACGAGTATCGTCGACGCCGGTGGCGCCGTGCTCAACGTGATCGTCAATCACCGCGTGTACGGCAAGATCACGGCCGACCTGGACATCCGCAACCGCCGCGATGTCGAGCGCTACCTAGAGGGCATCGCCAGCGGCAAGAGCTTCCCGCTGCTGACGGTGACGAGCGGCTACCACTTCCATCGCATCGCGGCGGAAGACGAGCAGACCCTCGACGAGATCGAGGCCATACTCAAGGAGAAAGGCTACCTTGCCGATTTAATGCCCTACGAGGATGATTTGTCCTAACCCGATACTGTCTTTATAAGTTGCGGTGAAATAGTTCCTACAATCGGCACCTAAGCAATGAGCCAGGAACTATTCCACCGCAACTGCCAAGGTAGCCCCGTCCCCAATTAGCTGCCTGTACAAACAAAAGGAGGCCTCCGCGGCGATGCGGAAGCCTCCTTTTTTGTGCACGGTGTACTTTTGAGTGTGCAAGTGGGGGAGTTGTTACTCCTCGACGATCTCGGTGATCGCGCCAGCGGGGCAAGCGTCCTGGCAAGCGCCACAGGCGACGCAGGAGTCCTCGTCGGCGACGGTAGCGACGTCCTGGAGCTCCAGAACGCCAGCGGGGCAGGAGTCGACGCAAACGCCACAAGCGATGCACTCGTCGGCATCAATTACGGGATGAGCCATGGTAGTTTCCTCTCTGTTGACCGACGCTACAGGCGATGCGCGTCGGTTTGATTCGGGCAAAAACATACCACGGGAGCGACCGTTTGCAATACCCTCTGGCCGGCATCTTCATACCGTTCGCCGAGTATGCCAAGGTTTACTAAAAAACGCGCAGGTGGGGCCGTTGAGCTGCGCAAATGTTAGCTATAGGTGACTTGTAATATTGACCTATTGAGCGCGCCTGCGGAAAGGGCATCCCGTTATTTGGCCGAAAACCGGGTCGCAGTTTCCGGTTGGGCCCGCTAGCGGAAACTGCGACCCGGTATCAGCTCTCAAAACGGGATACGGTTTCCGGTTGAGCCTTCAGACGGAAACTGCGACCCGGAATCCACGCTCAAACCGGGATGCGCTTGCCGCAAGACGGCCCCCAGGCACCCCCGGACGCAAACCTCAGCCATCTCTACATAGATCTCAATAGATTTGCCGAGAACTCATTCAGCGCATCTACCTGCGCATTTAAGAACCTAAACTCTCAACAATAAGAAATCTTATATGAATTGACTTAGATTTTGTATATTCCGGCCCATAAGGGGATACACTACATCCTGAAAGACAAGCCGAAGCGCCGCGCGACAGATCGTCGAGGCGGCGCGAACGCAAAAGAGAGAGGGAATTTCTAATGGGCAAGATTCTTGGTATCGACCTTGGTACTACTAACTCCGCAATGGCCGTCCTCGAGGGCGGTTCTCCGACCATCATCGTGAACGCCGAGGGCGACCGCACCACCCCGTCCGTCGTGGGCTTCCGTGCCGACGGCGACCGCGTCGTGGGTAAGGCCGCTAAGAACCAGGCTGTCACCAACCCCAAGAACACCGTGTTCTCCATCAAGCGCTTCATGGGCCGCAAGTACTCCGAGTGCACCTCCGAGCTCAAGACCGTGCCGTATGAGGTCAAGGAGGGCCAGGGCGGCCGTGCCGTCGTCGACATCGAGGGCAAGGATTACACCGCCGAGCAGGTGAGCGCCATGGTGCTCGCAAAGATGAAGGCCGACGCTGAGAAGTACCTGGGCGAGACCGTCACCGACGCCGTCATCACCGTCCCGGCCTACTTCAACGACGCCCAGCGTCAGGCCACCAAGGACGCCGGTAAGATCGCCGGCCTCAACGTCAAGCGTATCGTCAACGAGCCGACCGCTGCTGCTCTGGCCTATGGCCTGGACAAGCAGGGCTCCGACCAGCGCATCCTGGTCTTCGACCTGGGCGGCGGCACCTTCGACGTCTCCATCCTCGACCTCGCTGACGGCGTGTTTGAGGTTCTGTCCACCTCGGGCGACAACCACCTGGGCGGCGACGACTGGGATCAGCGCGTCATCGACTGGATGGCCGATAAGTTCCAGCAGGAGAACGGTGTCGACCTGCGTCAGGACCCCATGGCCCTGCAGCGTCTGAAGGAGGCCGCCGAGAACGCCAAGAAGGAGCTCTCCGCAGCCCAGCAGTCCACCATCAACCTGCCGTTCATCACCATGAACCAGTCTGGCCCGCTGCACCTCAACTACACGCTGACCCGCGCCGAGTTCGAGAAGATCACCCGCGACCTGCTCGAGCGCTGCAAGCAGCCTGTCACCAACGCCCTGCGCGACGCCAAGCTTAAGCTCTCCGATCTGACCGAGGTCATCCTCGTCGGCGGCTCCACCCGTATGCCCGCCGTCCAGGATCTGGTCAAGACCATGACCGGCAAGCAGCCCAACATGTCCGTGAACCCCGACGAGGTCGTTGCCGACGGCGCTGCCGTCCAGGGCGGCGTGCTCACCGGCGACGTCGAGGGCATCCTGCTGCTCGACGTTACCCCGCTGTCGCTGGGCGTCGAGACCATGGGCGGCATCATGACCAAGATGATCGACCGCAACACCACGATCCCGACCTCCAAGACCGAGGTCTACTCCACCGCTGCCGACAACCAGACCAGCGTCGAGATCAACGTGCTCCAGGGCGAGCGCGAGCTTGCCCGCGATAACAAGTCGCTCGGTAAGTTCCAGCTGACCGGTATCCCGGCTGCCCGCCGCGGTGTGCCGCAGATCGAGGTCACCTTCGACATCGACGCCAACGGCATCGTCAAGGTCTCTGCTAAGGACAAGGGCACCGGCAAGGAGCAGCAGATCACCATTTCCGGCTCCACCGCGCTTTCCGACGACGAAGTCGATCGCATGGTCAAGGACGCCGAGGCTCATGCCGAGGAGGACAAGAAGCAGAAGGAAGAGGTCGAGGTCCGCAACCAGACCGACAGCCTGTGCTACTCCACCGAGCAGACCCTCAACGAGCTGGGCGACAAGGTTTCCGCCGATGTGAAGTCCAAGGCCGAGGCCGCTATCGCCGACGCCAAGAAGGCGCTCGAGGGCTCTGACGTCGAGGCCATCAAGGCCGCTGGCGAATCCCTGCAGTCCGTAGCCTACGAGCTGGCTCAGGTTGTCTACGCCGACGCTCAGCAGCAGACCGACGGCGCCGCCGGTGCCCAGCCTGCCGACGATGACGTTGTCGACGCCGACTACGAGGTTGTGGACGACGAGGACAAGTAATCATGTCCGCCCGTAAAGCTCGCACGGAGGCGGCCGCCGCTGGCGCCGCCCCCGTTGACTCTGAGGAGAAGGACGTGAAGATTCCCGTAGAGGCCGTCGACGATACCGAGGCCAACGAGGCCGAGGCCGCCGAGGCTGCCGAGAACCAGGTAGAGGATTCCAACAAGGAGGCGACGATGACCGAGGACGAGATGGTGGAAGCCGCTATCCGCGCCGGTGAGGAAGCCGCCGACAACGACTTTAAGCTCAAGTTCGAGCAGGCCCAAAAGGAGCTTGCCGACGTACGCAGCGAGCTCGATGCTGCGGCAGAGGCTCAGAAGGCCGCCGAGGACAAGGCAAAGGACGCCACCGAGCGTACCGCCCGTCTGCAGGCCGACTGGGAGAACTTCCGTCGCCGCACCGCCAGCGAGCGTATCGCCGAGCGCGAGCGCGCGACCGAGAAGCTTGTCACCGCGCTGTTGCCGGTGGTTGACGATATCGAGCGTGCAATCGACCATGCCCGTAGCCAGGAGCTTTCCGACGACTTTAAGCAGTTCGTCGATGGCGTTGATGCGGTGCATGCCAAGCTGCTCGATGTGTTTGCGCACGAGGGCGTTGAGCCCATCGACCCCAAGGGCGAGGCGTTCGATCCGCTCGAGCACCAGGCCGTGGGGCGTGTCGAGGACGCATCGCAGTACGACGAGACCGTCAACGACGTGTACCAGAAGGGCTACCGCATGGCGGATCGCATCCTGCGCTCCGCGATGGTGACGGTGACCTACGGTGGCGAGAAACGCCCCGCACCGGAGCCCGAAGCGGCGCCCGAGGATGCTACGGCCGATACGGCCGAGAGCACCGAGGAGTAATTGAGAAGGGCCCCGGGGCAACACCCGGGGCCCTTTCTGGCCTAGTGCCATATGACAGTATGAGCCGCCGCCCGTTGAGCGGTGGATGAAACAGGAGAGGAGCTACGATGGCTGCAGGCAAAACCTTCTATGACATCCTGGGCGTATCCAAGAGCGCCTCCGACAAAGAGATCAAGAGCGCGTTTCGCAAGCTCGCGCAAAAATACCACCCCGATGCCGGCGGCGACGAGGCCAAGTTCAAGGAGATTAGCGAGGCTTACGAGACGCTTTCGGACGAGAAGAAGCGCAAAGAGTACGACCAGATGCTCATGTTCGGCGGCATGCCGGGCGCGGGCGGCGCGTATGGCGGCGGCTACGGTGCCGGCGCCGGTGCGAGCGGCTGGGGCGATATCTTCGACAGCATCTTTAGCGGCAACGGCGCCTGGGGCAGCGATTGGGGCTCGGGCTTTGCCGGGGCTGCGGGTGCTGCCGGTGCCGGCGCGGGCCGCAGCCGTGCTCGCAAGGGCGGCGACCTGTCGCTGACTGTCGACGTGACGGCCGAGGACGCGTTCCGCGGCGTGACGCACAAGGTCACCTACCGCATTCCCTCGACGGGCGAGCAGCAGACCATTACGGTCTCGGTGCCTGCGGGCGCCGTGGATGGCGGCAAGCTGCGCTACAAGCGTCGCGGCGAGTATGGCGTTGCCGGCGGCGAGCGCGGTGACCTGGTCGTGACCACGCACGTGGAGGAGCATCCGCTGTTTAAGCGTAAAGGTGCCGATGTGACCATGGAGGTACCGATCTCGGTTTACGAGGCGGCGCTCGGCTGCACGGTGGATGTGCCCACACCCGGCGGCGCGACGGTTCGTCTGAAGGTGCCGGCGGGCACCCAGACGGGCAAGAAGTTCCGCTTTAAGGAGATGGGAGCGCCCGACGTTAAACACCGTGGCCGTACGGGCGCGCTGCTCGTCGAGATCAAGGTGCAGGTCCCCACGAACCTATCCGATGACGAGCGCGATGCCATGGCCAAGCTGCGCGAGGCCGACACGCGCGACTATCGCGAGAAGGTCAATCGTTACAAGGCGACGTACTAGGGCGGTCGCGGCGCACGCCCACGCCCGCGGGCTTATGATGGACGATAACGAGACGGAAAGGGGTCAGGTAGCATGGCCGAGGACAATAGGAATAAACCGCTGTACATGATCAGCGTGGCGGCCGAGTTGACCGGCATGCATCCGCAGACTCTGCGCGTCTACGAGTCCAAGGGCCTGGTGAACCCCCAGCGCTCGGGCGGCAACACGCGTCTGTATTCGCGTGCCGATATCGAGCGCCTGGAGCTCATCAACCAGCTGACTGACGAGGGCATCAACCTTGCCGGCGTGGTGCGCATCCTCGATATGAAGGAGCGTGCCGAGGAGCGCGAGCGCGAGAACGAAAAACTCCGCGCACGCGTGCGCCAGCTCGAGGACGAGCTGCACGAGTACAAGATGCAGAAGAAGATCACCGCCCTGGCCCCGCGCGACGGCTCGGTCAACCCCGAGCAAGTCATGCGCAAGCTGCTAGGTACGGGTAGCGACCTATAGCTCCGCCGACGCTGCCGGGCACTCATTGGGGGCAGACTTAAATGAGTACCTGCAGAATGAGAGTGGATAATCTCCCGTTTTTTGCCTGTTTGCAGGCTCAAAGTGGGAGATTATCCACTCTCGTCATTTGAGCGTCTAAGTCTGCCTCCCCAGGACCTAACTCGTCCTCTGCTTTACTGAGATAAAGTGAACGCAGAGATTCGTAACCCACTCGCAACCGTTCTATGGCACGATATTGAACGAATGTATGCTATGCGCCCAAATCTTTTGGGCAGAGTGGGAGACAGTATGGTCAAGCTGTACGAGGACGGCATTTACCTGTGCGGCGGCAGCGAGGTTGTGCCTGCGGCCGAGGCTGCCGAGCGCGGTATTACGCAGACGCCCGAGGATGCTAAGCGCGGCACCATCGCGTATTCGATCCTCCAGGCACACAATACGTCCGGAGATCCCGAGGCGCTCAAGATTCGCTTCGACGCTATGGCGAGCCACGACATCACCTTTGTCGGCATCATCCAGACGGCGCGCGCCTCGGGCATGGAGCAGTTTCCGCTGCCCTACGTGCTCACCAACTGCCATAACTCGCTGTGCGCCGTGGGCGGCACCATCAACGAGGACGATCACGTCTTTGGCCTTTCCGCGGCCAAGAAGTACGGCGGCATCTTCGTTCCGCCGCACATCGCCGTCATCCACTCCTTTATGCGTGAGAACTTCGCCGGCTGCGGCAAGATGATCCTGGGTTCCGACTCGCACACCCGCTATGGTGCCCTGGGTACCATGGCCGTGGGCGAGGGCGGCGGCGAGTTGGCAAAGCAGCTGCTGCGCGACACCTACGATGTCGCCTATCCCGGCGTCGTGGCCATCTACCTCACGGGCGCCCCGCGCCCCGGCGTCGGCCCGCACGATGTGGCGCTCGCCATCATTCGCGCCGTCTTTGCCAAGGGCTACGTCAAGAACAAGGTCATGGAGTTTGTGGGCCCCG
The DNA here is from genome assembly GCF_003436735.1 of Collinsella sp. TF12-2AT. NCBI lineage: Bacteria > Bacillati > Actinomycetota > Coriobacteriia > Coriobacteriales > Coriobacteriaceae > Collinsella > Collinsella sp. TF12-2AT. The sequence continues at coordinate 51,314 of NZ_QSQK01000008.1, read as the reverse complement.
GAATCTCGAGCATGACGACCGATTACCGCAACGGCGTTGACGTCATGACCACCGAGACCACCTGCCTGTCGAGCATCTGGGCTACCGACGAGGACACACACGCGTTTTTGACCATGCACGGCCGCGGTGACGACTACCGCGAGCTCAAGCCCGCCGATGTCGCCTACTATGACGGCTGCGTCGAGGTCGACCTGTCGAGCGTCAAGCCCATGATCGCGCTGCCGTTCCATCCTTCCAACGGCTTTGAGATCGACGAACTCAACGAGAACCTCGAGGACATCCTGCACGAGGTCGAGCTCGAGGCCGCCAAGATCGGCGAGGGCAAGACACACTTTAGTCTGCTCGACAAAATCGTCGACGGAAAGCTGCACGTGCAGCAGGGCGTTATCGCCGGCTGCTCGGGCGGCAACTACGACTCCGTGGTCCAGGCTGCCCGCGTGCTCAAGGGCGCCAACACCGGCTGCGGCGAGTTCTCGCTGTCGGTCTATCCCACGAGCCAGCCCGTGGCACTCGAGCTTACACGTCGCGGCTATATCTACGACCTCATGGAGGCCGGCGCGATCGTGCGCACGGCGTTCTGCGGCCCGTGCTTCGGCGCCGGCGACACGCCCGCCAACAACGGCCTGTCCATTCGCCACACCACGCGCAACTTCCCCAACCGCGAGGGTTCCAAGCCGGGCAATGGCCAGCTGAGCGCCGTGGCCCTGATGGACGCCCGCTCCATTGCGGCGACGGCTGCCAACGGCGGCGTTCTGACGCCGGCGACCGACCTGCCCGAGGAGACTTGGGACGAGGCCTGCGAGTACACCTTTGATGACGCACCGTACAAAAAGCGTGTGTACTGGGGCTTTGGCAAGGCGGAGCCTGCCGACGAGCTGGTTGAGGGCCCCAACATCAAGCCGTGGCCCGCGATGGAGCCGCTCGGCGCCGATATCCTGCTCAAGGTGTGCTCCAAGATCATGGACCCGGTCACCACGACCGACGAGCTCATTCCCTCGGGCGAGACGAGCTCCTTCCGCTCCAATCCGCTGGGCCTGGCTGAGTTTACGCTCAGCCGCCGCGACCCGGCCTACGTGGGTCGCTCCAAGGAGGTCGACGCTGTGGAGAAGCGTCGCGTTTCCGGCGAGTCCGCGGGCGACCTGGCGGCGCTCGATGCCGAGCTTGCCGGTGTGTTTGAGGCGCTGGCCGGCGCGGGTGTCGCGGCCGATGCCAAGGCGACCGAGTTCGGTTCCATGATTTACGCCAAGAAGCCTGGCGACGGCAGCGCCCGCGAGCAGGCCGCGAGCTGCCAGCGCGTAATTGGCGGCCTGGCCAACATCGTCCACGAGTACGCCACCAAGCGCTATCGCTCCAACGTGATGAACTGGGGCATGGTGCCCTTCCAGATGGAGGCTGAGCCCAACTTTGAGGTGGGCGATTACGTCTTTGTGCCGGGTATCCGTGCCGCGCTCGATGGCGACCTGAAGAACATCGCTGCCTACGTGGTGCACGCCGATGGTGCGGTCGAGCAGATTGAGCTCTACATTGCCGATATGACGGCCGAGGAGCGTGCCATCGTCAAGGCCGGCTGCCTGATCAACTACAACAAGTTCAAGGCCGCTGCCGAGTAACGCACTTAATTGTCCGCCCGGGGCTTACCCTTTCCCGCTCGCTCACGCGCTTCGCGAGGGTCGCGTTCGGGAAAGGGTAAGCCCCGGGCTACATTTTTGCGTTCTCGTTGGGTCTTGAGGGACGCTAATAAATGGACCTGCTTGATGCCGCCCCTTTTTATTGGGGCGGCTTCTTTTTGTCGAAAACCGCCACAAAGGGGACAGGCGCCTTTGTGGTGGTGGGGCGAGCTCGATATTGCCGCGCTCGTTGAGGGACAGTTCAATAAATGTCCCTACAGGATTTCATCCGGGTTGGCGGGTTTGGTTGTTTTGGGGATGCCGAGTTTGGATGACGTGAAATCGTCAACATCGTCCTTGATTCCATCTTTGGTGTAGACAGTGACCATATAGGTGCTGTGTCCGAATTCGCCCTTGTCGCGTGTTGCCCAGGCATCCCAGTAGGCGGCCCCGTTTCGCCCTTTGATTTTTCCGACACGGCGGAGTTCTGTTCGCTTTAATTTCTGGTTGCTATAGATGGTTCGACCGGCCTCCTCGGTGAGCCCGCACTGTCCAAGCATCTTGTCGAGGACTTGGTTCATGTGGCGCTCATCGGTGTTTGGTGCGTAGTCGTAGGCGAGGGTGATGGAGTCGAGTGGCTGGTCGTCGATTAGATGGTTTAGCGCCTGAGGTCCAAGGCAGAAATAGGGGGAGCATCCGTCGATCTGACCGAGCAGTGGCAACTTTGACTGCCAAATTCCGGTGGGAATTGCGTCTTCGTAGAACACGCCGCGACAGATAAAGGAGAGCGAGGTGGCACGCGAGCCGGCGTCGACCATTCCGCATAAATCGAAGGGCGAGGTGATACCAAGGGAAAAGGGCGTGATGACGATAAGGAAGAGCATCACGATGGGTATGGCGAGAATGGCGATGACGTTGCGACCGGTGGAATGAGGCGGCTTCATATGCGCTCCTCGAGACTAAGTGCAGGCAAGCTCGATGACAAATGAATAGTCTCAGCTAACAAGTCAATTTTAATCTCATAACGTGCGACAGCTGGCCGTCGAAACCGAGAACCACCACAAAGGCGCCTGTCCCCTTTGTGGTGGTGAGGAGCGCGCGGCTTCTTTTGGTAATAATGCTGGCTGGCGATATCATTAGTGCAGGTAGCGAAGGTTTGCGTTGCGAGGTGCTTTGCTGTGAGAAGTCCTGCCCGTATTGGATTGATTGTTTTGGCGCTTGCGATTACCGTGGTTGGCATGGGCACTGTCGGCATGGCGTTTCTACCTGCTGCGGTGACGGAGCCGGTGGTCAAGCCTGTGACTCAATCTGTCGAACTTCTGACCGGCGACGACAAGCCCGAGACCATTACCGTTGATTTTGATGAGCAGCCGGCTGTGCTGGGTATTAGCAATTATCCGCGTATTCAGCTTGGGGCCATGCGCTATACCACGGATACAAGCCTGATCGATAGGGCGTCCGAGCTACTCAAGGGCAAAACATTTAAGCGTTGGTACGGATATGCGTCCTATCGGGCAAAAGCGAACGACATGGTTGGCGGATGCCACTCTTCCATCGAGCTGGACACTGCAAACGGCGCAAAGTTATGTGATGTCTCGTACGATCCGGGCTACGAGGGCAATGAGGGTCCGGGCATCTACATCATGGACGGCGATGTCGCCTATGTCATGGAGGGCGACCAGACCGAGCTCAACGATTTTATGGGTCAGTGTATCCAAGATGCCTATAAACAGACCTGCTTGCCTGACCCGCAGACTGCACGCGATAGTGGGTCTGCCCGTACATGGCTGTTCGAGGATGAGATGCCCTGGACCGTCGAATCGGGAAGTACGGGTTCGGCGAAGGAGTAGAGACCGCGACTACCACAAAGGTACCCGTCCCCTTTGTAGTAGTTCTCGGTTTGTCTCGATCTGTAACATCTTGGCCGCTAAAAGTGGGCCTGGTGTTACAGATTTAGATTTTCGACTCAGGTGTCTTCGTTCGTCTCGATTTGTAACAGTTAGACCCTAATTTGCCGAGTAGATGTTACAGATTGAGACAAACGGTTGCCGCTGGTCATTTCATCTTGATCTGTAACATCTAGGATCAAAAATGGCTGCTAGATGTTACAGATCGAGACGGTAGTGCGCCTGGGCAGCGGCGGGCTGACATCTCAGTACCCTATCCATCAATCACTCAGAAAATCTTATATATAGAGACTTAGATTTGTGTATAAGATCGCGCAAAGCTGGCAACAATACTTCTCGAACAACGTGAAGCCGCCCCGTAGGGCGGCCGCCCCAAGAGAGGTGATTCCATGAGAATCGATAAGCTAGCAATGACGTCGCGCGAGGCGCTGCAGACCGCCATGAGCACGGCTGCCGATGCGCAGGCCGGCGCGGTGGAGCCGATTCACCTGCTGTCCGCCTTGCTCGGTGCCGGCGAGCGCAATATCTCCGTGATCATCGAGCGCATCGGTGCCGACCCGGCTCAGCTCGCACGCTCCACGCAGGATGTCATCGACCACGCGCCTAAGGTTTCGGGCGAGGGTCAGCAGATGGGCCTTTCCAACGAGCTCGTCCGCGTCATCGAAAAGGCCGAGAAGAAGGCCACCAAGGTGGGTGACAGCTTTGTGGTGACCGAGCATCTGCTGATGGCGCTTGCCGAGGACAAGGGCGAGGCCGGCCGCGTTCTGCGTGACGCCGGCGTGACCAAGGAACGTATCGAGCAAGTCTACGAGGAGCTGCGTGGCGATGACCGCGTGACGTCTGCCGAGGACAAGACCCAGTTTGAGGCGTTGGAGCAGTACGGTCGCAACATCTGCGACCTCGCCCGCGCCGGCAAGCTCGACCCGGTCATCGGCCGTACCGATGAGATTCGCCGTACCATCCAGGTCCTGTCCCGCCGCACCAAGAACAACCCCGTGCTCATTGGCGAGCCGGGCGTCGGCAAGACGGCCATCGTCGAGGGTATCGCCCAGCGTATCGTGGCCGGCGACGTGCCAAGCACGCTGCGCGATCGCGACCTCATCGAGCTTGACATGAGCGCGCTGGTCGCCGGCGCCAAGTACCGTGGTGAGTTCGAGGACCGCTTGAAGGCCGTGCTCAAGGAAGTGCAAAAATCGGAAGGCAAGGTCATCCTGTTCATCGATGAGCTCCACACCATCGTGGGCGCGGGTGCCACCGAGGGCTCCATGGACGCCGGCAACATCCTCAAGCCGGCGCTTGCCCGTGGCGACCTGCATGCGATTGGCGCGACCACGCTCGACGAGTACCGCAAGTACATCGAGAAGGACGCGGCGCTCGCCCGTCGTTTCCAGACCGTTATGGTGAGCGAGCCTACCGTCGAGGACACCATCTCGATCCTGCGTGGCCTCAAGGAGAAGTACGAGATCTTCCACGGCGTGCATATCACCGATAGCGCGCTCGTGGCAGCTGCCGACCTCTCCGATCGCTACATCGCCGACCGCTTCCTGCCCGACAAGGCCATCGACCTGGTCGATGAGGCGGCAAGCCGCCTGCGCATGGAGCTCGACAGCATGCCGGTCGAGATCGATGCCACCACGCGTCAGCTCACCCAGCTGCAGATCGAGGAGCAGGCGCTCATGAAGGAGACCGACGACGCCTCCAAGGAGCGTCTGGAGGCCCTGCGCCAAGAGATTGCCGAGGTCCAAGAAAAGCTCAACGTGCAAAAGGCCGGCTGGCTCAACCAGAAGAACGCCATCGACCACGTGCAGGAGCTCAAAGGCCAGCTCGACGAGGCCAAGAGCGAAGAGGAGCGCGCGACGCGCAACGGAGATTTGGGCCGTGCGTCCGAGCTGCGCTACTCCGTGATTCCTGGTCTGCAGCAGCAGATTCAGGATTCCGAGGCTGCGCTCGAGGCACAAAAGCAGCAGGACGGCGAGGGCCTCAACGAGCAGGTGACCTCCGACGAGATCGCCGAGGTCGTGAGCGCCTGGACCGGCGTGCCCGTGTCCAAGATGATGCAGGGCGAGCTCGACAAGCTGAAAGGCCTGGAGGGCGAGCTGCACAAGCGCGTCATCGGCCAGGACGAGGCCGTGTCCGCTGTCGCCGCGGCCGTGCGCCGCAGCCGTGCGGGCCTCTCCGATCCGGACAAGCCCATCGGCAGCTTCTTCTTCCTGGGCCCCACCGGTGTAGGCAAGACCGAGCTCGCCAAGGCGCTGGCCGAGTGCCTGTTCGATGACGAGCGCGCGCTCGTGCGTATCGACATGTCCGAGTACATGGAGAAATTCAGCGTCCAGCGTCTGATCGGTGCGCCCCCGGGATACGTGGGTTACGACGAGGGCGGCCAGCTCACCGAGGCCGTGCGCCGTCGTCCGTACTCCGTGATCTTGCTCGACGAGATGGAGAAGGCCCATCCGGATGTCTTCAACGTGCTGCTGCAGGTGCTCGACGACGGCCGCCTGACCGACGGCCAGGGTCGCCAGGTGTCCTTTAAGAACACGATCATCATCATGACGAGCAACGTGGGCTCCAAGGCTATCGCCGAGCTTTCGGGCAAGGACGAGGAAGAGATGCGCCATCAGGTCGACGCGGCCATGGCTCAGACCTTCCGCCCCGAGTTCCTCAACCGTATCGACGATATCGTGGTGTTCCATCCGCTCGGCATGGCGCAGATCGAGAAGATCGTCGACATCCAGCTTGCCGACGTCCGCGCACGCCTGGCTAAGGAGCGCATGACGCTTGCCATCACCCCGGCGGCCAAGCAGATGCTCGCCGTGGGCGGCCTGGACCCGGTCTTTGGCGCCCGTCCGCTCAAGCGTCTGGTGCAGCGCGAGGTCGTGGATGCCATCGCGGCCGCTATCATCGACGGCACGGTGCGCGAGGGTGATCAGGTGACGGTCGATGTCGACAAGGACGGCGGCTTTACCGTCGTGTGCGACAACACGCCGGCGGCCACCTACGAGGTTCCCGATGCCGAGTAGATTTTGGGGCCGGCTTAAAACCGCCCCTCATCGCAAAACGCCAAGGGCGGCGGATCCAATCGGGTCCGCCGCCCTTTTTCGTGCGACAATCGATGATGTTGAGCGGATGCGATGTAAGGAGCTATGCAGATGAAAGACGAGATCAAGACAAGCGCGCCGGCGCCCAGGCCCACGTCCAAACCGGCGCCCAAGCCGCGCGACCCCTACATCCGTGCCGAGAACGAGGACGATGACGGCTACGATCCCTACAGCGATCGCCGCCCCGAGCGCGAGCCGATGTTCGAAGCTGACCCGTGGCGCTAATTGCATCAAGTAGCTAATTTGGCGATGATTTTCTGGGACGGGGTAGTCAAAAAAGTCCCGTCCCAAATCGACTGCCCAGGGAGTCGCATTCGAGTTTGGTTGTCCTCTCAGCCACTCGGCATCCTTCGAGCAGTAATAGTGAAAAAACTTGCTTAAGTGTTAATCAATTCAGACATTATCTTGCTCTCTAATTAATCAAGAATCGCTATAATTTTGATTAGCTAGAGAGCAAGATTGGAGAATCATGGCATTCAACGACTTGATCGCCCAGAAAATAAAGGACTTTGAACAGCAGGGGGTTCCGCAGGTCTTTGAGCGAGACCTTGATCTAGGAAACCCACAGGAGCCAAAGCGCGACAACATCGTAAATGTGATTGTGGGGGCCCGCCGTTGTGGAAAGACGTATCGCCTGTATCAGGAGATGCGGCGGCTTCAGAGCCGGGGCGTCGAGCTTGACCGGATGCTTTACTTCAATTTTGAGGATGAGCGCTTGCGCCCGTATGAGCCATCGCTGCTGGCGGACGTGCTCGACACGTTCTATGCGCTGTATCCTGCTGCTCGAACCGAGGGCGCTTACATTTTCTTTGACGAGATCCAGGAAATTCCCGAATGGGGTGCGTTTCTGCGGCGTGTAGTCGATACGGAGAAAGCGACCGTCTATGTGACGGGATCTTCTTCTAAGATGCTGTCCTCAGAACTTAAGAGCGAGTTCAGGGGTCGTTCTCTTGTGCGAGAGCTTTTTCCGTTGAGTTTTTCGGAATACGTTCGATATAAGACGGGGAGCGTTCCCGAGCCAGATGCGACCTTTTCCCCGAGCGATGCAGCGCTGCTTCGACATCATCTGATCGGGTATCTTGAACAAGGGGGATACATCGCGACACTTGAGCAGACGCCTACAGACGCGATTCAGCTGCTACAGGAATATGCTTCGCGAACGGTCGCCATGGACGTCGTTGAACGTTACGACGTCAAGAACCCTCGCCTGGCATCGCTGTTCTTGACGCGGTGTATGGCATCTTCGGGACGAGAGCTGTCAGTGAACAAAGTGTACAACGAGTTCAAGAGCAGACAGATACCCGTCAGCCGTAATTCGCTCAGCGATTTACTTGAGTATTATGAGGACGCCTACCTGTTATTTTCTGTGCCGGAGTTCACGCGTTCACTGGCAAATAACATGCGGTCTGCGTCTAAGGTCTACGCTGTCGACCCTGCGATGTTTGGAGCATTCTCTCCCGCATCGGCATTGGACCAGGGCCAGAGGCTCGAGACCGCAGTGTTCAATGCGCTAAGAAGAAGGACTCCCGCGGTGAGGACCGGCTCGGTCTGCCGCCTGCTAATCAAAGAGAAGAGCAAAAGCCATGAGGTGGACTTTGTGGCTGGGGACGCGCTTCTCATGCGGGCTTATAGCCTGATTCAGGTGAGTGCGGATATGGCAAGTGAGAAAACGCGCGAGCGCGAAATTGCCGCGCTTGATGCCTCGATGGCCCAGTTCGATCTTGGCGAGTCGGCAATCGTTACCATGGATGAACAGACCGATATTCCATGCGAGCACGGTGTGGTACACGTTATGCCCGCATGGAAGTGGCTCCTTGCCTAATCATCTATGGACCTGTGGGGTCAGGACCTCCTGGCTCCTTCCTCACAGTTGGGGAGCACCTTGCTGCGCCAGGCTAGTCCTGGGCTTTGATGCTCGGCAGCAGGATATGCGCGAGGTAGTCGGTCTCGAGTTTGGTCGCGGCGTCTGCGTTGCCGTCTTTGCCAACCAGGTCGTTCTTGATCTGACTATAGGTGTAGCGGTTGCCGGTCGTCAGCTCGACAAGCTCAATGGCCGTGTCCATGGGGTAGGTCGACACGGGATTCTGGGTGCGCCCGTTGATAGTCTGGGGCACCACGTACGGATAGACGGGGCCGCTGGCGTAGACGGTGTAGCCGTTGCCGAGGTTTGCCGCACCCAAAACCGCGTCGCCCTCATCGGGCGTAAAGCTTTCGCCGTCGCGCACCGTGACAAGCGTCACAAGCGGCGTATCGCTGTCGCCGGCAAGATAGATGCATAGCGTGCTGCCATTCTGCCAAGTCTCGACCTTGCCGTACCACTCGACGGGAATATCGAGCTGGTAGAGGTCGGTTGCCTTGTGGCGAGCGTCAGCGTCACGGGATGCCTGTGCCTTTTGCGCGCTCACGGCATTGACGGCGGCGTCGCGCCGCGCGGTTGCTGCCTGCTGGAGCACTTTGGCAGCTGCGGCGGAGTTCGCACCGCCCTCCTCGGCATACTTGGCGGCGGCATCGATCTGGTCGTCAGTCACCGTGTCGGCCGAAGGCACCTTGAGCTTAAAGGTGGCCTGGGCACTTAAATCCTGTCCATCGCTCTTAACGGTGACCTGCGTCTTGGTGGTCGGGACGGTATAGATGGTGCCGTCGGCCGCGATGGGGGAGGCGGCGATGGAGAGCGTGTAATCGCCGGGCAGCAGTTTGATGCCGCGGCCGTGCTCGTCAACATAGAGCGTTTCGCTCATGGAGGAGCCATCAGCGTCCTGACCGCTTACCTGTACGGGAATCTTGGAGCCGGTGGAACAGTCGAGGCCCGCGGCATGCACGCCAATCTGCACCGACATCATCGTGTGGGCATTGGCGGCGACAGCTGCAGCCTGCTCTTGCTGATATCCGTTCCAGGCAGCATAGCCTGCACCGCCGGCGACGAGCGCGACGGCCACGACACCGGCGACCATCAGATTGCGGCGCTTGGGCGACATCTTGCGATGGCGGACCTCGGCTTCGTGTGCCGAGGGAACGGACGGCAGGGGAATATCGCCCATGGCGATGGTCTCATCCACGGCTGGTGCGGAACCCAGGCCAGGAAGCTCGCGAGTCAGCGAATCCTCGGCCGGTAAGCTGTCGAGCAAGACGGTTTCCTCGCCCGTGTCGGATTCGGGCTGGTCGTCGGCCTCGCTATCGTCCTCTTCGGCTTCGTCAGGAGCGTCTTTGGCGCCGCCGCCTTCGTCCTCAGTGTCTTCGTGCACCTCGTCTTGCGCGTCGACGACCGAATCGCTAAACGAGAGCTCGTCTAGCGCGATCCGGTCAAGGCTCTCCAGGGCTTCGGCACATGCTTCCGCATCCTGGGCCGCATCCTCGCGGCCATACGTCTCATCGCTCATATATCCCCCAATGCAATATCGGCTCAACACTGTACCCGAAAATGGAGCCATATAAAGCGCATACGAAATATAAGATCCGATTTAACCTGAGCGCATCGTTCGGCCGCATCCTCGCGGCAGCAAAAGGCCCCCGGAACGCGGACGAATCACATTCCGGGGGTTCTGCAATGCGTTGAGTTGCGCGGAGCCGGCTATGCTGCTTCACATTCAAGCGGCGTTTGCGCCGGGCATGTTACTCGGCGTGCGCGTAATCAACCTTGGCACGGCGGGCGGTAGCCTTCTCCCAATCGCTGGTGCCCTCAAAGACATCCTGCTTGTAGGGATTGCGGCCGAGCTTCTTGGCGCGGTAGGCGATGTAGATGATCGCGGCGATGTTGGCGACCAGTGCGGCGATCGAGACCGCAGTAGCGGCGCTGGGGTCGAGCGTGGAGTGGGTCACAAAGATGGACTCCTCCTGGAAGTACGGGAACACCTGGGCAAACATGCACCAAATGGCCAGCGTAAAGGCGCGGTTCTGGATCCAACCGCCCTTGTTCCAGATAAAGGCGGCGACGGTGGGCGCCAGCAGCAGCGCAAAGCCGCAGAACCAGGAGTGGGCGGGCAGGCAGTTGTAGGTGTAGCAGAAGTTCCAGATATCGTAGGCGATGATGTAGACCCAGGTCATGTCGGGCCACAGCATGTCGGTCTTGTCCTCGGAGGCGTAGACGCTCCACCAACCGGTCATGCAGAAGATGTTGATGATACCGGCGATGCCGTTGAACACGTTGTTCCAGCCGGCAAGCTGCGTGGCACCTTCGGAGGTGACCCAAGTGGACTGGCCCAGGACAAAGAAGTGATAGGCGCTCTCAAAGTCGGACACGACGGCGATCATGATGTTGATGGCGACGATCACAAACGGCCACGCGCGGAACCAGTGCGCCTTGCCGATCTTGCCCCACTGATACTTAATGGCGATGAAGCCCCAGCAACCGGCCAACGCCGCGTAGACCTTGGCGTAGTGGAACCAGCTGTTCTGGTACACATGGGTGGGGTTGGTGAGCGCCCACTCGGCGCCCTGCGAAACGCCGATGGCGATAGCGACGCAGTAGATGGTCATGGCCAGCGGAGCCACGCCAAAGATGATTGCCGCGCCCAGCTTGGTGCGGCGGCCGATCTCGTTGAGCACGATCAGGCCAATAAAGACCATGGCCCAGCCGGCCCAGTGGATAAGGGTATCGCTACCCCAAACATCGAACAGCATGCTGCTCTCCTTTCACACGCCCGCGGCCCCTCTTCTGATCGCGGGCAGTTTGGCCAAATGTCGTCAGTTCTGGGGCTTGCGCTCCGGATACTTGGCGGTATAGCCCTCGATGTGGAGTGTCGAGGCGATGATTTCCTTGACCGTCTCGTCGGGCACATCGGGGTGCGTGCGGATATACATCAACAACCCCATAATGAGGGTGTAGAACGTCTCGTAGACATGGTCGATGCGTAGCTCATGATGGGCGACAAAATCCACCACGGTGGTATCGCAGATATACTGCGCCACACGCTGGACCACGTTGTGCAAAAAGCCGCCGTAGAGCGCGCCGCTGCTCGAGGTGAGCGTGCTCGGCAACTCGTGGCCGCTCACGACCAGGCGCTTAAAGAGCGGAGCAACGGTGTCGAGTGCGCCTTCGATGTCGCCAACCGTGCGGCTGGCGTTCCACTGCTCGAGCTCGGCGATAAAGCCGTCGATTGCCTCGTCCATAACGGCGGTGACGGCGGCATCCATATCGGCAAAGTAGTGGTAGAACAGCGAACGCGTGCAGCCAGCCCGCTTGGTCACGGCCGATACCGAAAGATGGGACACACCAAGCTCGGCGCTCACGGCGCGCACAGCGGCGAGGATCTCGCGACGGCGCTCGTCGCCCGTCAGGCGTTTTGCCGCGCTATCGGATGCGGGGACGGCATCGACCACAGAGATATCTGCTGCGTTGTTGCCCATGTTTTGCCGCCTTTCATCCTCTTTTGCCTGACCGTTCGCCTAACAGTCTTGAATATTGTTGACGGTTCGTCAATACTATTTTTGACACAATGTCAACAATGGCGGGTGAAAGGCATGGGGGCATGCCCGGCCTGCAAAAAAAGAGGGGCGCTGCGGTCTCGCCGGGCTGTGGCAAGAGAAGGGACGACTATGATTCTCAACGGACCGGGAATTAGCTACACCGAGCCTGACATCGGTTCGGAGTTCGTGCCGCCGCTGCCGGAGCATCCGCGCGAGGCCATCGTCAAGCTGTGCGAGCACTGCACCAACCGTCTGCTGCATCGCGACGAGCTGCTGGGCTACGAGTACTGGTCGTTTGCCGAGGCCGCAACCGACGAGCAGGCCGAAGTGCTCTGCAGGATGAAGATGCGCCGTCCCTATACGCTGCCCGAGATGGTCAAGCTCACCGGCATGCCCGAGGCCGATATCGAGAAGATGCTCGACGACATGAGCTACACGGGTCTGCTCGAGTACAACTGGGAAAATCCCGAGCGCGCCAAGCAGTGGGTGCTGCCCATGCTGGTGCCGGGTTCCGCCGAGTTCCTCAACATGCGCGTGAGCCAGCTCGAGGAGCACCCGGTCTATGCCAAGTTCTTTGAGCAGGCGTCCAAGGGACCGCTGTCCAAGGCCACGCCGATGGTGCCGCCCGGAGGCGCCGGTATCGGCATGCACGTCATTCCGGTCGAGAAGGCCATCGATGCCGCGAGCACGTCGGTGCCGATCGAGCATATCGAGCATTGGCTCGACAAATACGATGGCAAGTATGCCGCCAGCACCTGCAGCTGCCGCGCGAGCCGTCGCGTGATGGGAGAGGGCTGCGCCGACGACCCGGCCGACTGGTGCATCGCCGTGGGCGATATGGCCGACTACGTGGTCGAGACCGACCGTGGCCATTACGTGACGCGCGACGAGGTCTACGACATTTTGCGCCAGGCCGAGGACAACGGCTTTGTGCACCAGATCACCAACATTGACGGCGAGAACAAGATCTTCGCCATCTGCAACTGCAACGTCAACGTGTGCTACGCCCTGCGCACCTCGCAGCTGTTCAACACGCCCAACCTGTCGCGCTCGGCCTATGTCGCCAAGGTCGAGAAGGACAAGTGCGTTGCCTGCGGTCGCTGCGTTGAGGTGTGCCCGGCCGGCGCCGCCAAGCTGGGCCAAAAGCTCTGCAGCAAAAAGGCCGGCGGACAGGTGCCCGAGTATCCGCGCCAGGAGCTGCCCGATGCCACCAAGTGGGACCACACCAAGTGGTCGCCCAACTACCGCAACGATAACCGCATCGAGACGCATGAGTCCGGCACCGCGCCCTGCAAGACGGCCTGCCCCGCGCACGTTGCCGTTCAGGGCTATCTGAAGCTCGCGGCGCAGGGTCGCTATGACGAGGCCCTGGCGCTCATCAAGCGCGAGAACCCGCTGCCCGCTATCTGCGGCCGTGTGTGCAACCGCCGCTGTGAGGATGCCTGCACCCGCGGCCGTGTGGACGCCGCCGTGGCTATCGACGAGGTCAAGAAGTTTATCGCCCAGCGCGATCTGGATGCCGCGACCCGCTATGTCCCACCTGTGGTGACCCCGACGCGTGCCGGCGGCTTCGATCAGAAGATTGCCATCATCGGTGCCGGTCCGGCCGGCCTGTCCTGCGCTTTTTATCTGGCCGAGAAGGGCTACAAGCCCGTCGTGTTCGAGAAAAACGAGCGCCCGGGCGGCATGCTCACCTACGGCATTCCCAGCTTTAAGCTGCAGAAGGACGTCATTGAGGCCGAGGTCGAGGTCATTCGCCTGATGGGTGCCGAGTTCCGCTATGGCGTGGAAGTCGGTCGCGATGTGACGCTCGACGAGCTGCGCGCGCAGGGCTTCAAGGCCTTCTACGTTGCCATTGGCTGCCAGGGCGGCCGCCTTGCCGGCATTCCGGGCGAGGACGCCGAGGACGTGACCGTGGCCGTCGACTTTTTGCGCGAGGTCAACAGCGGCAAGATCGATGCGCTGCCCGGCCGCACCATCGTGGTGGGCGGCGGCAACGTGGCCATCGACGTTGCCCGCAACGCCTGCCGTCTGGGTTCCGAGCACGTTGAGATGTTCTGCCTGGAGAGCGAGGCACAGATGCCCGCCAGCGAGGAAGAGCGTCGCGAGGCCATCGAGGACGGCGCACACATCAGTTGCGGTTGGGGCCCCAAGGAGGTCCATCTGGACGAGGCCGGCCGTGTGTGCGGCATCACCTTTAAGCGCTGCACGCGTGTCTACGATGACGAGGGCCGTTTTGCGCCCGATTACGACGAGAACGACCTGCGCCGCGTCGATGCCGACCGCGTGGTCATGTCCATCGGCCAGTCCATCGTGTGGGGCGACCTGCTGGCTGGCTCCAAGGTGGAGCTTGGCCGTGGTCAGGGCGCCCTTGCCGATCCCCAGACCTACCAGACCGCCGAACCCGACATCTTTGTGGGCGGCGACGTCTATACCGGTCCGAGCTTTGCCATCGATGCCATCGCCGCCGGTCACGAGGCCGCCGTGTCCATCCATCGCTTTGTGCAGCCGGGCTCCACGCTCACCATCGGCCGCAACCAGCGCCGCTACGCCGCGCTCGACCGCGACGATGTCGTGATCGAGAGCTATGACAACGCGAGCCGTGAGGTTGCCCACGTGGACCACGAGCGCGAGAAGGCCGCGCCCTTCAGCGAGTACGTCGAGACCTTTACCGAAGAGCAGGTGCGCGCCGAGACCGCCCGTTGCCTTGGCTGCGGTGCCTCAATCGTCGACCCCAACAAGTGCATCGGCTGCGGCCTGTGCACCACCAAGTGCGCGTTCGATGCCATCCATCTGGATCGCGATCGCCCCGAGTGCTCCACGATGGTCAAATACGAGCAAAAGCTCCCGAGCCTTGGCAAGTATGCTTTAAAGCGTGCAATCAAAATCAAGTTCGGTCGTAAATAGGTAACCATGGCGGGTAAGGGGACGGCGCAGACTAGATTTCGCCGTCCCCTTGCTTTGAGTTTGCATCGCATCAACCGTTGTTGAAAGGTTTCTACCTTGCATGAATTGGGAATCGTTTATCACATTATTCGCGATGTTGAGAACGTGGCGCGCGCCAATGGCGTGCGTCGCGTTTCGAGCGTCACGCTGCTGCTGGGCGAGGTCTCGGGCGTCGTTCCCGACTTGCTGCTCGACGCTTGGCGCTGGGCGGCAGATAAAAAGTCCATCACGCAGGGCGCGGAGCTTATCGTGGAGCCCGTCGAGGCCGTGACGCATTGCGAGGCGTGCGGCCGCGACTATGCGACAGTCGAGCACGGCAAGACCTGCCCCCATTGCGGCAGTGGCGATACCTATTTGCTCCAGGGCCAAGAGGTCATGATCAAGCAGATCGAGACCCCCGACGAGGACCCGGCAGACGCTGCCCCCGACGGCCCTTCTGACGCCCCCGACGCCGTCGACGCCGCTAACCCTCTCCACATCGTCTAGCCCCTAGTCGTTGGGGACGTTCTTGTTTGACTAGTCGTTTAAGAACGTCCCCAACGACTACTTGCGCTAGAGCATAAGTTATACAATTAGTCAAGTTATGTCTGTTTAAACAAAATAGCGGCACGCAGGCGCATTGGGATTAACCTAAAAGCGGCGTTAATGAACAGCGTGTCTGTATATATCTGTGAAAGTAATTGGGAAATCACGTTTTAGTAGGCAATGAGCTGTAAATCAGCAACGTAATCAATTTGTAACAAACTTAGACGTTTAAACAAATAATGCAACCGTTTGCGAATTTAGCTATAAATCCACAAGGCGAACAGGTATACTCCATTATTGTCGTGTAGGAAATACGTAGACAAAAAGGAGGTTATGTGATGGTAAGTATTGTTCTTGCTAGCCATGGTGACTTGGCGGCTGGAATCAAGCAGACGGGCTCGATGGTCTTTGGCGATCAGCCGTCTGTAGCCGTGGTCTCGCTCGAGCCGAGCATGGGCCCCGACGACTTCCGTGCCAAGGTCGAGGAAGCAGTCGCTTCCTTCGAGGACCAGGAGCAGGTGCTCTTCCTCGTTGATCTGTGGGGCGGCACGCCGTTCAACCAGATCAGCGGGCTCATCGAGGGCCACGATTCCTGGGCTATCGTCACCGGTGTCAACCTGCCTATGCTCATCGAGGCATATTCGCAGCGCTTTGACGCAAAGAACACTGCACATGCGATCGCAAAACATCTCGTGACTGAGGCTAAGGCTGGCGTGCGCGTCAAGCCCGAGTCTCTGGAGCCCGAGGAGAAGAAGCCGGCTGCGGCCGCCGCTGCTCCTGCAGGCGCCATCCCTCCGGGAACGGTCATCGGCGACGGGCACATCAAGATCGCCCACGTCCGTATCGACACCCGTCTGCTTCATGGCCAGGTGGCCACCACGTGGACCAAGCAGATCAACCCCAACCGCATCATCGTGGTCTCCGACGGCGTTGCTCACGACGAGCTCCGCAAGACCATGATCGAGCAGGCTGCCCCTCCGGGAGTCCACGCCAACGTCGTGCCCATCAAGAAGATGGCCGAGGTCGTCAAGGACACGCGCTTTGGCGACACCAAGGCGATGCTGCTCTTCGAGAACCCGCAGGATCTGCTCAGGGCCATCGAGGCCGGCGTCGACATCAAGGAAGCCAACATCGGTTCCATGGCCCACTCCAAGGGCAAGGTCGTCGTCACTAACGCCGTCGCCATGGGCGATGACGACGTCAAGACCATCGAGGCTCTCAAGGCCAAGGGCGTCAAGTTCGAGGTCCGCAAGGTTCCTTCGGATTCCTCCGAGGATCTCGACGCCATGTTGAAGAAAGCTAAGGCCGAACTGGCCGCTCAAGCATAGTAAAGGAGGGTCCGATACATGTCTGCAATCACTATTCTGCTTGTTGCGATTGTCGCGTTGCTTGCCGGTATGGAAGGCATTCTGGATGAGTTCCAGTTCCATCAGCCGCTCGTGGCATGCACGCTTATCGGTCTCGTAACCGGTCACCTTCAGGAGGGCATCCTCCTGGGCGGTTCGCTCCAGATGATGGCCCTTGGCTGGGCTAACGTCGGCGCCGCCGTCGCGCCTGACGCCGCTCTGGCCTCGGTCGCTTCTTCGATCATCATGGTGCTCGCCCTCAACGGTGGCGCCACCGATTCGGCCAAGGCCGTTACCGCCGCCATCGCCGTCGCCGTCCCGCTGTCGGTCGCTGGTCTGTTCCTGACCATGATCTGCCGTACCCTGGCTACCGCTATGGTTCACGGCATGGACGCCTGCGCCGAGAAGGGCGACTTCGCCGGCATCGAGCGTTGGCAGTACGCCGGCATCCTCATGCAGGGTGTTCGTATCGCCATCCCGGCAGTACTTCTGTGCATCATCCCGGCCGAGGCTGTTACCAACGCGCTTAACGCTATGCCCGATTGGCTGTCCGGCGGCATGGCTGTCGGCGGCGGCATGGTCGCTTCCGTCGGTTACGCCATGGTCATCAACATGATGGCCACCAAGGAGACCTGGCCGTTCTTCATCCTCGGCTTTGTCCTTGCTGCCATCCCTCAGCTCACGCTGATCGCCCTTGGCCTCATCGGCATCTCCCTTGCCCTCATCTACCTTGGCCTTAAGGATCTGGCCAAGCAGGGTGGCGGCATGGGCGGTGGCTCCGGTGACCCGCTCGGCGACATTCTGAACGATTACGAGTAGGAGGGGAGTGATACATATGGCAGAGAACAAGATTCAGCTCACCAAGGCTGACCGTAAGAAGGTTTGCTTCCGTCATCAGTTCCTTCAGGGCTCGTGGAACTACGAGCGTATGCAGAACGGCGGCTGGTGCTTCGCAATGATCCCTGCGATCAAGAAGCTCTACACCAGCAAGGATGACCAGATTGCCGCTCTTAAGCGCCACCTGGAGTTCTATAACACCCACCCCTATGTTTCCGCCCCCGTCATTGGCGTTACCCTCGCCCTTGAGGAGGAGCGCGCCAACGGTGCTCCGATTGACGACGTCGCCATTCAGGGCGTCAAGGTCGGTATGATGGGCCCGCTCGCCGGCGTCGGCGACCCCGCCTTCTGGTTCACCCTTCGCCCGATTCTGGGTGCACTGGGCGCTTCCCTGGCCCTGTCCGGCAGCATCGCCGGTCCGCTGCTGTTCTTCTTCGCGTGGAACATCATCCGTTACGCCTTCCTGTGGTACACGCAGGAGTTTGGCTACAAGGTCGGCTCCTCCATCGCCAAGGACCTCTCCGGCGGTCTGATGGGCAAGGTCACCGAGGGTGCTTCCATCCTGGGTATGTTCATCATCGGCGCCCTGGTCGAGCGCTGGGTGTCCATCTCCTTCACCCCGGTCGTCTCCAAGGTCACGCAGTCCGCTGGCGCCTATATCGACTGGGCCAACCTGCCCGCCGGTTCTGAGGGCATCAAGCAGGCATTGACGATGTACAGCTCTGTCGGTGCCAACGCACTCGACCCGGTGAAGGTCACCACGCTTCAGGCCAACCTCGATCAGCTCATCCCCGGCCTTGCCGCCGTGTGCCTGACCCTTCTGGTCTGCAAGCTCCTCAAGAAGAAGGTCAGCCCGATCGTCATCATCCTGGCTCTCTTCGCCATCGGCATCATCGGTCGCGTCTGCGGCTTCATGTAAGCACGTTTCGGCTTAAGATCGAGAATTGCTAGGCAAGGGCTTTTGAGCCATTGAAACGGACCGCACCCGGTGGGTACACTGGATGCGGTCCGATTGTTTTATTTGGAGGGCGAGGCGCGCATGGCGCAATCTCAGAACAGCACGGTCGATCTGGCAACGCCGGCAACCTGCCTGATGGGGCTTACCAGTCACGGTAACGTAATGGTGGGCAATAAGGCGTTTGAGTACTATAACGAGCGCAATCCCGAGGATTTTATTCAGATCCCGTGGGATGAGGTCGACTATATTGCCGCTGAGGTTTTGCGCGGCACCAAGAAGATTACGCGTTTTGCCATCTTCACCAAGGACAATGGTCACTTTACGTTTTCGACGCGCGATGACAAAGAGACGCTTCGTGCGGTCCGCAAGTACGTTGACGAGGATAAGCTCGTGCGTTCGCCTGACTTTATCGATGTGACGGCTAAGGGCGCCAAGAGCATCCCCTCCGTTATCAAAAACCTCTTCCACAAAGGCAACTAGTCATTAAAGAGCGCCCCCTCAAAGTGGGGCGCAGTCTCCCATGTGGCTCGATCGGGAAAGTGCATCCCAGTTCGAGCGTCGATTCCGGGATGTAGTTTCCGGAACGGGGTCGTTTGGGAAACCGTGTCCCGTTTCGAGCCGAAATTCTGGGTCACAGTTTCCCAGCGAGGTCTCATGGGGAAAGTCTGACCCAGAATTTGCCTGGATAGTGGGACGCACTTTCCGGAGGGCTGTTCCACCGCAACTTCGAAGAGTGGGTATACGCTGCATTACAGCGGCGTAAATCTGCTACACTAATACAACATGCCTCCGTAGCTCAGGGGATAGAGCACCGCTCTCCTAAAGCGGGTGTCGACGGTTCGAATCCGCCCGGGGGCACCAGAGATTTGCCGAGCCCGGTACCGCTACGGTGCCGGGCTCTTCTGGTCTAAAGGCCGGATTCGGACCGTCGACACCCGCGTCACCAATTTCCCCGCGGGGGGAGTTTTCGAATCCGCCCGGGGGCACCAGAGATTTGTCGAGCCCGGTACACCGACACGGTGCCGGGCTCTTCTGGTTCATGCCATGTCAAAAACGAAGCGCCCGCTTGCTGGGGGAGCAAGCGGGCGCCTGTGAGTGAATATGTTTGCGGCGAGAGCCGTAATGGGCGGTGGGGTGGCGACTAGTTGGCCGTACCGGAATCGTCGCCCGTGCCCGAGCCCGAACCCGAACCCGAGCCAGAAAGTGCGACCGTCAGCGTAATCGTGCTGTCGGTAGACTGTTTGCCGGTGGGGGAGACGCCCGTAACGGTGGCGTTTTCGTTGCCGCTCACGGGGTTGCCGTTCTGATCGCAGAATGCGATGTTGTAGAACCCGGCGTTGTTGAGCGCGGTGACGGCCGCGGAGATGCTCTTGCCGTACAGGTTGCCCGGAACGCTGGCCTTGCCGGACTTCTTGGCAATGACGACGGTGATCGTGGCGCCGGGCTTCTGCTTGCCACTGGGGTTCCAGCTAATGACGGTGCCCTCGGTGACGGAGTCGTTCTCCTGGTAGCTGACGTCGACGCCAAAGCCTGCCATATCGAGGGCGTTGCGCGCCTGGGCCTCGGTCATGTCGGTCAGGTCGGGGACGGACGTGGTATCCGGGCCGCTCGAGACCTTGTACGAGATGGTCGTGCCCTTCTCGACTTCCTTACCGGCTTCGGTGCCCTGCTCAAAGACCTGGCCCTCATCGGCCTCGTTGGCCTCCTCGGAGGCGTTGCCCTTCAGGCCAACGCTTGCCAGCGCGGCTTCTGCCTGGTCCTTGGTCAGGCCGACCAGCCGGGGAACCTCGACCTTCTCGGAGGGCTTGGGGCCCTTGGAGATTACCAGGTTCACCTTGGTGCCCTTGGCCTTCTTGGTGTTGCCGTTGGGCGTCTGCTCGGCGACCTTGCCCTCGTCGACATCGTCGTTGTAGCTTTGGTCGATGGTGCCGACCTCGAGGCCGGCTTCCTTGATCTGCTCGACGGCAGTCTGCTGGTCCTTGCCTAGCACATCGGGCACGGTGACCTGCTCGCCGCCAAAGAGTCCTGTGGCAAAGGCCACCACGATACCGATGACGGCAACGGCTGCCACCACGGCGGCGATGATCTTGTTCTTGTTGGATTTGGGCTTTTCGACCTCGTAGGAGCCGGTGGAGCCCGAAACCGAGCTACGGGCGGTATTCTGGCCGCTCACGCCCGAGACGGGACGCACCATGGCGCGCGTCTGATCGGAAAGCTCGCGAGTCTTGGTGGCGCCCAGCTCACCGGGGGCACCGATGATGCGCGTGGGCTCCGAGATGTTGACGGCACGGCCCGACAGGTAGCTGTTGAGCACCTGACGCAGCTCGTCGGCGGTCTGGAAGCGGTTTGCCGGGTCCTTCTCCATGCACTTGAGGATGATGCGCTCAAGGTCGGCGTCGACACCGGAGTTGATCTGGCTCGGCGGAATAGGCAGCTCGTTGACCTGCTTGAGTGCGACCGAGATAGCGTCGTCACCGTCAAAGGGAACGCGGCCGGTGGCGCACTCGTACATCACGACGCCCAGCGAGTAGATATCCGAGGTGGGGCCGAGGTCCTGACCACGGGTCTGCTCGGGGCTGACGTAGTGGGCGGTTCCCAGCACGTTGTTGTCTTGCGTGAGGTGGCTGTTCTTGGCGCGCGCGATGCCAAAGTCCATCACCTTGATGTTGCCGTCTGGCAGCACCATGATGTTCTGCGGCTTAATGTCGCGGTGGATGATCTCGTGCTTGTGGGCGACCGAAAGCGCGGAGCTGATCTGCGAGCCGATCTGGGCGACCTTCTTGGGGTCGAGGGCGCCGTGGCTCTTGATGCCGCTCTTAAGGTCGGTGCCGCGCAGGTACTCCATGACGATGTAATAGGTGTCGCCGTCCTTGCCCCAATCGTAGACGCCCACGATATAGGGGGAGGAGAGACCGGCTGCTGCCTGGGCCTCCTGCTTAAAGCGTGCGGCGAAGGTTGCGTCGCCAGCATACTGCGGCAGCATGATCTTGACGGCTACCGTGCGGTCGAGGACCTGGTCCTGCGCACGGTAGACGGTCGCCATACCGCCTGTCCCCACCTTATCCTTGAGGAGGTATCTTCCCCCGAGGACCCTCTGTTCCATTCCTGCTCCTAACATAACTATTCGCTCAACGATGTGTGTAGTACCTACGATGTGGCCGCTGGGGCCGTGTGGCGCGTTGCCGCTAACTCTTCGGCCGCGGCGCGCCTCGGGTGTCCGATTCGATCATGGGCATCACGCTCCCTGTGCGGCGAGCGCCGCGGTCAGGACGATGCCGGCAATCTTGGCGGCCTTGACGTCATGCTTGTCGTAATCCTCTAAGGCCACCGAGATAGCGACCGTGGGTGAATCGTAAGGTGCAAAGCCAACGAACATCGAGTTGACGTTGGTGCCGCCGGTTTCGGCCGAGCCGGTCTTGCCGGCGACCTTGACGCCGGGGATTTGGGCATCGGTGCCGGTGCCGGACTGGACGACGGCAAGCATGGCCTGCTTGACCTGGTCGGCCGTGGTGGAGCTGACGGCCTGACCCAGCGAGCGGGACTGCGTGGTCTTGACCACGGTTCCGTCCGGGGCGAGTACCTGGGCTACAAAGTACGGGTCCATGACCACGCCGCTGTTAGCGATGGCGGCGGCAATCACGGCGTTTTGCATGACGGTGGTCTGCGGGCCGGGCGTGTGGTCCATGCCGACAGGCTGGCCGGCGCCGGCCCAGGCGGTCTCCCACTCGGTCATGAGCGACGGGTCGGCCATGATGGAGGCCGCGGAGGTCAGGTCCTGGCCGAGTTTTTGGCCGTAGCCAAAGGCGTTGGCAAACTGCACGAGCGTGTTTGCGCCAACTTCGTTTGCCACCTGGCCAAAGACGACGTTGGAGGACACGGCAAAGGCCTGCTGCAGGCTGATGGTGCCGTAGCTCTCGTTGGCATAGTTGGTGACCGGTGCGTTGCCGATGTCCATGGAGCCGGGCGCCTGGTAGGTGCTGGTAAGGCTGGCAGTACCGGTCTCGAGTGCCGCGGAAAGCGTAACGACCTTAAACGTTGAGCCCGGCGTGTACAGCGCGTCCATGGCGCGATTGTACATGGAGCCGTCCTCGCCGCCGCCAGCCTGCAGTAGGGCGTCGATGTTGGTGTTGTCGTAGGTGGGCGAGCTGGCACATGCGAGCACCGCGCCGGTACGCGGGTCGATGACCACTACAGCGCCCTTAAAGCCCTTGAGTGCCTGCTCGGCCGCCGTCTGGATGCGCGAGTCGATGGTGAGCTTGGCGGTGTTGCCCGGCTGGGTCTGGCCCGCGAGCGACGCGATGGCGTTGTTCCAGCTGGAGTAGTCCTTAGAACCGGTGAGCGTGTCGTTCATGACGCTCTCGATGGCGGTGGTGCCATACTGCTGGCTCACGTAGCCAACCACGTGCGCTGCCAGGTTACCGTTGGGGTAGGAGCGTACGTAGGTGCCGTCCTCCTGCTGCAGCGACTCGGCCAGCGTCACGCCGTCGGACGTGATGATGGAACCGCGCTGGATGTACTTGGAGCGGGCGATGGTGTGGTTGTTGGTCGGCATGTCCTGATAGTCCTTGGCCTTGATGACCTGGACATAGGTGAGGTTGCCGATAAGGATGGCGAATAGCGCCGTAAAGGCGAGCACCGCACGGGTTAGACGGTTGGCGAGCGCAACGCGGCCGAGCACACCGGATTCAGGCGTGTCGAGCAGGCGACGGCGCATGCGCGAGCCGACGGAATGGCTGCCGCTGCCGTAGGAAGACGAGGTGGCAAAGCGCGTGCCCGTCGGGGCGGCGGCAGATGCGACCTGATCATCGGTGATGGCGGCCATAGTGCCGGTGCCGGTAAGCTCGGCCTCGCGTCCGGTCGCTTCGTCACCGGCGCGCAGCAGGAGCGCGACGATGATAAAGCTTGCCAGCAGCGAGGAACCGCCCTGGCTCATAAAGGGTAGGGTGACGCCGGTCAGCGGGATCAGGCGGGTAACGCCGCCCACGATTAAAAAGGCCTGGAAGCTGATGGCGGCCGTAAGGCCCGTGGCGCTAAAGGCGGCGAGGTCGGATTTAGCGCGGGCAGCCGTGGTGAGGCCACGCACGGCAAAGAGCATAAACAGGATGAGCACGGCGCCGCCGCCCAAAAGGCCCATCTCCTCGCCGATGGCCGAGAAGATAAAGTCGGACTCGACGACAGGGATGTTGTTGGCCATGCCGTTGCCGATACCAACACCGACCAGACCGCCATCGGCAAGCGAGAAGAGCGACTGGACGATCTGGTAGCCCTGGCCCTGGGCGTCCTTAAACGGATCGACCCAAACCTGGAAACGCACCTGAACGTGAGACAGGAACTTGTAGGCGCCCACGGCTCCAACGGCTAAGAGCGCAAGGCCGATAACGACATACGAGAATCGTCCCGTGGCAACGTAGAGCATCAGCAAGAAGATGGTGTAGAACAGCACGGCCGAACCCAGATCGCGTTCGAAGGCGACGACGAGCAGGCACACACCCCACACGGCAAACAGCGGCAGCAGCAGTCGCAGGCGAGGGATCTTAAAGCCCAGGATCTTGCGGTTGGAGATGGAGAGCAGCTCGCGGTTCTCGGCCAGGTACCCGGCCAGGAACAGCACGATAAAGACCTTGGCGAACTCGCCGGGCTGGATGGTAAAGCCCGCGATGCGAATCCACAGCTTGGAGCCCGAGATCGTGGTGCCGATAAAGATAGGCAGCATCAACAGAATGATGCCGATAATGCCAAAGGTGTACTTGTAGCGCATGACTACGTCGAGGTTCTTAACCAACGCGAGCGTTCCCACCATCAGGGCCACCGAGACAAACAGGATGATGAGCTGTGAGATGGCGAGAGCGGGGGCGAGACGCGTCACGAACGTGATGCCGATGCCCGAAAGCACAAAGACAATGGGCAGGATGGCGGGGTCGGCACCGGGCGCCAAGATGCGCACGGCAATGTGGGCCGCGGCAAAGGCGGCAAAGAGGCCGATCGGTACGGCGAGCGTCTCAAAGGAGATGGCAGCGCCCGCGGTGAGGACGTACATCGCATACAGCAGGATGACGGGGAACGCCGAGGCGATGAGCAAGAGCAGCTCGGTGTTGCGGCGACTCATAAGCGGCACTCCCTTTCTAGTTCTTTTCGGAGGCTTCGGCCTCGGCGGACTGTTCGGCGGTTTTCTCGGAATCTGATTCGGAGGTCGATCCCTGGTCGGTGTTGTCGCGAATCGTTTGCGCGTCGATCACCTGGCGGGTCTGCTCCTCGTCGATCTGGTGGCGGTACTTGGATATCGTGTCCTGCGCATCGTCGACACTTGTTTGCGGAATGCCCGCCTTGAGGCGGTTTTGCGTGTCTTCGGGCAGGTCGGACAGCTTGATACTGGTTTCGCTTTCGAGCCAGTGGAGCTTGAGTCCGAGCGGCTTGCCGGGCAGGCCGCGCCAGACGGCGACATTGCCCTGGTAGGTACCCAGGTAGTACGAGCCGGTGACACCCGTGTAGGCCCAGATGGCAGCCGCCAGCACCAAGACGAGACCTAAGACGACGCCGATGGTGACGTTGCGGCGACGCACGCGTTGCGCCTCGCGCATAACGCCATCGTCAACCAGGTCAACGACTACTACGGTCACGTTGTCGTGGCCGCCGGCGGCAAGCGCCGCGTCCACTAGGTTGTCGACGCAGATTTGCGCGGTTGAGGACTGCGTGGCGATGTTCTCGATATCGCTATCGGGAATCATGCTCGAAAGGCCGTCGGAGCACAGGATCAGGCGGTCGCCTTCCTCGATATGCAGAGTGAAGTGGTCGGCATACATGGCGGGGTCCGAGCCCAGCGCACGGGTGATGACCGAGCGGTTTGGGTGGACGCGAGCCTCGTCTGCCGTAATCTCACCGGCGTCCACGAGCTCCTCCACGTAGGAGTGGTCGCGGGTCACGCGGATGAGCGTGCCCTCGTGGAGCAGGTAGGCGCGAGAGTCACCCACGTGGGCGATGGCGAGCGTGTCGTTTTCGATATAGGCGCAAGTGGCTGTGCAGCCCATGCCGGGCTTGCCCAGGCCGTTCAGGGCCGCCTCGATTACGGCGGCGTTGGCTGCCTCGACGGCTGCGGCCAGGCGTGCTGCGTCGGCGGACTGCGGGGCCGTCTTGGCAATAGTCTCGACGGCAATGGAAGAGGCTACCTCGCCGGCGGCGTGACCGCCCATGCCGTCGCATACGCAAAAGAGCGGCGACTGCACCAGGTAGGAATCCTCATTGTGCGGGCGTACGCAGCCAACGTCAGAGCGGGCGCCCCACATGAGTTGCGTGGTGGTGCCGGCATCATAGGTCGAGTCGGTCTCGATGCGCTCCTCGGTCAGGGGCTCAAAGCTCATGGTCGAGCCGGGGTCTTTGAGCTTGGTCTCAACGGCGGCAACGTCGATCTCGGCTGTGTCACCGGGAGAGACGGTGTCGGTCTCGGCGTTTGATTCGGAATCGCCGGTGTCCGGGGAGCCGGGCTCCTCGGGCGCGCGGGCGGTCGACTCGTCGTCTTGCGGGCTGACGTCTATAGGCTCGGGCGCCGGCGTAGACGCGGGCGCAACCTCGGATGCCGGGGCTATGGGAAACGCCGGCGCGGCGGGTTCGGGTGCCGCAAACACCGCAGCGCTCTCGTTGATTGCCGCGGCGACGGGCTCTGCAAAGTGAGCCGGCGCCGGGGTTGCTTCGGGCGCTGTGGGCTGTTCCGCAGCATGTGCGCCGATGGGCGCCGCTACGGCATCCTCTTCGTCCTCGTTATCGGCGAGATCCGAAATATCATGCGTTACATGCGAAAGAGGCAGGGAGAACACGGTGTCCTCGGGCTCCACGGGCGCGGAGCCCGCCGGAGCGGCGTGGGCCGGCGCAGCTGTGGCGGCGGCCGGTGCCTCGGTCATAGTTGCGGACTTGTTCTCCTCGTCGATCATCGACGGTTCACCTTCATGACCACGTCGCCAATCTGGACTTCGTCGCCCTCACGCAGCGTCGCGGGCTCCACGAGCTGGCGGCCGTTGACGAGCGTGCCGTTAAGCGAGTTGAGGTCCTCGATGATGAGCGCCGGGCCCTGCAGCGAAAAGCGCGCATGCGAGGCCGAGACGAACGGTTCGTTGATGCAGATGTCCGAAGATGGCGAGCGACCGACGATGACGGGGCCGAGCATGTCTACGTGGATGCCGCGGATACCGCGCGGGCCCTTGTCCACATCGATCGTCCAGATAGCCGAGTCGCGGCGCTGCCCGCGCACGAGTCCCACGCCGGTCTTCATGACGGCGAACAGGAAGATATAGAGCAGGGCGACCAAGACGATGCGGCCTGCAAAAAGGACGATATCGATGTTCATAAGCGACTATCCCCTAAATTCAAAGGTACTCAGGCCAAACGTCAGCAGATCGCCGTTGCGCAGCGGGCAGCGCGTAATGCGGCGGTTGTTGACGAGCGTGCCGTTGGTGGAATTGAGGTCCTCGATCGACCAATCCGAGCCCGTAAAGGTGAGCTGGGCGTGGCGGCGCGACACGTTGGGGTCGCGCAGGGCAATGTCGGAAACTGAGCGCTCGCGACCGATGGTTACCTGTGCGGAGGTGATGCTATGGCTCTCGCCGCTCACGACGTCGACGAGCTGGGCGAGCGGGCGCTGCGGGGCGCGAGTGCTTGCCATGTTGGAGGCGATGCCGGCTGCGGCGCCTAGGCCCACGGCGGCACCGGTCGCGGCGGCTCCGCCCATGCCGGCAAGCGCGTCGCGCGAGACGGTCTGCGGCACCGGGATAGGAGCGACGGGGTCGGGGACGCTAGGCGCGAAGGGATCTGCTACGGCAAGCGGGTCGGGAGCGGCGGCACGAGGCGTCGGCTGCTGCTGGGGCATGGCGGCGGGGCGCTGCTGCTGCGGGGCAGCAAACTGCTGCTGGCCGGCGCGCGGGGCGCTGGCGGCACGGCTTGCCGCGGAGTTGTTTTGGCCCAGACCGTTTTG
Source organism: Collinsella sp. TF12-2AT (assembly GCF_003436735.1). NCBI lineage: Bacteria > Bacillati > Actinomycetota > Coriobacteriia > Coriobacteriales > Coriobacteriaceae > Collinsella > Collinsella sp. TF12-2AT. The sequence goes on along the minus strand of NZ_QSQK01000008.1, from coordinate 23,731 downwards.
ATAGGCGCGCTCTTCTTCGTACAGGCGGCCGAGCGTGGGGGCATCGACGTTCTCGGCAAAGACCGAGAACTTGCCGGCACGCAGCTGCGGATCGATCATAAAGCGCACGAGGGGCTCGCCGACAAAGACATAACGGCGCTTTTCGGCCTGCGCCTTCACGAACTCGCGGACCTCGCGCGAAAGCTCGGGGTAGAACGGGGCGAGCATGGGGTCGTCGTCGGCGGCGATCAGGATGGTATAGAGTGCCGGCGCCGTGTTGACGCCATTGATCACCAGAGTCTGATCCTCCATGTCGCGAGCGGCCTGCTTGGCAAGCTTCTTAAAGGAGAACGGGGCACGGGTGGCACCGAAGATGCCGGCCACGTGGTCCTCGAAGATGTTCAGGAAGTTCACGAAAGATCACTCTCCGTATAGGTTCTTTGGTATCCGAGCAAATATAGGCATATCCCAACGATTATAGAGGATAGGATTCCCGCAACCGCCGCCTTGGCGATGACCGCGGCTGCAAGGCTGGCAATTTCCATATGGTGTGCAAGACAGGACGCCGCTGCGCAGCCGATGCCGGCGACAGCGATGGCGGCGATTACGGCAAGGTTTGAGCCCTGATCGGCACGCTTGGCATGGGCGTTGAGCAGCGCAGATGACGCCGCGGCAGTTGCCGCTACCAGCACAAAGGCAGCCCAAAGGAGTGGGTCTCCCAGCGCTGCGGCAACGTTACCGAGCCCCAGCACGCCTCCGGCTGAAAGCGCGACCGTGGCCAGACGGGCAAAAAGTGCGCCCATGCCCGTTGCCGCGGCGGCGCTTGCCGGGCCGAGCCAAAATGACGCGACGCCGGCGGTGACCCCAGCTGCCAGGAAGGTATTGCCGGTCAGACAGCCAAGCGCGAGTGCACAGGTGAGTGCGGCGCTCGCGGCAGCCTCGGTGCGACCCCAGGCGATCCACCAACCGGACATGGCGGCGGCAAAGATCACCGCGACGGGCAACATCGACAGGACGCCCTGTGCCTGCATGGTGGCGTTTGCCATGAGCACCAAAAAGCCCACAGCCGAGATGGCCGAGCCAATCTGGGGGGCCAGGCCGGCCGCCGCTCCGATCGCGATAGCCGCAATGACCAGGCCGGGAAGCGCCGCGACGCCGGCCGTCTGCATCAGCAAAAAGCTAAAGGCGCCGCACGTTAGCGCCGAGATAGCGTGCATGGCGTAGTCGCGCGCATGGCTCCAGCGCGTGCCTGCCCAGCCGAGTGCGGGGTCGACTTCGATGGTGTCGTCCTCGTAGTGCGACGGCTCGATATCGTCGAGCTCCTGCTCGTCATCCGAAAGTTCGCCAACCATTTGCTCCAGGCTGCGACGGCCTTCGCGCACGCTGCCCAGACCGGCAAGGAGCTGGTCGCAAAATGCCTCGATGCTGTTGGGGCGGTCCTGCGGCATGGGGGAGAGCGCGCTCATGAGCGCGGCCTCGGCTCCCGGGGGAAAGTGTGGTATCAGCTCGCTGGGATAGGTGGCGCCGCCGATGATGCGGCCGAGCGAGTCGGCGGGCGTGGCCGCCATAAAAGGAGCGCTGCCGCACAGGCCCTCGTAGATCACACAGGCGAGGGCAAAGACATCGGCGCGCTCGTCGACCGTGCCGGTCTCGATATCGAGCTGCTCGGGCGGCATGTAGCCGATGGTGCCGCCGCGTGAGCCGCCAAAGCCACCGGCGGACGACAGCCGCGCCATGCCAAAGTCGGTGAGCTTTACATTGCCCGAGTGGTCGATGAGCACGTTGGCGGGCTTAATGTCCAGGTGGAGTACGCCATTACTGTGGGCGAAGGTGAGCGCCTGGCCCAGGGCATCGGCAATGGCCGCGGCCTCGTCAAAGGTAAGTGAGTGGCCGTCCGCGCGGTGCAAAAACTCGGCCAGCGACATGCCATCGACATATTCCATAACCAGGTAGGCATAGGCTGTGTCGTGCGTAAAGTCGATAACCTGCACGATGTTGGGATGTTGAAGCATGGCGGCAGTGTGCGCCTCGCGCAGGACATCCATGATGTCGCTAGCGGGCATGCCGGCACCGTTGATAAGGGGGATGCGTTTAATGGCGACGCGGCGGCGCAGGTGCGTGTCGCGGCAGATCTCGATGGAGCCAAAACCGCCGGTCGCAAGTGTCTCGAGCGGCTGGTACCGCTTGAGCAGCTCGCGAGAGCTGGTGCCCTCCAAAGGAACGTCCGGCGAGAACCGGGCGGTATGTTGCGAGAAAAGCGGCATGGCCAACCCTCGTGCGTTTAAAGTTCGTTTGCGAGCGGCAGGCGCGGGGCCGAGCCGTTCGCGGTGGCATAGATGCTGCTAGTGTAGCACGCTCGGGCAGATGGCGAGGATAGCGGGATGCGAGGTGGCCCGATCGATTCGGCCCGTTTCGGCTCGTTTGGAAAGCGCATCTCAGTTTTCAGCCAAATTATGGGATGCGCTTTCCAAATGGGGTGGGCTGCGGAAACTGCATCCCAGAATATTGCCCTGGAACGGGATGCGCTTTCCGAATCGGCGCTCAAAAGGAAACCGCATCCCGCTTTGATGTGGGGACTGCGAACAAAAGCCGGACCGTGATCTGGCGCGGATTGGAGTTCGCCTGAATCATTGATGCTGGCTGGTGTGAGAACAGAGATAAACGAGCGGCTCGAGCGATATAATGACACGCTATGGAGGCCGTATGCTCTTTTCCCGCCGTTCTGCTACATTTGCCTGCGCCATTGCGCTTGTCGTAATGGCGGTCACCCCTTATCACCGGTTTTCATCTTCAATCGGCCTAGCGTCAGGTGCAATGACCTGGCTCGTTATCCTGGGCGCATGCCTCGCGGCGTTTGTTCATGGTGCTGCGCTATGCAAGGGGGGAATGAGAAGGCCGAGGCATCTCGGTGCCATCGGTGTTTTCCTTGGTGTTATTGCAACGGTTCCCGAATGGGCCGACCTGGCTTTCTATGCTCGCGGAGACTCTATTCCAATCGTGTTTGCACCGATTTGGTTGTTACATGGCGTTTCGTGTGTCTCGTGCTTTGTTGGGTCGCTGCTTCTCTCATATGTTATTTGGGGCACGGCGGACTCTCCTTTGACGCAGAGGTCGACACGGACTGACGAAAGGGAAACTCGTCACCCGCAGGACGCGATTTTTACAGAAACAATAGCCGTCATGTCTTGCCTGCTGTTTTGCTGTCGAGTTTCATGGAGAGTCGTTCCCGAGCCATGGGGGATGCCCCCTGTAACGGCCGCGTCAATTGGCCTTGCGCTTTTAATTCCGTTGGTCTATCTCGCATTGACTGTGGCCCCGCCGTTTTGCCGCCCTCGTGCCTTTGGCCATGGGCGGCGCGACGTGTTTGCCTGTTCTGTGCTCGTAGCAGTTCCTATTGGTCTTATTCCGGCTGTTGAGGCGGCATACTTCGCAAGCGATGCCGTGGTCATTGCATTGCTGGCGATGGGGTCCGTTATCGCTGCTGCCTTCGTATGTACGTTGCTCAGGAAGAAGCGGAACAACGATTCGGATATCCCCCGCACGTCCGACCCATTCGATGCGGGAGCGTTTTCTCCCTCTCTGTCGCCTCGAGAAGAGCAGTTTGTTCGATTGTTGCTCAAAGGGAAAACGCCGGCGGAAATTGCCAGGGAGACGGATACGAAGCCATCGACGGTGCGGACCACGCTTCACCGAGCATACGGGAAGGCGTCGGTTGCGGGCTCACGCGAGCTCGTGGCGCTGTTTGCGGGTGAGGGCGATACTGTAGGGCATGAGCTACCGCAGCGGCATGCTGACGATATAGTGGCATCAGCTCGAACGCGCCGGCTGTTTCGATACCTGCTCACATTATTCTTTATCCTCCTTGCGGCGGGGCCCTTGGTAATGGCGGATAGCGATTGGGGGTCCGGTGTTTCGCGGGCTGTCGCCTTTTCCCTCTTAAGCTACGCATTGGGTCTCGGACTGCTTCTGTCGCTACGCTACGCGGGTGGAAAAGCGAATCGTGGCGCTGCGCTGGATAGAGCGGGTGAAGCGATTTGGCTCGGAAGCCCGTACGTATGGGCGGTGCTATCTGCTGTGGAATGGTCTTTTATCTATATCGCGGCATTGATGTGCATACGCGTTCCGTTGATGGCTGTGCCGGTCCTGTTTTGCGGCGTGGCGTCTACGGCTTCGCTCGCTGTTGGGCTGCGTCCGTTTAAGGTGCATGCCCATGCTCGGGCTATCGTGCCGTTGGTGTCAATGGGCATGGTTGCCTTAATCTATGCGGTCGCTAGGGGGCGAATCCATGGACTTGCGGTGCTGACGGGGGTGCTGCTCACATATATAGTGATGCGAAGCTGTCCGCAGCGCAAAATGCTTGGGATATGGATGCTTTGCTTCGGGGCGACGGCTCCTGTTTGGGCTGTCTTGCTCAATATGGTGCAGGATCTGACGGTTTTCGAGCCGTTGTTCCTCGCGTCGTTGTTGGGGCAAAGTTCGGCTGTCAATGTCGTCGTGGCAACGGTGATTGTTTGCTGGTCTGTGCCCATGTTCGTTACGCACATCGCGCTCGCCCGCTCGGTTGAGGACGAGAAGGCCGTCTTGGAGTACCGGGCGAACGGGTCCACCGAAACGGCCCGCGTGCGCCAGCTGGCCCTGCTTACGTCGCGCTCCCTTTCTGATGTTCAGTCGCAAATTTTGCTGATGACGGCAGAGGGGGCAACGACAAAGGCCATTGCGGAGGATGTCGGTTACGCTGCATCTACGGTGCAAGCACTGCGGTCTGCATCTTACCGCCAGTTGAGGATCAAGAATAAAGCGGAGCTTGTTTCATTGTTATCGCAGGTAGATAACGTGTAAACGCCTGAGCGATTAACTCAATAGCGGGTGTTTACAGACATCATTCTCTATTCATGCAAAGGTTGCCGTGCGCCGACGCATCATTAACCGCTTGTGATTAGGGCCGGGTCGAGCGTTGCTGCTCGGCCTGGCCAATAGGAGGGTGATGTCGCTTGAATGGAAATCTATTACGGCACGAGTTGTCCAAGATATTTGGCAATCCTATATTTGCGTTGACCCTTATGGTTGCAACTGCAATTTCGATGGCGGCTGCCATTGAGGCATGGTGGACGCTCGAGACTGAACGCAAACAGCTGCTATCTTTTGGCTACGGCATTGGTCTGCAGTCTCAGACATACCTCGGCCAAACGCGTGAAAGTAGCTTTGGTAACTGGATTGTTGTGAGCGCGAACGCGCCACTGTCTGCGTCGGTGTTTTTCTATGCACTGCCCCTGCTTGCAATGTTGGCTGGATCTTGGTCGTGTCTCTTTGAGCGTTTGAGTGGTTATGACATGCAGATATGCACGCGCGTTTCCAGAAAGGCGTACGTGAACGTAAAGATGCTGTCTGCTTTCCTCTCCGCGTTTACAGTGACTGCCATTCCTCTGCTCGTCAATTTCCTGATCGTCTCGATGCTTTTTCCTGCGTATCTTCCTCGGGTCGATGAGTCGACTTACGTAGGACTTTACCTGCATAGCTACTTCTCCGGTCTATTTTATTCGCATCCTTTGTCATATGTGCTCGCATACACGCTGTTCGATGCTGTCACGCTCGGGACTTTATCCATGGCTGTAACTGGCTTCTCAATTTTGTTTCGTAGCAGAATCAAAGCGATAATTGTCCCGTATCTGCTAATGGTTGCGTGGCATTTTGCAAATGGCTGGATCTTCGGCGTAATGGCTTGTGTGGGGTTTAACTGCAATATCCTCAACAGCATCAGGTCGGAATCGCTGAATAACTGGCCAGACATTCGAGCCGGTTTTGCGGAAATCATATTATTGACCCTTGCTTCGTTGGCTTTTTCTGGGGCGTGGAAAAGACGCGAGGTGGTCTGATGCTGTTTAGGCTGGTCGCCGCGGACCTGAGGACCGTTTTGAAGAAGAACATCATCACTTTTATTGCAATTGCGGCAGTGACCGTTGCGAACTTGGTGTACGCCTACGGATTGTCTTCTGTGTATGGGGTTAGAACGGATACCTTGGGGTTTGCGGATAATCTTGCGCTCGTGTTTGCCGGATCTGCTCCGTTTGAGCCTAGGCCCGGGGTCATGTTTGTGCCTCCGCTAGGATGGCTATTTCTCATTCTGCTTATTCTCTATACAACACTCGACTATCCGACCGAATCGTTGCACGGGTTTGGTTTGCAAGCGCTTGTTCGATGCCGGGCAAGAACCCTTTGGTGGGTCTCGCGTTTTATCTTGGTGGCGGCAGTAACGGCATTTTCACTGCTCGTGGTGGTTTGCTCTGTTGTGATTTGGAGCTTGGTGGTGAGCTCCTCGTTCAGCGCGGTCATTCATGGTGAGTCGCTTCAACTGGCTAATTTGGCGCCGTGGTTTCTCAAAGCTGCCGAGGCAGATGCGCTGCCGTTTTTCATAAGTCTCTTATTTGCTTTTGAGGCGCTTGCGTTTGCGCAGGCAGCGGTTGGGTTTGTGCTTGGGTCGTCAGTCTCGTTTGTGGTTTTAATGAGCTACCTGATCTGCTCGGCATATGCACGACATTGGGCGCTATTGGGTAACGCCTTGATGCTGTTGCGCTGGGGTGGAATTGTCAAAGAGGGAATCGCGGCGGGCTCGAGTGTCTTGTCATCAATTGGGCTTATGTCGTTATGCCTATCGTTGGGTGGACTGTGGTTTCGAAGGGCCGACCTTATAGAAAAGGGGGACAAGATATGAGTGTGATCGTAAGGGGCGTATCGAAGCGCATGGGTAAAAACGATGTCCTGCGCAACGTGTCCATCGAGGTTGACCCTGGGACTGTGGTCGGGCTTCAGGGGATAAACGGTTCGGGTAAGACCATGCTCATGCGAGCGGTTTGCGGGTTGATCAAGCCTACCGAAGGCGAAATCTCTATCGATGGCCAAAGGCTTGGGGCGGACATCTCGTTCCCGCCGAGTCTGGGGATGTTGATCGAGGCGCCTTCCTTTTTGGGATATCTGTCTGGCTACGACAATCTGAAGCTCATCGCTCAGATCAAGGGCGTTGCCACCCCCGAGGACATTCGCTCTGCCCTGCGGCTCGTGGGGCTCGATGCAGACGAAAAAAAGAAGTTCCGAGCATACTCGCTTGGGATGAAGCAGCGTCTGGGGATAGCTGCGGCAATTATGGAGAAGCCGAAGCTGCTTGTTCTCGATGAGCCAACGAATGCCCTCGACGAAGCGGGCGTTGAAATGCTCAAGCGCGTTGTGGCGATGGCGGCATCAACGGGTCGTGAGGTCCTTCTGTCCAGCCATGACGGAGAGGTGCTCGAGGAACTGGCCGATCGGGTTTACTGCATGCGCGACGGTGCCGTTGTGAAAGTTCGGGAAAGGTCGTGAGCGCGATGAAGAAGACCCTGTGGACGAGAAGATCGGCGCTCGCGCTTTTTTGCTGTGCTGCTACCGGCCTTGCGGGCATGAGGGTGAGCGTCGTTAACGGGAACCGGACGGTCATTCCTGAGAAATATTACGCGGAGGGCGAATGGCTCTCGATGGATGGAGCGTTTCTGGGGTCGAAGGATGTGGTGACTGATGGGTATTCGTTTTGCATAGACGGGGCAGAGTTGCTCACGCCGCGCGAGTATCTCAAACGAGCACATGACGATTATTCAAAATATGGCACCGTGGATACGAAAACGAGACTGAAGGATGCCGACATCACGTGCGTTATCGCCGTAAAGATGCGTGTCAGAAATAGGGATAATATCGACGGTGGAATCAAAGCGTATGTTTGGCATCTGGTTCCGGAGTCTGCGCCAAACTATGATTTTGTAGTCAATACCGATCTGATAACGCAAGCCATGCCGGTCCTTGGCGGCTCTGCTGCGTTTGCCGTGGAGGTTGGGGCAGAAAACGAGTTGCTCGTCCCATTTATGATGCAGAACACCAACGACTATTTCGAAGGTTACGAGACCGTCCGTTTTGAGAAAGCATTTCCCGGAACTTACACGATGAAGATGACCGATCTGCCGGAGCGGAGGCTCTTAAGGTTTGAAGTGAAATAGCTCGAGAGCAAGGCAAAACGGGTCCATTGGCGGTACGCGCGCCCGATTCCAGGCGCCCCGGCCCGGAATCGGGCGCGGGACGAGGCGCCTTCGGTGTCGGCCGGCCTACCGCTTCTTCTTGCTCTTCTTCTGCTTGCGCTGCTTGCCCTTGGTCTCCTGGGGCTTGTCGCCCTGTTTTGCTTCGGAAGCGGCCTTTTCTGCCTTCATCTTCTTGCGTTTGGTCTCGATGCGGAGTTTTTTGTTGATGCGCGTCTTAAGGAAGGGACCGAACTGCTCGGCATCGCCGCGGACAAAGGTGTCCTTAGGGATCGTCACGCCCTGGTCGGCGAACATGGCCACAAAGATGCGCTCGCCGTCGAGCACGTGGTCGAGCTTTTCAAACGGGAAGAACTGCGACTTGCCGCTCGTGCCCCAAACCATCAGGCCGTCCTCGTTGGCGGCGACGCGGCGATAGCGGCCACCCATGGACTCGTCGGCCTCAACGGCGTCGATAAAGTCGCGGGCGAGGGTGTGGTGCAGGTTTTTGCTCCACCAGGCCAAAAAGGCGCCGAATACGATCAAGACGACGCCAAACTTGATCCAGTTGCCGCCGGCCACCAGCATGCCGATGCCGATGAGCGCGGCAATTGCCGCGGCGACATACAGCGAGCCGCGACGCCTGGGCGAGGCGACCAGGCGGGCGAAGTCGGTGACGAGGTCGTTTTCGTACTGGTACTCGTTGAGGTACAGGATGCCGTCATCGGCTGCTGCCTGCTCCTCGAGCGCGACCTCGACCTGGTCGGCTGCTTCGGAGGGAACGAGGTTGCTCTCTGCGTCTGCCATGCTCTTTGGACTCCTATCGCGGCGGGCTCGCCGTACGGGTTATTATGGAATGCAGTATGCCGTGCGACCGCATGGCCGCCGCGGCAACAAGACTCAGTATACCCGGGGGAGCACCCATGGAATCGTTGTACCGAAAGTATCGCCCGCTCACCTTTGACTCCGTGGTGGGCCAGCAGCATATCGTCTCGACGCTCGAGCACGCCATCACCGAGGGGCGCCTGTCCCACGCCTACCTGTTCTGCGGACCGCGCGGCACGGGCAAGACCACCATGGCGCGCATTCTGGCCAAGGCGCTGCTGTGCCGCAATGCCGAGGCGGCGCGCGCCGAGGGTGCAAGCGGCTGCATGCCCGACGGTACTTGCGAGGAGTGCGAGCTCATTGCCGAGGGTAACCACCCCGATGTCTACGAGCTCGATGCCGCCTCCCGCACGGGCGTGGACAATGTGCGCGAGGAAATCATCAACTCCGTCAACTTTGCCCCGGTGCGCGGCAAGTACAAGATCTATATCATCGACGAGGTCCACATGCTCACGACGGCGGCGTTCAACGCGCTGCTCAAGACGCTCGAGGAGCCGCCGGCACACGTGATCTTTGTGCTGTGCACCACCGACCCGCAAAAGATTCTGGAGACCATCCTCTCGCGCTGCCAGCGTTTCGATTTCCATCGCATCGGCAACGAGGATATCGAGCGTCGCCTGGCATACGTGTGCGAGCAGGAGGGCTTCGATTACGACGATGAGGCGCTGGCTATCGTGGCGCGCCATGCCAAGGGCGGTATGCGCGACGCGTTGTCCACGCTGGAGCAGCTGAGCGTCTTTGGCAACGGTTCTGTGCATGCGGACGACGCCCGCTCGCTTTTAGGCGAGGTTTCGGACCAGATTCTGGGCGAGTTTTCCCGCGCCATTGCCGATCGCGATGTTGCCGAGCTCTATGGACTGATCCGTGCGCAGGTCGAGGAAGGAAACGACCTGCTGGAGCTGACGCGCGACCTGGTGGCGCATGTGCGTGACGTGTACGTTGCCTGCGTTGCCGGTGCCCGTGCCGAGCTGTTTGAGGGCGGCTCCGAGCAGGCCGAGGCGCTTGCTGCCGAGGCCGCTGCCTTTGGCGAGCATCCTGCCGACCGCCTGGCCCGTGTGCTGACGGTGCTCGACGATGCCGCACTGGAGATGAGGGGCGCGAGCGACGTGCGCCTGGTGCTCGAGATCGCCTGCACGCGCCTGGCACGTCCCGAGGCCGATTTAACGATTGAGGCATTGGCCGAGCGCGTGGCCCGCTTGGAGGCCATGGTTGCCAACGGCGCCGTGCCGGCGAGCGTGGCTGCTGCTCAGGCCGCCGCGCCTGCAGCATCCGTACCCGCTGCTGCCCAACAGCCGACGCTGATCTCGGGTGCCCGAGCCGCTACTCCGGCGGCATCTGCTACCACCGCTGATACGTCCGCGCGCCAGGGCGGTATGCCTTGGGACCGTGGTGCTGCTGTTCCGGCTGCCCAGCCTGCGTCCCGTTCTGCGTCCGTGTCAGCTTCCAAGCCTGCAGCGCCTGCACCTCAGCCTGCGCCGACTCCGACGCCTCAGCCCGTTGCGGCTCCCGCGCCTGCCACCGCTCCGGCACCTAAGCCCCAGTCCAACAATGCCGCCCAGGTTGCCGCCGCCGGTACTGCCGAGACGCCCGCGGTCGAGGATGCCGGAGAGCTGCAGCGCAAATGGGCCGAGGTTGTCGAGCGTGTCAAGGCGCGTCAGGCTTCCTACGCGGGGCTTTTGCTCAATGCCCGCGCCACGGCTGACGACGGCTCCAGGCTCACGGTCTCGTTCCCCGCGGGCTCGACCTTTGCCATCAAGATGCTTGGACGCGCCGACACGCAGTCGGTGGTCCTGCCGACAGTCAGTGCGGTCTTCGGTCGTCGTACCGTCGACTATGTCCTGGATGGGGGTGGCACGCCGGCTCCTCAACATGAGGAGCATTCTCCATCTGCACGGGCTGCGGTATCTGCGGACCCGCAACCCGTGTCCTCGGCGGCCCCTGCATCCTCGAGCGCCAGCGCGACGCAGCCAAAAGCAGCACCGATAGCGGCGCCGACCCCGTCGGCGCCTAAGCCCGTCATGGCCAAACCGGCTGCTCCGACACCCGCGCCCAAGCCTGCCTCGCCCGCGCCCAAGTCGTCTGACCTGGGCAAAGCCCCCTGGCTGCGCTCCGACAACCCCGCCGGCGCTCCTGCCACGGGCAAGCTCCCGACCGAGCCCGCGCCCCGAGCGCCCGAGCGCGCGTCCGCTCCCAAGGCTCAGCCCGCCGCGCCGTCTGCGCCATGGGAATCCGAGCAGGTTCCCTACGACGATGTCATGGTTGGCGGTTTTGTTGCCGATGCTGGTGGGGACGATCTGCCTCCGTTCGACGTGCCGGGTGCGGCGTCCGCGCCCAAGTCCGCTGCAACTGCCCCCAAAGAGGAGGACGCTCCTGCAGCTCCCTGGGAGTCCAACCCCGGCGCGGGCAGTCCCTTCGGCCATCAGGGTGCAGCCCCGAGCATCCCGCAGACCGAGGACGAGGCCAAAGCCCTCATCCGCAGCGTCTTCGGCCAGTCCACCATCTTCAAGCCGGTGGAGTAGCTGCGCAGGCGGGTATACTGCTCAAGAAGAGACGTCTTTGAACGGAGCGAGCTTATGATGTGGGAATATGTCCGCCTTGAGGACGATACGCAGGTTTCGTATTCCGAAGTCCGTGAGGACAATACGGTGAAGGTCGTTGTGGAGCGCCCACGCGATTGGGGTTTTGACACGGCGGAGTGCATCTTGCCGGCATTCAATTGGGTGTCGCACGAGGGCTTTAGCGAAGCAGACCTCAAAGAACTCGATGATTTTGTACGCAACAATGCCCCGCTCATCCTGCGTTTTGCCTACGAAGGCGGACGAGTCTATGCCTAGTCTCTTCCGACTCGGCCATATATCACTTTCTTTTGTCCGGGCGCATCTGTATTTCGGACATGTGCAACGTGGTGCCGCGTATATCGCATTCGAGCAGACAGGCGCGTGACGGTCGGCCTAGGATGCTGAGGTCGATACGATACGTCGCATGGCTGTCCGTGTACTCGACTTGCTCGGCGTTGACGGTTGCTCCGATTGTAAATAAAGAGCCCAGTTCGGCATCGACAATCTTGGAGTCCTTTATCTTGACCTTGAACTCTTGGTAGAGGGACGGGCTGTTGTAGTAAATGGTTCGGGTTCCGTCGGTGCATTCATCGGTCGTCTCCCATTTGACGACGGGCTGGTCCGAGCTGGCTATCAGCAGTTCTGCTCCAAAAGCTATGGCATGGGTGATGACAACCAGCAATGCCCAGCCGACAAAGAGATAGAGAACCACATATGCAACGGGGTGTTTTGAGCGGATGTTTTGGAGCGCGTCGGGGGCATTCATGGGGCACCTCCAAATTGCAATCTATGACAATCAAATTATACCCTGCCGCCATGTGCTCCGCCTCGAGCAGCGGTTTGGCATTTAGCTATTTAGTGGCACACATGAAATGCCGGATTCGGCTCTACTAGATTGAGTATGCGATATTATGCAACCTTGCATAATTCGGCCTTGCATAATCTTTGCGCGTGGTTTGTATTGGAGGACATGTATATCGACTGAGGTAGCGTGTCCGCCCCGCTTGCTTGCCCCGCGCCGTGGTACGATTTTTGAGTTTGAAAGTCCCGCCGTGCTCCGGCTGCCCTTGCAGCTCGGCGCGCGGCCGCACGTAAAGGAGCCATCATGGCCGGTATGAACATGCAGCAAATGATGAAGCAGGCTCGCAAGATGCAGGAGCAGCTTGCCGCCGCGCAGGAAAACCTTAAGTCCCAGACCGTCGACGCCTCTGCCGGCGGCGGCATGGTCAAGGTGACCGTTAACGGCGAGATGGAGCTCGTCAACCTTACCATCGACCCCGATGCCCTCGATCCCGAGGACGTCGATATGCTGCAGGACATGATCATGGCTGCCGTCAACGAGGCCGTCCGCGGCGTCAACGAGCTCGCCAACAAGCAGATGGGCGCCATCACCGGCGGCCTCAACATCCCGGGCATGCCGTTCTAAGACACGCATATATATGAGTGCGAATCACAGTCTGCAAAAATTGCTCGATGAGCTGGGCCGCCTGCCGGGCATTGGCCCCAAGTCGGCTCAGCGCATCGCCTATTACCTGCTCGAGGCCGATGCCGAGGAGGCGCGTCGCCTGGCCGAGGCCATCCTGGAGGTTAAGCAGGAGGTTCACTTTTGCAGCCGCTGCTTTAACTACGCCACGGCCGACGAGTGCTCCATCTGCCAGGATTCGATGCGCGATACCACTCGCATTTGCGTGGTGGGCGAGCCGCGCGATGTCCAGGCGATTGAGCGCACGGGCAGCTACCATGGTCTCTACCACGTATTGGGCGGCGTGATCAGTCCCATGGACAAGATTGGCCCCGAGCAGCTGCACATTCGTGAGCTGCTGGCACGCTTGGGCCACGAGGACATCCACGAGGTCATCATCGCCACCAACCCCAATATCGAGGGCGAGACCACGGCGAGCTACCTGGCCCGCACTATCGAGCCGCTGGGCGTTGAGGTATCGCGTCTGGCGAGCGGCCTGCCCGTGGGCGGCGACCTGGAGTATGCCGACGAGCTTACGCTTGGGCGCGCCATCGAGGCCCGTCGCACGATTTAGGTGGCGAGCCTGCTCCTGCCGTATGTTTTCCTCGCGACGCACGGGGTAGTCATAATTTCCCCGTGCGACTGTAAGTTTGTTGTGCAACAAAGATGCTTTGTATCCGCTTATCGCATGGATGCTTCCACTCGCATCCTTAATTTGCCCATTCGTTGCGCAACCTTTTGGGTTCGCTGATACACTCAAAATGGATTCGAATGAATGCGCCGCTCCCGAGCGGCGTGTTTTTGTTGGAGGAGAACGCATGCGGCCCGGTGGCACTCAGACAAAGCGCGGCACCGCGGTGCGCATGCGACGCCGACTGGGCTTGGCGCCGCGGGCGTACGCACTGCTGTCTTGCTCGCTGGTGCTGGTCATAGCTGGCGTTTCTGCCTATGGCATGACCGTGCCGTCCATGATGCAGGCACATGCCGCACGCGAACCGCGCGTGGGGCATGAGGTCAAAAGTGATCTGGGCACCACGACTGGATATGCTTGGGCAAGTGTGGTCGCGCATATTGTGTTTGGCGCCGACGACGCGGACGGCGCCGAGGCCCCGGACAACGAAGTCACGCTTGCCAATGGCAAAACCATCGTGCTCACCAACACCAAGATCATCGATCGGTTGTCCAACAATAGCGTGGCGGCAACGGTGAATAAGGTCGAGCAGCAGAAGGAGCAGGACGCCCAGCAGTCCGGAAAGCCCGGTAGCTCGGATACTTCTGGCTCCGGCTCGGATTCGTCGAGTTCGGGCGGCGGCTCTGGGTCGGGTTCCTCTGCCGGAGGGTCTGGAAACGGCGGCTCGACGGGCGGCAACACTGACAACGATGCAAACTCCGGTGGCCTTTCCGCTGCTGAGGAAGAGAGCATTCACAGTTGGCTTGTGACCAAGTACAACATGCTCGACGGCTATGTTTCTCGTGCCAATGACGTGGTTTCGACCTATAACTCTACGGGAGATCCCAGGCCGTGCGACAGCCTGGTCGGGGAGATGTTTGTCATTCGAGCCGAGTTCGGTCGTCAGACATTCTCGCCCCGGTCAAAGTGGTATCAGCAGTATGCCAATCTGTGGGGCTGTTACACCAACCTATGTCAATGGGTCGGCCATTACGGCGATGATGACGTCGCGCTCGGTAACTTCAACAATAACGTGGCGGCGCTTGCCCTATGATGACCGATCTTGCATCCACCACACCACAATCGCTCGGTCGCGATCCCATGGTCGGCTTGCGCCTGGCGCGTGTCGACGGGTTTGAGCCGGCCATTGCGCTCGGTCAGGACGAACTGCCTGCCTATCTGCGTCGTTTTACGATGCTGTTTGCCGACGATGCCACCATGCGCCGTGGCGGTATCGGCCGCGTGACGCGTGCCGTCAACGCCCAAGGCGAGGCCATGGCACTCAAACAGCTCATCTTGCCGACGCGCGATGAGTTCGACGACGATGCCGCCCATGAGGCGCTGGTCGCCAAGTTCAAAGCGGCGTTTCGCGAGGAATATGAATGCCATCGTGCCCTTTCGGGCCTTAAGGGCTTTCCCCGCCTCTATGGCTGGGGCGAGGTTGACGGTGTGCCTGCAATTGTCATGGAATGGGTCGAGGGCGAGACGCTCGCCCGCTTGCGCTCGCGCTTTGCCGTGGACGATGCCGGCCGCCTGTCGCCGCTTGTGGCGGCGCGCTTGGGGCGCGACCTGTTCGACCTGCTCTGCCGCATGAGCCTGGTGGGGGAGGGCTTTGTCCATCGCGATATCTCGCCCGCTAATATTATGGTGCGTACGGCGCGTCTACCGCTTGACCGGCAGCTTGCCGAGGGCACCTTTGACCTGTGCCTGATCGACTTTGGCTCGTCGCTGGCGCTCGAGCCTGCGTCGGCCGTGGCCGGTACCGGCGGCAAGGCGTCGTTTACGGAGCGCTATGCCACGCTGCGTCGCGCGACGGTGGCCTACGCTCCGCCCGAGATGCTCACCGACGATATTCCCGACCTGTGCGCTTTGCGTATGTCGCCGGCGATCGACGTCTATGCCGCAGCAAGCACGGTTTACGAGCTCATTGCCGGCGCCGCGCCATACGAAGCCGCGCCGAGCACTTCGGGCACCTCGGGTTCGCGCAAAAAGACGCGCGACATCGCGAGCCCCTACCGTCTCAAGATGGACACGCTGCCCGACTATCCCATTGGTGCCCATGCGCCCGGTTGCGATTTGACTCAGCTGCTTCGTCGTGAGCCCGATGTGGCGCTCGCTGCGGCCGAGCAGGCCCAGCAGCTGGGGCTTGAGCCGGATTCCGAGGAGCTACGCGATGCGCTGGCGTTTGTCGATGCCCAGCTGTTCAACGTGGTGATGGCCTGTCTGTCCAGCCATCAAAAAGATCGTCCCGAGCCGGCGGCGGTCGAGGCGGCGCTCTCGGCGTTTTGTGAACACTATGCGCAAAATGTCGGTCGTTCGCTCCGCGGCGAGCCGCTCACGCCGTGCCCCATGGATGCGTCTGGCCGCGCGGTTCGTCGCGCGCTGATGGTCGGCGCGACGGTCGTCTGTGGCGTGGTTTGGGCTGTGGTCGTGGTTTCGGCCGCGCTGCTGGCGTCGGGCGCTCGCGTGACGGCGACTTTGGGATCGCTCGTGTGGTCTGGGTCGCTACCGGGTATTATTGCCGCACTGGCGTTGGCGCTGCCAGGTATAGCCGGCGTTGCCGCGGGGACACTTGCGCGCGATCGGCGTTCGGGCTTCCTGCAGGGTGTGCTTGCGCTTTCTGCCTGCGAGGTTCCGGTGCTGGTTGTGGCTGCATGTAGCGTATTTTCCCAACGCGCCGTGATGGGCGGCCTTGTTGCCGCTCTGGTTGCAACCTATACGCTTACGTGGTTTTTGCTTGCGATGGGCTTTGCCTTTGAACTTCCCGTTTCGGCACCGCGACGCACAAAAGCCCAGATGGCGACTCCGCTTGCCGGTGGAGCCGCAGCTGCCCGTACTTTTGGCGGACCTGTCGAAGTATCGTCCGATTCTATTTCTACGACCAAGGAGGCCTAGGTCATGGCATCTCAAGTTGAGCTCACCCCATGCGGGGCCATGTTTGACATCTTTAAGCGCGCGGCGCATCTGAGCCATATCGAGCTGTGCGGCTTGGTGCTTTCGTCCCGTCCGCTCGCCGACGGCCGCAGCCCGCAGAGCCGGGCCGCCGATCGCTCTTGGGTTTCCCGCTTTATCGTTCGCGCGCCGGTCGGCACGCTTCAGCAGCGCTACTTTGCCGAATACGGTACCTCGGCTGCGCGTATTATGTCGCAACTGGCCCTGCGCCAGCGAAATCCCATGGACTCCACGGCTGTGATCAATATGGTGTGCGGTCCCGCAGGTGAACCGATGGTACGCGCGCTCGAAGAGTGCCACCAGGACACGAATCTCTATCGCAACGCGCTCGATCGCCTGTCCCAGGCGGCGGAACTCATGCCCGCCGAGCGCGCCGAGGCCGTGCTGGTGCTGTTTGTCGCCGTCGGTTGTTCGGCGGATGTGCGGTCCTCGGTGAACTATGCCATCGACTACGCGCACGCGACCTGTGGCGGAGGCACCTCCACACCGCGTTCGCTTGGCATGTCGATGGCCGCAGGCGAGCGCGAACCCGCCCCGGCGCACCCCTTGGGCTTGCTGCGCGTGCAAAACAGTTTTGTCGTGAGCGCCCCGCGCTGGATTCAGCCGAGTGAGCAGGGTGTTGAGATTGGCGCGCTGGCCACTGGTGAGGGCGATATTACCGACGTCGGCGACGATGTCTCGGCCCGCCATGCCCATATCTGGTGCGATGCTCAAAATATCTGGCACGTCGAGGACTTGTCGTCCACCAACGGAACCGTGGTGGTAAACGGGGCCACGCGCGTCTGCATTCAGGTCGAGCCCGGCCGTTCCGCCCAACTCAATCCCGGCGACGAGCTCAAGCTCGGCGAATCCACTACCTACGCCATCCTCTTCGGTGCCCTCTAGCCAGTCCCGCCAAATGGTCCCTCCGTCCCCAAGGGATTATTTTGCTCCCGGCAGTCACCCGAGGTAAACCTTTACCGCCCGCCTATATTTGCCGAAATTACACTTGACGGCGGGGTACAATAAACCCGCATGCGGATTTCCGTTGCGGGCGCTTCCCATCGCCGGGGCGTGCCCGGGAGCATCCGGCATGCGGCCTTTGCGGCGCTCGGTCATGTGCAAGACGGGCGGTCGGGTCTGTGGGGCGCATCAGTTGCCCCTCGCCTCGGCATGTCTTCTCTCCACGCCACGTACCTGCTGCTGAGCCTGCCTGCCAGATGATTGGAAGCAACAGCGTAAATCCCATCACGCCAATATCCCGGCAATCGCCGGGGCCTGTATACCTATATGAGAGGAGAGGGGTATATGGCGCGTAAGTTTAAGTCTATGGACGGCAACGAGGCGGCCGCATATGTTTCGTATGCGTACACCGAGGTAGCGGGAATCTATCCCATTACGCCGTCCAGCCCGATGGCCGACCATGTCGACCAGTGGGCGGCCCAGGGTCGCAAGAACATCTTCGGCACCCCGGTCAAGGTCGTCGAGATGGAGTCCGAGGCAGGTGCGGCCGGTACCGTTCACGGTTCGCTGGGCGCCGGTGCTCTGACCACCACCTACACGGCTTCTCAGGGTCTGCTCCTGATGATCCCGAACATGTACAAGATCGCGGGCGAGCAACTCCCGGGCGTCTTCCACGTCTCCGCGCGTTGCGTCGCTTCCCACGCCCTGAACATTTTTGGCGATCACTCCGACGTCATGGCCTGTCGTCAGACCGGCTTCGCCATGCTCGCCGAGGGCAACGTCCAGGAGGTCATGGACCTCTCGCCGGTGGCTCACCTTGCCGCCATCGAGGGTAAGACCCCGTTCCTCAACTTCTTCGACGGCTTCCGCACCAGCCACGAGATCCAGAAGGTCGCCATGTGGGACTACAAGGATCTTGCCGAGATGTGCGACATGGACGCCGTCCAGGCTTTCCGCGACCACGCGCTCAACCCTGAGCACCCGCACACCCGCGGCAGCCACGAGAACGGCGATATCTTCTTCCAGAACCGTGAGGCCTGCAACAAGGTCTACGACGAGCTTCCCGCCGTCGTCGAGGGCTACATGAAGAAGATCAACGAGAAGCTCGGCACCGATTACGGCCTGTTCAACTACTACGGCGCTCCCGATGCCGACCGCGTCGTCGTGTGCATGGGCTCCTTCTGCGACGTGCTCGAGGAAGTCATCGACTACCTCAACGCTCACGGCGAGAAGGTCGGCCTGGTCAAGGTTCGTCTGTTCCGTCCGTTCTCCATCAAGCACTTCGTCGACGTTCTTCCCGAGACCGTCCAGAAGATCGCCGTCATGGACCGCACCAAGGAGCCGGGTTCCATCGGCGAGCCGCTCTACCAGGACGTCGTCTCCGCTCTCTACGAGGCCGGCAAGACGGGCATCAAGGTCGTCGGCGGCCGTTATGGCCTGGGCAGCAAGGACACGCCTCCCGCGTCCGCCTTTGCTGTCTTCGAGGAGCTCAAGAAGGACGAGCCCAAGCGCGAGTTCACCATCGGCATTGTCGATGACGTGACCAACCTGAGCCTGCCCGAGGCCGAGGATGCGCCCAACACCGCAGCCCCCGGCACCATCGAGTGCAAGTTCTGGGGTCTGGGTGGCGACGGTACCGTCGGCGCCAACAAGAACTCGATCAAGATCATCGGCGACCACACCGACAAGTACGTCCAGGCCTACTTCCAGTACGACTCCAAGAAGACCGGCGGCGTCACTGTCTCGCACCTGCGCTTTGGTGATTCCCCGATCCGCTCGCCGTACTACGTGACCAAGGCCGACTTTGTCGCTTGCCACAACCCCAGCTACATCGTTAAGGGCTTCAAGATGGTCCGCGACGTCAAGCCGGGCGGCACCTTCCTGGTCAACTGCCAGTGGAGCGACGAGGAGTTCGCCGAGCACATGCCCGCCGTGGCCAAGCGCTACATCGCGAACAACAACGTCAACGTCTACCTGATCGACGCTATCGACCTGGCCGCTAAGGTCGGCATGGGCAAGCGCACCAACACGGTGCTCCAGTCCGCCTTCTTCGCGCTGGCCAAGGTCCTGCCCGCCGAGGACGCCCTGCAGTACATGAAGGACGCGGCTACCAAGTCCTACATGAAGAAGGGCCAGGCTATCGTCGACGCCAACCACAAGGCCATCGATGCCGGCGCTACCGCCTTCCGTAAGTTCGAGGTTCCGGCCGACTGGGCTACCGCCGAGGATGCCGCTCCCGTCGAGCTCTCCGAGGAGACCAAGTCCGCTATCGCCCAGCAGGTCAAGAACCTGCTCGAGCCCATCGATCGCATGGACGGCGACAGCCTGCCTGTTTCCGCCTTTGTCGATTGCGCCGACGGCCAGTTTGAGCTGGGCGCCTCCGCATACGAGAAGCGCGGCGTCGCCGTGGTCGTTCCCCACTGGGACGAGACCAAGTGCATCCAGTGCAACCAGTGCGCCTACGTGTGCCCGCATGCCACCATCCGTCCGTTTGCGATGACCGAGGACGAGGCTGCCGCCGCGCCCGAGGCTACCCGCACGCTCGACGCCATGGGCCCCAAGGCCAAGGGCATGAAGTTCACCATGGCTGTGTCCCCGCTCGACTGCATGGGTTGCACCAACTGCGTCAAGGTTTGCCCCAAGGGCGCCCTCGAGATGGTTCCCACCGAGCAGGAGATGGACCAGCAGCCCGTTTGGGACTACATGGTCGAGAACGTCTCCGAGAAGAAGGAGCTCATCGCGGCCAACGTCAAGGGCAGCCAGTTTAAGCAGCCCTACCTGGAGTTCTCCGGCTCCTGCGCCGGCTGCGCCGAGACCGCCTATGCACGTCTGGTGACCCAGGTCGCCGGCGACCGCATGTTCATTTCCAACGCCACCGGCTGCTCCTCCATTTGGGGCAACCCCGCTGCCACCGCTCCTTACTGCAAGGACAAGGACGGTCACGGCCCGGCGTGGAACAACTCCCTGTTCGAGGACAATGCCGAGCACGGCCTGGGCATGGCCGTTGGCTATGAGGCCGTTCAGCACAAGCTGATCGCCGCTACCCAGGACATCATCGCTGCCGATGGTCCGTCCGATGAGCTCAAGGCCGCCGGCCAGGCTTGGATCGACTCCGTCAACGACGCCGAGGCCTCCAAGACCGCTGCCGCTGCCTACGTTGCCGAGCTCGAGAAGTGCGGCTGCGACGCTTCCAAGGCGATCCTCGCCGACAAGGCTTACCTCACCAAGAAGTCCTTCTGGATCTTCGGCGGCGACGGCTGGGCCTACGACATCGGCTTCGGTGGCCTGGACCACGTCCTGGCTTCCGGCCACAACGTCAACGTCTTCGTCTTCGACACCGAGGTTTACTCCAACACCGGTGGTCAGGCCTCCAAGGCCTCGAACTTGGGCCAGGTCGCTCAGTTCGCCGCCGCCGGTAAGGTGACCAAGAAGAAGTCTCTGGCCGAGATTGCCATGAGCTACGGCTACGTCTACGTGGCACAGGTTGCCATGGGCGCCAACCCGGCTCAGACCCTCAAGGCCATCCACGAGGCCGAGGCCTACGACGGCCCGTCCCTCATCATCGGCTACAGCCCCTGCGAGATGCACTCCATCAAGAAGGGCGGCATGCAGAACTGCCAGGCCGAGATGAAGAAGGCTGTCGAGTGCGGTTACTGGAACCTCTTCCGCTTCAACCCCGAGGCTGCTGCCGGCAAGAAGTTCTCACTCGATTCCAAGGAGCCCGCGGGCGGTTATCAGGAGTTCCTGATGAACGAGGCCCGTTACGCTTCGCTGACGCGTTCCTTCCCCGAGCGCGCCGAGGAGCTCTTCAAGGAGAACGAGCAGGCCGCTATGGACCGCTACGCTCACCTGTTGAAGCTCAAGACGGTGTACAACGAGGCCTAGGTCTCCCACCGCAGGATCTGAGGGCTAACCTTCGCGGACGTCCTCGGACATGAAAGAACCCCCGCTGCGCACTACGTGCGGCGGGGGTTCTTTCGTCCTGCGGAGTGTCCGCGAAGGTTAGCCCTCAGATCCTGCTACGACTACGTCCTCGGATTGTGGGGCTGGATGAAGGACGTGGCTGATGGGGTGCCTTGTCCCGGTCGCTGTTTCGCGGCTTTGGGTATAGAGGGGGACCTGGTTGCGGACCCAGATGGCCTAGAGGGATATGGGTGCAAACGAGAAATCGTTGTTGGGGTCGTCCTTTTCCATAAACTCATCGAGGCAGAATGTCATATAGATTGGAACGTACAGAACCTTGCCCTCTTTGCTGAGGTTCTCGTGGCTTAGCACAACGGCCTCGGGGATTTTGTACTCGCTCACGCTCATCAGACGGTCGAGGGCCGCATGGGCTCGAACCTTCTTGCCCGATTTGACCTCGATTGGGACAACGTGCCCGCGAGTGCCTTCGATCACAAAGTCAACTTCGCCGACCTCGCGTGTCTGGTAGTACCATGCATCAGTTCCAAGGGCGACAAGCTCCTGCGCGACCACGTTCTCATAGAGACCGCCGAGGTTGGGGGTTTTCATATCAAGGTAGACAGCGCGTGCCGTGCTGCCGGGATACCGTGATGCGAGCATGCCTGTATCAGACTCGTATAGTTTAAAGGCGGTCGCCTTCTCTGTCCTCTTAAGAGGACTTCGGGCCTCCGTCACCTGGGCGACCATCAAACCGACGCCCGCGTTCACCAGCCATAGGAAATCCTGCTCGTATTTTTGAAGGCGAGCCCCCTCGCCCAGGGATGAAACAACAAAGCGATGGGACTCCGCCTCAAGCTGAACGGGAATTTGTTCGAAAATCGCGCGAACGTTAAACGCTCGAGTCGATGCATATTTAGAGATATCACTTTTGTACTGATCGACCAGCTGAATTTGAAGCTCACGCGTCCTCACGAGTGAATAACCCGAATCGATATAGTTCTGTACGACCTCCGGCATGCCGCCGCAAACGATATAAGCTCTAAAGTTTTTGAGCATCGCCTCATGAATATAGTTTTCGACGGGACGCCTCTCGACAAGGCAGCTGCGGATGTCTGCAAGCACATTCTCGCTGATGCTGTTTGCCCAACAAAACTCTTCAAAATCCATTGGCCGCATAACAATGTGCTCGACATACCCCACCGGGAAAGAAGAGATCCCCTTAAACTCAGTCCCAAGCATAGACCCCGAGAAGACATAGCTAAAGCGCCCGTCCTCGACCAACGCCTTCATGAGCGTGACGATCTGCGGATACTCCTGTATTTCATCGACAAAGATAAGCGTATCTCCCTCAACAAGCGGTGCATCCGCAAGAAGGGCAACGCGGTTGATAAAGTCAACGGCGTTCTTAGCGCCAATGAGCACATCTCTTGCCTCGGCATCGAGCAGCAAATTGGCCTCAAAATACGACGCGTAGTTGTCTTTACCAAACGCTCGAATCGCATAGCTCTTGCCAATCTGACGCGCACCAGTAACAAGCAACGCTTTATTGGAGTTGTTCTTCCAGCTCAAAAGCCTGTCAGTGACCTTACGGCGTAGCATAAAACCCCTCAATGACAAAAATTGGCAAATAGATTTGCCCCTAATCATACAAAAATTGGCAGATAGGAATGACCCAAATCATACAAAAATTGGCAGATAGCAAAGATTCGCTTAGGTCCCAGAGCTATCGAGCCGGCGCGGTGCCATGCAAAAAGACTGGGGACGCCGCTGATGTTCTCGATTGCCTGGGCGCGCAGGAGCGAGAGGGCGTCGACGGCGTTCATGCAATACCCGACGGTAAAGTTCTATACTGCAAACTCACAGTCGCTTGCCGCAAAGTGAAGCGCGATTTGCTATCCCTTTTGTTGGATGAAAAGCCCCGTGTTATTGCAGGGGTGCATACTTGTCTTGCAAGTGCATAGAATCTCGTATAGTGCGAGTAAATAATTGCAGTGTCCGTTATGTGTTTAGCAAAGATATAGTTTGCATAATCCAGCCTAATCTCTGCTCTAATTAAATAAAGTCGCACGTAGATGACGTAAAGATGTGTGAGCTGGGCTTCTTTACGCTGAGCGGGTAAAAACGACCGTTCACCGTTAAACTATTTTCAAAATGAATAAAATGAGCGATAAAAAGAATATAAACCTTAATAAACTCGCGTATCGCACGGACGCGGGTTATTAATGGGTTGTAGGCCTTTTACAGAAAGGATTCCAGCAATGTCTAAGCCTCTTGGCAAGCCCGATCGTATTGTCGTCGCCCTCGGCGGCAACGCCCTCGGCAACAACCCCGTCGAGCAGATCGAGGCCGT
>NZ_QSQK01000007.1:7055-131556 GCF_003436735.1 Collinsella sp. TF12-2AT | reverse complement strand
GGCCGAGGCCGCCTCGATCAATTTGCGAAAGAATCTTGACGGTACCGCATTTAGCCCTTTCGCCTGAGCCCCATACATATCGTCCCGCGCGCAGTTTCGCAGCGCAGCGAGAATGTTTGAGCACGGGATGATATGTATGGGGCTCAGGCGAAAGCGGGATCCATGCGCCCCTGCGAAGCGAGAATGTTTGAGCATGGGATGATATATAGGCGGGTCGGGCCGGTCAGCGGAAAGTACGTAAACGACTAGGATACGCCGCTAGAACCGAAACCGCCGGCTCCTCGATCGGTTTCGTCTAGTTCGTCTACTTCTACGAGATTGACTGTGGGGACTTCTTGGATGACGAGTTGGGCGATGCGGTCGCCTTTGTTGATCTGGATATTGTTGGTGGGATCTAGGTTGATGAGGATGACCTTAAGCTCACCTCGATAGTGGGCGTCGATGAGACCGGGCGTGTTGACTATAGACAGGCCTTGCTTAATGGCTAGGCCGCTGCGGGGTTGGACAAAGCCGGCGTAGCCATCGGGCAGCGCAATGGCCAAGCCAGTGGAGACCAAACGACGCTCAAAGGGCTTGAGGGTGCAGTCTTCGTTGGCGCGGAGGTCAAGACCGGCATCTGTGGGGTGAGCGTATTTGGGAAGCTCGACCGTGGGATCGAGTCGCTTAATGTTAACGGTAATGTTGGACATGAAATCACCTTAGCTTGTCGAGCTCTTGCAAAAACTCGTCGACGTCTTTGAAATCGCGATAGACCGAGGCAAAGCGAATGTAGGCCACCTTGTCGATCTTGGCCAGGCGCTTGAGCACCATATCGCCCAGTTCGTGGGACGTTACAGCCGTCAGCGTACGCGAACGCAGCTCCACCTCGATATCATCGATGATCTCGTTGAGCTTTTTCGTATCGATATCGCGCTTAATCGTGGCGCGCATCAGGCCGACCAGCAGCTTGTTGCGATCGAACCGCTGCTTAGACCCGTCGGATTTGATAACCTCGATGGGATCTTCGCAGCGCTCGAACGTCGTAAAACGATAATTGCACGAACAGCATTCGCGACGACGCTTGATAGTGTTGTTCGACTCCTGCATACGGGAATCGACAACGCGGGTATGTGCCTTGCCGCATTTGGGACAGCGCATGGTACCTCCTCTTAAACGATAACAAGGGTACCATGCGACCGAGCGGAAATCTTACGAACGAGCCGGAACTTTCAGAACTGCACCAGCATCAAGAGAGCCACGATCGAGGTGATTGACGCTACGAATCATGTCGGAAGTCTCCTGCGTGGAAAGGCCATCGATGGGATGCTCCTGGGCAAGCGACCACAGAGAATCGCCGGACTGCACACGAACCGTCTCGTAGGTAACGTTGGCTACGGAATCGGCATATGCTGCGTGACGAGCAGAAAAGACTGACGTGGCGAGCACAAAGAACAAGGTGAATGCTACAGCAACAGCAACAATCGTCGAGGCCTTCAGGGCAACAGGAGCCGAAGCAGCGGCCGCACGCTGGGTGCGAACGGGTTTAGTGGCCACGGCCTGAAAATGGGAGCGTCCACCCTTCACGACCGTGAAGGCAGGCGAGGCAGGCGCCTCGAGCTTAAGAGCAAGGTTTCCCTGGACCATATCCGCTGCGTTCATTCTGTTCTCCTCTCGTTTGTTTTGACGAGAACTGTTTTATCAAGCCGCGGGGACAAAAAAGTCTAGCGCGGGAACGAGTGTTCGGTTATTATTATCTTCGAACAGTTGTTCCTGTCAAGCAAAAATAGAACATTTGTTTGGTATGGGTAGAGAGGAACCCCTGATGGCTCGCAAAATTACCAAGCGTCAGCAGCAAATTTACGACTTCATCAAGGAATATCAGCAGGAGAAGGGCTATCCGCCCAGTGTACGCGAGATGGCTTCGGCTGTGGGCCTTTCCTCCCCTAGCACCGTACATGCGCACCTCTCCGCGCTGGAAGCACGCGGCCTGCTCAAGCGTGACGCCACCAAACCTCGCGCTCTCGAGCTCTTTGACGAGGACGGATCTTCCGTCTCCATCTCGAAGTCCGATGAGCCCACGGTGCCCCGCGGCACCGTATCGCTGCCTCTCGTAGGCCGTGTCGCCGCAGGGATTCCCATCCTTGCCGAGCAGAATATCGAGGACACCTTTACCATCCCAACCGAGATCGCAACAGAACAGGGGTCCTTTATCCTCGAGGTCCACGGCAATTCGATGATTAACGTCGGCATCTATAACGGCGACTACATCATCGTTCGCGAGCAGAAGAGCGCCATGAATGGCGAGATTGTCGTGGCCATGATCGATGGCTCCGCAACAGTCAAAACATTCTATAAGGAACAGGGACGCGTTCGCCTGCAGCCCGAAAACGACACTATGGAGCCTATCTACGCGACAAATCCCACGATTCTAGGCAAGGTCGTCGGTTTGATGCGCCGGTTTTCGTAATGCAAAAACGCATCACGGTCTTTGATACCATTCGCGGGTTTACCATGCTGTCGATGGCGGGATTTCATGCCTGCTACGACCTTGCCTACCTATATGGTTGGAAGATGCCCTGGTTTACCCAGACCATCTTCCAAGACATCTGGCGAGCCAGCATCAGTTGGGTATTTTTGTTTATTGCCGGCTGGATGTGCACCCTCTCGCGCAACAACATCAAGCGTGCCGCCAAATATGCCGTAGCCGCTTTGGTCGTATGGATCGCAACGACGCTCGTCTCAGTCGATGACTCGGTGAACTTCGGCATCATTTTCTGCATGGCGGCGTGCACCGCCATTGTTGCACTCGCGCGCCCGGTTCTCGATAGAATGCCGGCAGTTTGGGGTATAACGATTTGCCTCATACTCTTTGCCTGTACCTGGAGCATTCCTAAAGCGGTCTACCCTATCCCCTATCTAGCTTGGCTGGGGTTCCCAAGTCCAGACTTTGTCTCCGGTGATTACTATCCGCTCATACCCTTCTTATTTATGTACCTCACAGGCTTCTTTGCCGCGCGCACGGCTCAGAAAGCAAACTGCGAGGCACCAGCATGGGCCTATGAAAATCCCATCCCGGCGCTCGCAAGCCTCGGACGCCATGCACTGCCGTTCTACCTGCTTCATCAACCGGTTATCTTGGGTGTACTGGAGCTGATTTATTCCGTTCGGTAACGCTCAAGACGTGGTGCGATACGGTCCGGAAGCTTTGCCACAATACGAACGCCGTCCTCGAGGTATTCCTCGTGCAGAAGGGTTCCCTGTTCGTGCACGAGCGTGATTAACGCGCCCTCTCGATACGGGATATCGGCCGAGAGCAACACGTCCGTGGCGGCCGCTTCACGAGCGATGCGGTCGACTAAGTCATCAAGACCCTCACCCGTCTGAGCCGAGAACAGCACCGCCTCGGGATAGCGCCGGCGAAAGCTCAAGCGATCGACGCTATCGAGCAGATCAATTTTATTGAACACGGTAAGCGTCAAGCGCTCACCGGCACCGATCTCGTCAAGGACACGATCAACCGCCTCAAGCTGACGCTCGTAATCCTCATCGGAAGCATCCACAACTTTAAGAATCAAATCGGCGCCGAGCACCTCAGAAAGCGTAGATTTAAACGCGTCGACCAGGCCATGGGGCAGCTTTTGAATAAAGCCGACGGTATCGGTGATCGTCATGCCACGGCCACCGGGCAAACGGTACGAGCGCGTTGTAGGATCGAGCGTGGCAAACAGCTTATCCTGCGAAAGTACCGTGGATCCCGTCAAACGATTAAGCAACGTCGACTTGCCGGCATTGGTGTAACCAGCCAGCGCCACGCGAAACGCCGGCGATTCAATACGGCTTTTCGATTGCACATCGCGACGTTGCTCAACCTGTTTCAGTTCGCGTCGAAGCGCCGCGATCTTATTGCGAATCAGGCGACGGTCGACCTCGAGCTGGCTTTCGCCCTGGCCAAAACGCGATCCAATGCCGCCACGCGTCTGTTCCTTTGCAAGATGGCTCCACATACCTCGCAGACGAGGCAGCAGATACTGCAACTGTGCCAGCTGAACCTGTAAGCGGCCCTCACGCGTCTGGGCATGCAGGCCAAAGATATCCAAAATCAACGCCGTACGGTCAATAATCTTGACCGGTTCGCCCACGGCTTTCTCAAGATAGGACTGCTGTGAGGGCGTCAGGTCGTCGTCGAAGATAACAACATCCGCATCCATGCGATGCACCAAACCGCACAGCTCCTCGACCTTGCCGGAGCCGATAAACGATTTGGGATAGGGCTTGACTAGGCGCTGCGACAAGCGCGCCACGCATTGAGCACCAGCAGTGTGGGCCAGACGCTCAAGCTCATCGAGCGAACGGTCAAGCGGCCAGGCATTATCGCGCCACTCAACACCAACCAAGATGGCGCGCTCGGGTTCAGGAGCCGTGGGGACCAAAGGGAAACGAGCCATTAGACAGCCTCGATGCGACGATAAATATCTTCGACGACCTCATCGATCGTGAAGTCATCCATATCGAACCACACAATACGATCGTCACGCTTAAACCAGGAAAGCTGGCGCTTGGCATAGCGACGGGAGCGAATCTTGATAAGCTCACGGGCCTCATCCATGGTAATAGCGCCACGCAAGGCATCAATAATCTCTTTGTAACCGATTGCCTGCATCGATGTGAGTGCATCACCCAAGCCCTGGTCCAAAAGGCCACGGACCTCATCAACCAGTCCCTGCTCAAACATAAGGTCGACTCGCAGGTTAATGCGCTCATAGAGCACTTCACGGCTACGCGTCAGACCAAACCACAAGGCATGATAACGCTCGCGCGGGACGCTGAATTTCGACTTCTGCTCGGCATACGACACACCGTCATCATGCATCTCGAGCGCACGAATCACACGACGCACGTTATGGGGATGAATCACGGCAGCAGATTCCGGATCGCGCTCGGCAAGCAGGGCATGCAGCGCCTCCTCGCCAATACGCTCGGCAAGTTCCTGATAGCCCGTGCGGCGTTCGTCCTCGAGTTC
Source organism: Collinsella sp. TF12-2AT (assembly GCF_003436735.1). NCBI lineage: Bacteria > Bacillati > Actinomycetota > Coriobacteriia > Coriobacteriales > Coriobacteriaceae > Collinsella > Collinsella sp. TF12-2AT. The sequence continues at coordinate 126,557 of NZ_QSQK01000007.1, read as the reverse complement.
TCCCGAAGGAAAATCCATTTCATCGAGTGCAGCCTTGAGATACAGGCCCGTACCGCCGCAAAAGACCGGAAGACGTTGCTCGCCAAGCAAACGCTCGATATGCGCCCGGGCATCCGTCTGATAGAGCGCAGCTGAATACGCGACGCCCGGATCCACGATATCGACAAGGCGCAGGGGCACCGAGCACTCCTCGGGCATCATCTTGGCCGTACCGATGTCCATGCCACGATAGATTTGCATCGCGTCACAAGACAACACTTCGGACGAAAGACGAGCGGCCAGGCGGTCGGCAACATCGCTTTTACCGACCGCCGTCGGACCGACAATCGCTACGGCAGAAAGGCTTGCACCGGTGGAAATCATTAGCGAGGCTCGCCCACGACGGAGCCAGACAGATACCACGTTTTGGCGACATCAATATCAACGTCGACGATTTTGCCGACGAGCTGATCGATGCTATAGCCAGCGGGAATCGGCGCATGCACCGTCTGGTTCTTGGGGCTTTTCCCCAGAAGAACAGCGTCGTTCTTCTTGCTCGTACCCTCAATAAGCGCAGGCACCACGGTGTGAAGCTCGCCCTGGTTATACTCATGAGCCGTCGTCTCGATAACCTTGACCAGACGGTTAAAGCGCTCAAGGATAACCTCATGCGGGGTGGGATCATAAATCTCAGCTGCCGGGGTACCGGCGCGCTTGGAGTAAATAAACGTGTAGGCCTGGGCATAACGAACCGTCTCGGCAAGCGAGAGCGTCTGCTCAAAGTCTTCCTCGGTCTCGCCCGGGAAGCCCACGATGATGTCGGTCGAAAGCGCAATATCGGGCATACGGTTACGAATACGATCGACCAGACCCAGATAATCCTCGCGCGTATAACGACGATTCATCTCTTTAAGGATGCGCGTCGAACCTGACTGGACGGCCAGGTGCAGTTGCGGCATAACGGCAGATGTCTCGGCCATGGCGTCGATGGTCTCGGGCAGCAGATCCTTGGGATGCGAAGACGTAAAGAAGATACGCTCCACGCCCGTATCGCCCACGGCACGCAGCAGATCGGCAAAACGCGGCTTGCCAAACAGATCGCGACCATATGAATTAACGTTTTGGCCCAACAGCGTAATCTCACGCACGCCCTGGCGCACCAAACCGGTCACCTCGTCGACAATCTCCTCGAAGGGGCGGCTCTTTTCGCGACCGCGCACGTACGGCACGATGCAATAGGTGCAAAAATTATTGCAGCCCGTCATGATGGGCACCCAAGCGTGATACTGAGTCTCGCGATGCCACGGCATGCTCATGGCGTCCGTATCCTCATGCTCATTGGTGCGGATATGACGCTTGCCATCAAGGAACGCCTCGGCAATGAGCTCGGCCACATGCGCGATGGAATGCGTGCCAAAGATGACATTGACGTTATCGACGTTGGTGAGCAGGCCCTCGCCATCGCGCTGCGCGATGCAGCCACCAACGGCAACCACGCGCTTGCCAGAAGGCGAAGGCGGCAGGCTTTTGCAGGAATTGCACTGACCGTACAGGCGAGTATCGGCGGCCTCGCGCACGCAGCACGTCATGAAGACAACGATATCGGCATGCGCGGGATCGAGCGCCATGAGGCAGCCATACGAATCAAGCAGACCGCTCACGCGCTCGGAATCGTGCTGATTCATCTGGCAGCCAAAGGTGCGGATAAAGTAGGTTTTACCGGCAAGAATATCGCGTACGGAACGCTGGTCCATGTGCATAAGTCCTAACGATGGGGAGCGAAACAAAGCAAGCAGAAGCTATGCCACAGGCTTAACATCATCAATGACGACGTTATCCATAGCAGCTCGATTGATCTGGTGAACGTAGATAGAAAGGCGGATGGCCGTGCGCGACTCCCCGTTAATGAGGATGTCGGAGAACACGGGCGCGCAGGAAATATCAAAACCGGTTGGAATCAAAAAACCGCGCGCGATAGCAACGGCCTTAATGGCCTGGTTGACGGCACCGGCGCCGACACACTGGATGTTGACGGGTACACCATCCTTGACCATGCCGGCGATGGCGCCGGCAACGGACGCGGGCGATGATTTGCTTGATACCTTCAGGCAATCCATGAAGAAACTCCTGCATTTAAAAGTACGTTTTAACTGCAATAACTGTATCGTACCGAGTGGACTCGGTAAAGGCACTATTCCTCTTTGGCAAGATCAAAGGTCACGGTGATTCGATCACGCGAAACGCGAATCTTTGGGTCGCCGCAAAGGTTGAGATAGTACCGGGCAGCAAGGTCATTAAAATCGCGCTCCACAGCACGCGAAAACTGTGCCATGTCATCCTTAGCAATACGTAGCCCGCGACGATCCTTCGCGAGATCGACAGGAGCCGGCGCATGCGAGGACGAGTCGCGCTCGCGCAGCAGACGCGCGGTCACACCGCGAACAGGCTTAATCTGCCCTGCCAAAATGCGATGGGCCGTGCGCTCGGACATCTCAAGACCCAAACCCGAACAGATACGGATAAAGTCCTCGGCATCAGAAGCAAGGCCTAAACGATCGACAACCGGAAGCTCGCTCTCGTCATCAATGAACAGGAGACGAGACGTATCAAGCCGGCTTGACGCCTGAGCATAAAGGGTCGCGGCAATCTCGGACGGAGAACCAAGATAGACATCGCAACCACGCAACTCCTCGAGCGCAAACTCACAAGCAGCGCGAATAATATTATGCGGACCGCGAGCACAGACATAACGTCCGTCCTCATCCTTGACGGCCTGGGGCCAGCTGGACTGATCGGCACGCTCACTGAGGCGGTCGGCCGCGACGCTCACCTTAAAGGCTGAACCAAGATCGACGCCGGACGTGACCACACGGGCCTCATCGGTGTTCTGCTTGATCGAAAACAATGCCATGCCACGACCGTGAACGCCCCAACGGTCCATCTTCATGCTCTCGAGCTTGGAGGTAACGCGGGCATCAAAGATTCGCTCTTGCATATCCTGCGGAACGCCCGAACCGTTATCCAGAAAGACAAGCGTGCGGACGCCGTCTTCCTTGGTCGTGGCGAGATAGACCTTGTCGGCGCCGGCATCGCGAGCATTACGGAGCATTTCGATGACGATATCCTCGACATGCTGAATGTCGTGCTTTGCCTGGCGCCGCTCGGCCTCCGAAACGCGGAGGCGGACATACCCCTCGCCAAGGTTCTCCTCGACGCGAAGGTTGCCCTCCCCCGACATCGACGCGATAAATGAGATGAGCTCGTTCGCGTCGCTCATGTTATTTAGCGATATCGACAGCGCGGCTCTCGCGAATCACGACGACGCGCACCTGACCGGGATACTCCATCTCTTCCTCGATCTGATGGGCGATATCGTGAGCCAGGACCGTGGACTGGGCATCGGAAATCTTGTCCGGCTGGACCATGACGTGGACCTCGCGACCGGCCTGCATGGCATAGGTACGTTCGACGCCGTCATGAGAGTTGGCGATCTCCTCGAGCTTCTCAAGACGCTTGATGTAGTTCTCGGCAGACTCGCGACGGGCACCGGGGCGAGAGGCAGAGACAGCATCGGCGGCCTGTACCAGGACATCGAGCACCGTATTGGGGTCGACATCGGCATGGTGAGCCTCGATAGCGTGGACGATAACGGGCTTCTCGCCATAACGGCGGGCAAGCTCGGCGCCGATGACGGCATGCGGGCCCTCGACGTCGTGGTCGATTGCCTTGCCCAGGTCGTGCAGCAGGCCGGCGCGCTTGGCGGTCACAACGTCCAGGCCAAGCTCGGAAGCCATCACGCCGCACAGATCAGAGACCTCGAGGGAATGCTGAAGCACGTTCTGACCAAACGAGGTACGGTAGCGCAGGGCACCAAGGGTCTTGACGATCTCGGGGTGCAGATCGTGGATGCCGGTATCGAAGGCAGCCTGCTCGCCAGCCTCGCGCACGCGCTGCTGAACCAGGTCGGCGGCCTTGTGATACATCTCCTCGATACGGGCAGGGTGAATGCGGCCGTCGGCGATGAGGTTCTCGAGGGCGACACGGGCGGTCTCACGACGGACCGGGTCGAAGCTCGAAAGAACGACGGTCTCGGGCGTGTCGTCGATCACGAGGTTGACGCCGGAAACCTGCTCGAAGGTCCGGATGTTGCGACCCTCGCGACCGATGATACGGCCCTTGAGGTCATCAGAGGGAATGTGCACGGAGGTAACGGTGACCTCGGCAGTGTGATCGGCAGCGCAGCGCTGAATCGCCAGAGACAGAATCTCCTGGGCGGTCTTGTGGCACTCGGCGCGAACCTGCTGCTCGGACTCGCGAATGATCGTGGCGGCCTCGTGGGTGACCTCGCCGCGAACCTTATCGAGGAGCTCCTTGTGGGCGTCCTCGCGGGTAAGGTCGGCGATACGCTCGAGCTCGGAGGTCTGCTTTGCGCAGAGCTCCTCGAGCTCACGGGAGCGCTTCTCGACCTGACCGGCCTGGCTGGACAGCTGATGCTCGCGCTTGTCGAGAGCGTCGTTGCGGCGATCGAGGGATTCCTCGCGCTGCATCACGCGGTTCTCGAGCGTACGAATCTCGTTCTTACGCTGCTTGTCCTCGGCCTCGGCGGCCTGCTTGTTCTTGATGATCTCCTCTTTAGCCTCGAGCAGAGCCTCTTTTTTGAGGGTCTCGGCCTGACGCTTGGCATCACCGATCAGGGACTCAGCCTGTGCGTGTGCCGACTGGATTTTTTCGTCGGCCTCGTGAAGACTACCCTGCTTGGCGGTGCGCATGTAGGCAATGGCGGCGATGGCACCCAAAACGATGCCAACGAGCGCTGCGATGATAGGCATGCTCACTCCTTTTTATGGATTCGTTACACAACAAAGCGAACCGTCCTTACGAACGGCTCGCGACATTTGAGTAATATGGGCGCAGCTTATGCGGGTCGGATACAGATAAACATATAAACAAACTCATCACAGATGAGCACATATCACAAAGCAAATGACAGTGTTTATCGTACGTTGAACCACAACAACTGTCAAATAAATGGCCCCAGCACGGCGGCTAAAACGCGGTGAACGGCAGGGCCACAAAACGCATACGCCTAAACCGCACATTCCTCACGTTCGGCATCGAGACGTGCCTTAACGGCATCGGCGGCGATGTGATACGAGAAGCCCTTGCCCATCAAAAACCGAACCAGTTTTTCGAATCCGCGCGTCTCTGGAACACGCCGCTTGGCGAGCAGGGCTGACGCACGCGCCAAATCGTCTTCGACGGCAAAATAATCCTCCGGATAACCGGGAATGTCATCGAGCACGACATGACGGCGCTTGAGCTCGGTCTCGATTTTACGCTGTCCCCAACCGCGCCGCTTGCGTTCCTCGATAAAGTACGAGCAAAAGCGGTTCTCGTCTAAAAAGCGATACTCGGTGGCGCGCTCGACGGCGAAATCGATCGCGGGCTGGCGAAAGCCGTAGCGTGCCAACTTGTCACAGACCTCACCCGTCGCATGGTCGCGTCGCGATAGCATCTCGGTCACCATGGTAAGTGCACATTTACGCTCGATGAGCTGCACCGCTTCACGAAAGTTATCCCAATCACAGGGAAGATCGGGGCGATTTTTGACATACAGCCGCGCGACCCGCACGGGGATCCAAATGGACCGCTCAAAACCGCCCTCAAGCTCACAATCGATATGTGCGCAAGGCTTTTTTGACGCATAGCCGCTCGAGAACGAGGAGGCCGCCTTCTTATCGGGAAAGACGACCGTGGCCTCGGTCACCGTATACGACATGAGCGTAACCGCTACTCGTCGTCATCATCGAGCATGGCGGAACCATCGATGGCGTAAAGCTCGTCAAACTCCTCAGGCGCAGGCTGATCGGTCAGCTCGACCTCGGACGGAGCATCGTCATCAAACTCAAGCCCGCAGGCAAGGCGAACCTTATGCTCAATCTCGTCGGCGCAATCGGGGTGTTCGCGCAGGAACGCCTTGGCGGCCTCGCGACCGTTGCCGAGCTTGTCCTCGCCATAGGCGAACCAGGAGCCCATCTTCTTGCAGATGCCGCACTCGACAGCCATGTCCAGAATCGAGCCCTCCTTAGAGATGCCCGTACCGTACATGATGTCGAACTCAGCAGAACGGAACGGAGCGGCCACCTTGTTCTTAACGACCTTGGCGCGCACGCGGTTACCGATAACCTCATCCTTAAGCTTAATGCTGTCGATGCGGCGAATGTCGATACGCACCGAAGAGAAGAACTTAAGGGCACGGCCGCCCGTCGTGGTCTCGGGGTTGCCGAACATGACGCCGATCTTCTCTCGCAGCTGGTTGATGAAGATGCATGTCGTATTGGACTTGGACAGCGAGCCGGCGAGCTTGCGGAGCGCCTGACTCATCAGGCGAGCTTGCAAACCGACCGTGGTATCGCCGATCTCTCCCTCGATCTCGGCACGCGGGGTCAGCGCGGCGACGGAGTCGACGACGATGGCATCGATGGCGCCGGAACGCACGAGCATGTCAACAATCTCGAGCGCCTGCTCACCCGTATCGGGCTGGGAAATCAATACCTCGTCGATATCCACGCCAATGCGCGCGGCATACGTGGGATCGAGCGCGTGCTCGGCATCGATAAACGCCACGACGCCACCCATTGCCTGGGCCTCGGCCAAGATCTCGAGCGAAAGCGTCGTCTTACCGGAGGACTCGGGACCGTAAATCTCGACGATACGGCCGCGCGGCACACCGCCGATACCCAGAGCGGCATCGAGCGCCAGAGCACCCGTGGGGATGGCCTCGACCTCGAGCTCGGGGCCGCCGTCACCATACCTCATGATGGAACCTTGACCGAACTTCTTCTCGATCTCGGCCTTGGTGGTGGCGATCATCTCTTCGCGCTCTTTGCCCGTCGTGGGTGCATGGACGGTACGTACGGGACCTGAATTCTTGGCCATGAATAGCCCTCCTCTTAACAACCTGCATCGATAATAAACGAACGGCTGTTCGTGGTCAACCGTTCAGACCAATCATATGCAGGCAGTCTTTCCAAAACCCAACCAAACGCCGACCAAACACTGTCCAAATGCTTGACCACATAGGGCCAAATAAAAACAAGGAAGGAGATAATACACCTATGACCAGCATAAAAGCTAAATTCGTCAGAGGTCCCCATCTCCACAATTAAGGGGCCCTAAGGCCCCTTAAAACACGCCTATTCCATAGAGTTGAGCACAAGGGCAATGCGTCCCAATGCCTCCGTGACCGCATGGGCACGAACACACGAACGGTCGCCCTCATAGTGGCAACGCACAGAGTCCACGATCGGCACTTCCCCATCAGCCACGCGATACGCCCAGCCAATATAGAACATGCCGGCGGGGTCTTGCTCGGTGCCACCACCGGGCCCAGCGTAGCCCGTTGCGCTCACGGCCACATCGCTCTGATAGAGGTCCAGCGAGCCCGCGGCCATCTCGCGCGCCGTCTGGTGCGACACGGCGCTAAACCGATCGAGCGTCTCCTGCTCAACACCCAGAACACGATGCTTGATCTCATCGCAATAGGTCACCGCACCGCCGCGCAGCACCGCCGAGGCGCCCGGGATATCGGCAATCGTCGAGGCGATCATACCCGCCGTCAGCGACTCAGCCGTAGAAACCGTCACGCCCCGAGCGCTCGCGCGCTCGACAATATCGCGCGCCAGCTCCTCGTTATGTGCGGAAATCTGCTCAAAAGAGTCCGCCATACCCACCAGGACCTAAACCGAAAAGACGATCTTGCGGCAGTTCCAGAAGTACTGGGCGCCCGAGATAACGGTCAGGACAACGGCAACAGCGTACAGGAAGCGTGAAACGCCATAGACACCGAGCAACAGCTCCGCAGGCCCCAACTGGAGGCCGGTCATCGCAAAGACGCACAGGTAGCCGCAGATGGAGACCATCGTGGTCGCCGTCTTGTACTTGCCGAGCTTATCGGCGGCAATGACCACACCGGCCGCACTCGCGACCATGCGAAGGGCGCTCACCAACAGCTCGCGGAACAAGATAATGAACACGGACCACACGGTCACCGCGCCAAAATCGAGGAACAGCAGCAGGGCCGAGAACACGAGTAGCTTGTCGGCGATGGGGTCCAAGAACTTACCGAAGTCGGTGATCTCGTTGCGCGAGCGCGCCAGATAGCCGTCGACCTTATCGGTGCACGACAGGATAACGTACAGAATAAAGGCGGCGGCGGCGAGCGGGCCGTCGAAGGTGCTCCAGTCCGTACCGGCAACGCTCGTGTGAGACAGCGCCGACACGATCATGAACACCGGGATAAAGACGATGCGAACGCACGTCACGATGTTGGCGGGCGTCCAAACACTCGTCAGTTCCTTATTGCTCTCGTTTGCCACGACGCTCTCCTACTCCACAACATGTCCGATAAGCTCATAGCAGAAGCTATCGGTAAACTCGACGGTCAGAATATCACCCACGGACGCCTCGCTGGCGTCCAGATGCACCGCGCCATCGGAATCGGGCGCCTGGAACCAGGCATGGCCGATCAGCTCGGCGCCGTCCTCGGTTTCTTCGATACCGTCGACGATCACCTGGGCGCGCTCGCCCACATGTGCGGCGGTGGCGGCAAAACCGAGCGACTCAGCCAGGTCCATGGCCTCCTGGGCGCGCTCGAGCTTGACCTCTTCGTCGACCTGACCCTCCATCTTAGCGGCCAGGCTGCCCTCCTCCTGCGAGTAGGCAAAGACGCTCGTGTAGTCAAAGCCGACGGTGTCCATAAAGTCGATAAGGTCGCGGAACTCGTCGTCGGTCTCGGTCGGGAAGCCGACCATGGCCGTGGAACGGATCACGATGCCGGGGATACGCTCACGCAGATCGCGGAACAGGTCCTCGAGCTCCTGGCGCGAACCAGAACGGCGCATAGCCTTGAGAATGCGCGCGTCGCAGTGCTGCACGGGGATATCGATATAGGGAAGCACCTCGGGCGTATCGCGAATCGTCTCGATGAGCTCATCGGTCATGCCCTCGGGCTGCAGGTAGAGCACGCGGACCCAGACGTTCTGCGGGCGCACGGCCTCGGCGACGGCACGCAGCAGCTGCGCCAGATTGCGCGGCGAGCCCTCGGCGACGTCCTCATCCGCAAAGTCGGTGCCCCAGATGCCCGTGTCCTGGCCGATCAGCACGATCTCGCGCACGCCACCGGCAACCAGGTCGCGCACCTCAGAAATAATGCTCTCGGCATTGCGCGAGTGATAACGACCGCGAATATAGGGGATCATGCAGAAGCTGCAAAAACGATTGCAGCCATCGGAAATCTTGACGTAGGCAACGGCACCCTCGACGGTACGCTTGACCTGAGGGATATAGGCCGCGATCTCACGCTCGACACCCAGCACGCCATCGATGACTGCCACGATGCCGTCTTCCTCGTCGGCCTTCACAAAGGCAGCGACCTCGGGCAGCTCGTCAGGCAGGTCGTCGCCATAGCGCGACGGCACACAGCCGCACATGACGATGGGGCAAGAACGAACGCCGTCCTGCACCTCGTTGGCGAGCTCGAGCGTGATCTCGATGCTCTCGGACGTTGCGGAGGCGAGGAACGAGCACGTATTGACGATGGCGATATCGGCCTCCTGCGGGTCGAATGCCTCCTCGTAGCCTGCGGCGGTCAAAAGAGAACGCATGCGGTCGGTATCGACCTCGTTCTTGGCGCACCCGAGGGTGATGTAGAGCACGGAGCCCAACGGTGTATCCATGTTGGAGAGCGGTCCTTTCGAATGATATTAGCGGTAGTTGGTGAACTGCAGCGGCTGGCCGTAGTCCTGGTCGCGCAGGAACTGAATCACGGTCTGCAACGCGTCCTTCGAAGCAGAGGAAACACGCAGCTTGTCAGCTTCGATGGTCACCTTGACCTTGAGCTTTTGGTCCTTGATGTCCTTGTTGATCTTCTTGGCGGTCGCCTGGTCGATACCCTCGACGATATGGCCGAGCACGCGCACGGTGCCGCCCGATGCCGCCTGCGGAGCATCCCACGAAACAGCCTTGAGGTCGATACCGCGCTTGATGAGCTTGGAGCTCAGGACATCGATGATCTGCTTGGAGACAAAGTCGGCCGGGGCGTTGATCGTAAAGAGCTTGTCGCCCTTCGAAAGCTCAATCGTGGCGCCGGAATCCTTCAGGTCATAGCGCTGGGAAATCTCGCGCGTGGTCTGCTGGAAGGCGTTGTCGACCTCTTGCATATTGACCTCGGACACGACGTCGAAGCTGGAATCTTTAGCCATGATGTTTCCTTTCGCGTACGAGCGGCTTAATAGCTATCGTACGAATAGTCGGTAGAATCGGTGGGCGTCTGACCGTCAGTTGCGGCATCGGCGCCATCCGTGGACTGGGCATCGGTGCCGTCGGTGGTATCGGTACCGTCGGTGGTGTCGGCACCATCAGAACTTTCACCATTCTCGGAATCGGTCGTCTCCTTCTTGGGAACGGTGATCGTCACACGCGCCACGCCCGAAGTCTTGGTATCGTAACGGACCTTTTCGCCATTCTTGGTAACGGTGACATCGGAAGGCTTGGACGTGGTGATCTCGATCGAGGACTCGGGCGTGTACTCCTGCTCAAAGGGGCCAGTCGCCTGGGCGCCATAGACCGACTTTCCGTCGACCTTGACCTCAATCCACGCGGTCTTTCCCTTGGCAACGGAGACCTTGACCTTCGTTGCCTCGTTCTCTTCCTTTTTAGCCGTCGTCTTGGTGGCGTCCGAACCGGTCGACTCATCCGTCGCCTCATCGGTGTCTTCGTCCTCGTCGACCGTTTCGGTCTTCTTAGAAGACTTCTTGGTCGTCGTCTTGGTAACAGCGGGCGTCTCGGGCGTGGTCTCGGGCGTCGAAGATGCGCAGCCGCGCAGAAGTACCACGATGAGCACGATCAGCAGCAACGCCACGGCACCGATACCGGCGTAGACGATACGCGGATCGAGCCCGTTGTTTTGAGGAGCACGGGAACCGCCGCGTCCACGACTGGAACTGCTGCGGCCGCCTCCCTGAGGCATACGGCCACGATTGCTATCGGAACGGCCGCAATAGCCACCCTGGCCCTGAAGGCTGCGCTGACCCGAGCGGGGCGCAAGTTCACCGCGGCCTTGATAGCCACGCTGGCCCGCACGCGGAGCCGAAGAGCGCTGGCCATACGGCTGTGGTTGAGAGCGAAGACGCGGCGTCACCTGCGTGGTATCGGCGTCCGCATGGCCACTGCGAGAGCGTCCGGTGGAGATACCACTGTGACCGCGATCGGAATAGCCGCCGTCGCCGTAGCCGGCACGAGGGTCACGCGCCACGCCGCGGGCAGCGGGAAGTGCACGGTCCTCGGGCATCGGCGTACTGCGGAACCGGTCACGCTGCGAGCGAATCTCCTCGCCCGAACCCGTCTCGGTAATATAACCGGCCTGCTGAGGACGCTGTCCATAGCGAGTCGAACGACCGCCCTGAACCATCAGGAAGCGCCCGTTATCGACAGAGGAACGCGAATTGACGTAGCCGGCGGCGTCCTGGAAACGACCGCCCTGCTGCGACGTTTCGCGTTCGTATGCCATCAGTTCGTCAAAGTAGGCATTGACGACCTCGCGCGGATTGAGGCCCAAAAAACGAGCATAGCTCGAAATCATGCCCTGCGCATAGCCGCGCGGCGGCATCGAAGCAAAGTTACCGGTCTCGAAAAACTCGATGATCTGCGGCCTGATTTTGATGGTGTTGGCGACCTGCTGAATGGAAAGGCCCATTCGGCGACGCTGCTCGAGCAGCATGTCACCAAAGCGTGCAGCCATCAGAATCCTCCAAACTCACGATCTTCACGTGCCATCTCGGCGTCGACAGATTCCAGCGCGGCAAGCCCCTCCTCGTCCAACAGGACCTCGCGCGGCTTGGAACCGTCGGGCGGGCCGACGACACCCTTTTCTTCCAGCATGTCCATAATACGCCCGGCACGCGCATAGCCAACCTTCAGGCGGCGTTGCAGGCCAGATGTGGAGCCCAGCTGCGATTCCACCACAATATGGGCGGCTTCCCAAATGAGCGGATCATCGTCTTGCGGCTCGGCGACTCCGGTGCGGACAATGCCGCCGCCACCAGCCATGGACATGGAAGCGGGCGCCACGGCGGACAGAATCTCCTCGTGGTAGTCGGGCTCGCTCTGCGACTTGACGAACTCGACAATCTCGTTGATTTCGTCGTCCGAGACAAAGCAGCCCTGGATACGGCGGGGCTTGCCCCAGTCGACCTTGGAGAACAGCATGTCGCCCAAACCGGTGAGCTTCTCGGCGCCCATCTGGTCGATGATGACGCGCGAGTCGATGCCCGTGGCGACGTTAAAGGCGATGCGGTTGGTGATGTTGGCCTTGATGAGGCCCGTCACCACGTTGGAGCTGGGGCGCTGCGTGGCCACGATAAGATGAATACCGGCGGCACGGCCCAGCTGTGCAATACGCACGATCGAGGCCTCGACATCCTTACCGGCGACCATCATCAGGTCCGAAAGCTCGTCGATGATGATGACCAGGTAGGGCATCTTTTGCGGCGGGTTGTCGTAATGCTCAAACTCGCCGGCGGCCTGCTTTTCATTGTAGGTCGAGATCTTACGCACGTTGAGACGCTCGAAAACCTTCAGGCGACGCTCCATCTCGGACACAGCCCATTGCAGAGCGCTCGCGGCCTGCTTAGGCTCGGTCACCACGGGCACATAGAGATGCGGCAGACCGTTATAGCCCGCAAGCTCGACGCGCTTGGGGTCGACCATAATCAGGCGAACGTCCTCGGGAAGGGCGCGCATGAGCAAGGTCGTGATGATGGAGTTGATCATCACCGACTTACCAGAACCAGTCGTACCGGCGATCAAAAGGTGAGGCATCTTTGCGAGGTCGGCGACGACCGGCGTGCCCTCGGCGTCACGGCCGATAGCGAGCTCGAGCGGACCGCCCTTCACATAGGGCAGCACGTCGCCCAGATTGACGTTCTGGCGCTTGCGGTTGGGAATCTCGATGCCCACGAGCGAGGTGCCGGGGATCGGGGCAAAGATACGCACCGACTGGGCAGCGAGCGAAAGCGCGATATCGTCCTCGAGGCTCGAGATTTTGCTCACACGCTCGCCCTCACCGGGCTGCAGCTTAAAGGTCGTCACCGTGGGGCCGGCGATCCAGCCGACCACGCGGGCACTGCGGCCAAACTCAAGCAAGGTGGATTGCAGCGACTCAGCGGTCTGCTCCAGCTCCTTGTCCGAAGACGCAGCGGAAGCCGACTGCGGGTTGGCATGCAGGATTTCGAGCGGCGGAAGCTTGAGGCCGTCCTCTTCTTCGCCCTCGGCGTCAGTTGCGGTGTCGCTCGCTCCCCCATTGTCAGCCGCAGCAGGAGCGGCAGAGGCCGTAGAGGTTGAGGCGTCAGCGACCTTGGGGTGCTTCAGGAAGTCGGGGATCTGGGGGGCGGCCGAGACGGGATTCACGGAAAACGGCGGCTCGGACTCGTCAACCTTGTCCGGATCGTCCTCCATCGAAAGCTGTCCGGTGACCTGGCCGCGCTTTGCATGGCGACGCGGCAGCAAAGTTGTCTTTGCGGTCTCAATCGGAGCCTCGTCGTCCTCGTCATCGCCCTCGGTGAGCTCAATCTCGCTATCGGACCAAGACGGGTCGGGCTCACTCGTATTGAGCTTAGGCGCAGTCTTGCCCTTCTTGGCATGACGGCGCGGCAGCAGCGTGGTCTTGGCCCGCTCGGCTTCAACCGACTCGGATACGTCGACAAACGGGTCATCGTCCTCGTCGTCATCCAAAACCGGGTCGACATCGCCACCCATGACCGTGGTCACCGCGGCGTCAGTCCCCTTCTGGCGCAAAATGCTCAGGTGCGGACGAGCGACGCCGGGAACAGACAGGGCCTCTTCATCGCCCCACGGGCTCGCATTGACATCGGCACGTCGACGCTCGGCAAAATCGGCAGCGCGATCGCGTGCGGAGCGCAAAACGCCACCCACCGAAAAGCCGATAATGACCAAACCAACGACGACAAGCCCCAGCAAGACAACCATGGCGATAGGTTTACCCAAGGCGTTTTGCAAGGCACTTGCGATAAAGGCGCCAATGTAGCCGCCCGACACGGAAAGGTTCTGCGGCGTAAACATAAGGTCGCACGAATCGCTCGTGCCCGGCACCATCAGCGAAAGAATGGAGACGACGGCGATAAAGACCAAGGCGCCGCCCGCAACAGAGCGCACGTTGAGCGGCGAGTCCTCACCCAAAAAGAGCGTGGCGGCAAACAGCAAGATGACGATCGGCAGCACGTAGGCGCCCAGACCAAAGCCCAGGTGGTAGAAACCGGCAACCGCAGCCGTCACGGGCGCTGTTGCCGGAGAGATCACGGCAATGAAGGACGCGATCGCCAAAACGGCGATGACCACACCAGCGATATCGCGATTGGCCGAAGGCTCGACCAGGGGCTCAAAATCGTCGAACTCGGTCTCGTGGCCCTTATTGGCACGAAGATGGGAACCGGCACCCTTAGCAGATGCCGGTTGGTTGTTGGCTTTATTGCCTTTGGCGTTTTGTGCAGATCCGCGCGCCAAACTAAACCTCCATGACGACCGGGATGATCATCGGTCGAGTGCGCGTACGGCTCCAGATAAAGTTAGAGAGCGAGTCGCGCACGGCCTTGCGAATGGCATCGGAACCGCTGCTCGTAAAGCTGAACTTGCCCTTCTCGATCGTCTTCATGATGGACGCCGAGGCGTCCTCGGAGAACTGGTCGTCAATGGCAAAGGAGACGCCGCGGCCCGAGAACTCGATGGCCTCGATCTTCTTGTGCTTGAGCGAAACGATGGCGACAGCCGTGACCATACCGTCGTTGGCAAGCTTCTGACGATCGCGCAGAACGATGGGGTCGGTATCGCCGATACGCAGTCCGTCGACGTAGACGACGCCAGACTCGACGGGCGTACCGCGCTTGACGATACCGCCACGCATCTCGAGCGTGTCACCGTTGTCGAGGATAAAGATATGATCTTCCTTGAGGCCCATCTTGCGTGCAAGTTGAGCATGGGCGCGCAGATGCACGGCCTCGCCGTGGACCGGCATAAAGTACGTAGGCTTGGCCATGGCCATCAAGAGCTTGAGCTCCTCCTGGCTGCCGTGACCCGAAACGTGAACGAGGGCGCGGTTCTTATCCCACACGTCGCAACCAAGCTTGGCGAGGCTGTTAACGACCTGCTGAACGGCCTTCTCGTTACCGGGGACCGGCGTTGCCGAGAGGATGACGGTATCGCCCTCGTGGATGGAGAGCGTCTTGTGCTCGCCGTTGGCCATGCGGGACAGGGCCGACAGCGGCTCGCCCTGCGAACCGGTGCACATGACGACGATCTTGTCATCGGGCAGGTTGTCAATGTCGAAGGCATCGATGATATCGGCATCATCGATGTTGAGATAGCCCAGTTCGCGCGCCACGCGGGTGTTGGTGAGCATGGAACGACCGGTCACGACGACCTTGCGGCCGCACTTGCGGGCGGCGTCGCAGATCTGCTGCAGACGATGGATGTGGCTCGAGAACGACGCGACGAACACGCGGCCCGGAGCATTCTTGATGGCATGCAACAGATTGGGGCCAACCTCGGCCTCGGACTTAGTAAAGCCGGGGACCGTGGCGTTGGTGGAGTCGGACAGCAGCAGGTCGATGCCCTGCTTGGCAAAGCGGCTGATAGCGGCATAGTCGGGCGTGACGCCGTCGATGGGCGTCTGGTCGAGCTTAAAGTCGCCGGTGTGCATAACGGTGCCCTGGTTGGTGCGGATGAACACGCCCAGAGCGCCCGGGATGGAGTGCGTCATCGAAAAGAAGTCGAGCGAGATGCCACCCAAATTGACGTGGCTGCCGCCCTTGACCTCACGGAACTTGGGTGCACGAATGCGGAACTCGGAGAGCTTGCCCTCGATAAAGCCGAGCGTCAGCTTGCTCGAGAAGATGGGCACCTTGTTGTTGAGGTCCTGCAGTAGATACGGAAGCGAACCGGTGTGGTCCTCGTGGCCGTGAGTGACGATGATGCCGCGGAGCTTTTCCTCGTTCTCCAGAACGTAGGTGTAATCCGGGAGCACCAGGTCGATACCGGGCTGCGAATCGTCGGGGAACATGAGGCCAGCGTCGACGAGCACCATGTCGTCGCCGCACTCGAAGACCGTCATGTTCTTGCCGATACCATCTAAGCCGCCGAGCGGGATGATCTTCAAGGGAGATGATTTTTTAGCTGCCATAGGTGAGTGTTGTTTCCTTTCTTCGAAACGGGTCTGGAACAACCGGCGGGGCGCTTCTGGCAAACCGACCGTCGGGAACGTACAAACATGCATCACGGAGTCGATGCAATAACCACAGTATGATACCCATTTGCACAACAACAGACCACCCATGCATCAAAGCCCCATCTGAACCCGTCTATCCCGCCGGTTCCCCGCGAGGGCGGGCACGGATGAAGTTTCCTGCTCTACAGTCCTGCTCACGACGGAGGCCACATTAAGTGGCCTCCTGTTCGTGCGGAACTCGCGATAAACTTCATCCGTGCCCGCCCTCGCGGGGAACCTACCAACAATGGGCTGGTTAATTTTGGTTGTTTTATCTGGGGAAGTGCAGCTGCGTCTATCTACAGATCCGAAATCTGACTACTGAATAGACTGTCTAACTAAATAGCGAGCTGCACTAACCAGCCCTTTTGCTTGCGCCCGGGAGGGCCGCATATGAAGTTTATCGCGAGTTCCGCACGCAAAGGAAAGCACTTAATGTGCTTTCCGTCTTGCGCAGGACTGTAGAGCAGGAAACTTCATATGCGGCCCTCCCGGGCGCAAGCAAAAGGGCGACCCCTGTCCAGAGTCGCCCTTGTTGAGCTGCTTATGTGCGACTGTTACTCGGCGTCGTGGTGACGGCGGGGCTTGCGGCCTCCGTTGTCGCCGGGACGGCGCGGGCGGTCGCTGCGCTCGGAGCGCTCGCGACGCGGACGCTCACGACGCTGGAAGTGCTCGCCGTCACCCTCGGAGGCACCCTCGGCGCGAGCCGGGGCCTCGGGCTTGTCGAGACGATCGAGCGAGATCTTGCCGCGATCGTCAACCTCGATGACGACGACCTTGACCTCGTCGCCCACGTTGAGGACATCCTCGACCTTCTCCACGCGGCCCTTGGCGACGCGGGAGATGTGCAGCAGGCCGTCCTTACCGGGCAGCAGGTTCACGAAGGCGCCGAAGGGCTGGATGGAGACAACGCGACCGGTGTACTCCTCACCCGGCTCGGGAACCTTGATGATGAGCTTGATGCGCTCGACGGCTTGATCGACGGACTCGCCGGTGCCGCCGACAAAGACGGTGCCGTCCTCCTGGATGTCGACCGAAGCGCCGGTCTCGTCCTGGATACCGCGGATGACCTTGCCGCCGGAACCGATGACGTCGCGGATCTTATCGGTCGGAACCTGGATGGAGACGATGCGCGGAGCGGTGCTGCGCGTGGTGTGACGCGGCTCGGGGATCACATCGAGCATCTTCTGCAGGATGAAGGCGCGACCCTCCTTGGCCTGCTGCAGGGCGCGGGCCAGGATGTCGAAGGTAAGACCGGTGGCCTTGTTGTCCATCTGCAGGGCGGTGATGCCCTCGGTGGTGCCGGTGACCTTAAAGTCCATGTCGCCCAGGAAGTCCTCGAGACCCTGGATGTCGGACAGGACCACGGTCTTGCCCTCCTCCTGGATCAGGCCCATGGCGATACCGGAGACCGGGCGCTTAATGGGCACGCCGCCGTCCATAAGGGCGAGCGTGGAACCGCAGGTCGAAGCCATCGAAGAGGAGCCGTTGGACTCCATGACCTCGGAGACGACGCGGATGGCGTAGGGAAACTCGTTCTCGTCGGGGAGCACCGGAAGCAGAGCGCGCTCGGCCAGGTTGCCGTGGCCGATCTCGCGGCGCTTGGGGCTGCCCATGCGGCCAGTCTCGCCGGTACAGAACGGCGGGAAGTTGTAGTGGTGCATATAGCGCTTGCCCTCGGTGGGCTCGATGGTATCCAGACGCTGGCCCTCGTTGAGCATACCGAGCGACAGGACGGAGAGCACCTGGGTCTGACCACGCTGGAACAGGCCGGAGCCGTGAACGAGCGGCAGGTAGTTGTCCTTCACCATGATGGGACGGATCTCGTCGGCGGCACGGCCGTCGACGCGCTCGCCGGTCTCGACGACCATGGTGCGCATGGCCTTCTTCTCGAGCTTCTTGAGCGCCACGGGGATCTCGCGCTCCCAGGCGGCCTGCTCCTCGTCGGTGAACTCGGCGCGGATGGACTCCTTCAGAGCCTCGACCTTACCGATGCGGGAAAGCTTGTCGGCGTCGCGCAGGGCAGCGGCCATCTCGTCGTAGTGGGCGAAGATGCGCTCCTGGACCTCCTCGACGGGCTGGTCGAGCGGGTACTCCTTCTTGACGATAGCGCCGTTGACCTGCTCCCACTCGGCAACGAACTCGTCTTGGGCCTGGCAGAAGGCAGCGAGGGCCTCCTGACCAAACTTCATAGCGGCGAGCATGTCGTCCTCGGAGATCTCCTCGGCGCCGGCCTCGACCATCGAGATGAAGTCGGCAGAGCCACCCAACTCCAGGTCCAGGTCGGAGTTCTCGCGCTCCTCATAGGTGGGGTTGACGATAAACTCACCGGTCTCCACGTTACGGCCAATGCGCACGCAGGCAAGCGGGCCCTCGAAGGGCACGCCGCCGAGCGTCATGGCCAGCGAAGCGCCCATGACGTTGATGACGTCGAAGGGGTTGACCTGGTCGGCGACGAGCGAGGTGGCGACGATGTGTACCTCGTTGCGGAAGCCGTCCGGGAAGCTCGGGCGGATCGGGCGGTCGATCATACGAGCCGTGAGCGTGGCCTTCTCGCTGGGACGGCCCTCGCGCTTGAGGTAGCCACCCGGGATGCGGCCGGCAGCGTACATCTTCTCGTTGAAGTCGACGGTCAGCGGGAAGAAGTCGTAATTCTTACGCTCCTTGGAGACGACCACGGTGTCGAGCATCGTGGTGTCACCCTGCTTGACCAGACAAGCGCCGGTGGCCTGCTTGGCAAGCTCGCCGGACTCAAAGGTGTAGGTCTTGCCGTACAGCTCAAAGGTCTTGGATACGAGTGTCATTGTTCTCCTTTACCCCACAGGCCCCTTGCCTGCGGGCTTCTCATGTGACGCGGGCCCCCTGCCCCCGTCACGCTTCAGAGCGTGATTGTTCACGCCCTTACACAAAAAGAGCGCCCCGCTGCGCAGGACGCTCTTAGCATGTACAAATCCTTACTGGATGTTGTCGCGGATGCCCAGAGCCTTGATGAGCTCACGGTACTCGACGATGTCGTTCTTCTTGATGTAGGAGAGAAGACGACGACGACGGCCAACGAGCATGAGCAGGCCACGACGGGTGTGGAAGTCCTTCTGGTGGGACTTCATGTGCTCGGTCAGCTCCTTGATGCGCTCGGACAGGATGGCGACCTGAACCTTGGGGTTACCGGTATCGACCGGGGAGTTACCGAACTGGGCGGTCAGCTCCGCCTTGCGCTCTTTGGAAACAGTCATTGTTTCACCTTTCGTTTCGCGTCGCCCGTGGGCGACTCTATTCGCCTCGAACTGGGAAGCCGCCGGTGGAGCGAACATCCAAGGTCGAGGTACCAACAGGTCGGTATGTTACCACAAGCGGCGCGCGCCTGCGTATCATCACCGACCCAACATGAATTCCATCGCACGGAGCCGCTGATCGGTGTGCGTGGCGGCCCAAACATGCGAAAGCCCCAGCAAAAAAGCAGCCGTATGCGGATCGATTCGCTCGGCCATGAGCTCATCGAACGTCATGGACATCAGAGCGCGCAGCCATGCGACCTCGCCGGTCGACACCAGCTCGGCACCCGGAATGCTCGACGCGCATGACCCGCACAGAAGCCCGCCGGCTTGGGCCGAGAAATACGAGAGCATGGGATCGCCGCACGAGACGCATGCCGAGAAATCGGGTCGGTAGCCAACGTGCGACAGCAGCTTAAAGACATATGCCGCCACAAGTAGATCCATATGCGCCGCGTCGAGCCCGCTGCCCACCAGGGCAAGCGCTCGCTGCGTGATGGCAAAGGTGAACGGGTCCTCGGCGTCCTCGAATGAGCACACGCGCGCGACCTCGGCAATCGCGCTTGCGGCGCAGGTCGTCTCGTAATCGGGCGCGGCGCCAACCGGCGCTTCCAAAAGCTCGGCCTGAGAAACAACGTCGAGCGAGCGTCCATGCGCGAGCAACATATCGACGGTACAGAACAGCTCGCAGCGCGCAGCCAGGCGTCCACCGGGTTTGCGCGCGCCCTTTGCCACGGCACGAACCTGCCGACCCCGCTCGTCAAGCATCGTCAGGATCAGGTCCGTCTCTTTGAGCTTGGTCTTATCGAGGACGAGCACCTTCGTACGATATGTACGAGAACCTGCCATTCGCGCCGCGTGTCCCTAATCCTCGGCGTTATAGCCAAAGCGGCGAATCTGGGCCTCGTCGTCACGCCAGCCGGCCTTGACCTTCACGTCCAGCTCCAAAAAGACCTGGGTGCCAAAGATGCGCTCAAGGTCGCGACGGGCGTCGATGCCGATATGTTTGATCATCTCGCCGCCCTTGCCGATGATGATGCCCTTTTGGCCCTCGCGCTCGACGTAAATTGTGGCGTGCACGCGCAGCACCTTCTTGGTCTGCTCAAGCGCATCGCAAATCACGCCCACGGAGTGCGGGATCTCATCGCGGGTGCGGCGCAAAACCTTCTCGCGCACAAACTCGGCAACGAGCGTCTCATCGGAAGCGTCGGTACCCATGTCCTCGGGGAACCAACGCGGACCCTCGGGCAAAAAGTGCGCAACGGTCTCGATGAAGGCATCGACGTTAAAGTTCTTGACCGACGACGTCACGATCTCGTCGTCATATTCCATAAGCTCGTGGGCGGCCTTAAGCTGCTCCATGACCTGTGCGGGGTCGGCTTCATCGGCCTTGGTGAGCACCAGGACCTTCTTGGAACGGGCATTCTTGACACGCTCGGCAACCCAGGCGTCTCCCCTGCCAATCGGTTTAGTGGCATCAATCAAAAACGCGACAACATCGACATCGTTCAGCTCGAACAACGCACTCTTGTTGAGCTCGGATCCCAGACCGTCCTTGGGCTTATGAATACCCGGGGTATCGACAAAGACCAGCTGGTAGCCGGGACGGTTGACGACGGCGCGCATGCGACGGCGGGTCGTCTGTGCCACCGGCGAGGTGATGGCGACCTTTTTGCCATAGCAGGCATTAAGCAGCGTGGACTTGCCGGCGTTGGGGCGTCCGACCAGGGCCACAAAGCCGCTGCGGAAACCGGGCTCCACGTCACCAAAGCCCGCGAGGCTGTCGCCCTCGTCGCACAGGGCGTCGAGCTCCTCATCGCTCATGCCCTCAAACGGGTCGAACTCCTCGGCCTCGTCAAACGAATCGGCACCTTCAGCCTCGTCCAGGGACTCGTCGTCCAAAATCTCATCGGTAGGCTGCATATTGTCGGACATGGGAATCCCTTTCTAAATAAAGCCGAGCGCGTGGGCAAATACCAGCACGCCCACAATCGCGGCGGTGATGGAAAGAACGTATACAGAGGCGGCGGCGATGTCCTTCGCACGCTTGGCCAGCGGATGGAGCTCCTGGGTCGCTAGGTCGACGATGGCCTCCATAGCGGTGTTGCACAGCTCGCCGTGAATCACCAGGCCACAGCAGATGATAATCGTAGCCCACTCGGCAACGTCGAGCCCCACAATGCAGCCGGCAATGACAGTGCACACGCCCGCCACGAGCATGACCTTAATGTTGCGCTCGGTCTTGACGGCGGTGACGAAGCCCTCCATGGCGTAGGAAAAGGACTTTAAGAAGGACGGATGGTCCTTGTTCGATCCGGGAATCATAGACGGCTCCTAGTCGTGGGCGTGGTTGGTGATGGGGCCGACGTGGACTAGCTTGGGGTCCTCGCCGCGCTCGAGCGCCAGATCGCGCAGGATGGCGTCCTCGCGGGCCTCCATGACCTCGGCCTCGTCGTCCTCGATATGGTCATACCCCAGCAGGTGCAGCATGCCGTGTACGAGCATCAGGCGGCACTCGTCGGCAGGGCTATTGCCAAAGCCGGGGGCCTGACGGGCAATGACCTGCGGGGCCAAGATGATATCGCCGAGCTCGAGCGTCTCGTCGGCGGGAATATCCTCGTCAAAGGCCGAGTCGCATTCAAACGAGAGCACATCGGTGGTGCGGTCGATGCCACGCCACTCGTGGTTGAGCTCGTGCATCTCGTCCTCGTCGACATACGAAAGGGAAATCTCGACTTCACGTTCAACGCCCTCGGCGGCAAGCACAACCTCGCAGATGTGCTCCACTTCCTGCGCGTCGAGCAGCGTATCGAGCTCGGCATCGTTGCTGATCAATACACTCAACGGGACTCCTTTCGGTCGCGCGAGCGCTGCTCACGCACGTCATCATAAGCATCGTATGCCTCGACGATACGACCCACCAGGGCATGGCGCACCACATCGGCGCGCTCCAGGTGTGCAAACGCCACATCGTCGACACGGCCCAAAATCTTCTCGACATCCGCCAAGCCACCACGACGACCCACCAGGTCGCGCTGGCTGAGGTCGCCGGTAATCACGAACTTGGAGTTGAATCCAAGGCGTGTCAGGAACATCTTCATCTGCTCGGGCGTGGTATTTTGCGCCTCGTCGAGCACCACGAAAGCATCGCTCAGCGTACGACCGCGCATGTAGGCGAGCGGGGCGATCTCGATCACGCCGCGCTCCATAAGCTCATCGGTGCGCTCACGATCCATCATGTCAAAAAGGGCATCGTAGAGCGGGCGCATGTAAGGATCGATCTTTTCCTCGAGGGTGCCGGGCAAAAAGCCCAGGTTCTCCCCTGCTTCGACAACCGGACGCGTCAAGATCAAACGGCCCACCTCATGGTGCTTGAGCGCGGCAACGGCGAGCGCCATGGCCAGATAGGTCTTACCGGTACCGGCAGGACCCAAGCCAAAGGTGATGGTATGCGAGCGAATGGCATCCACATAGCGCTTTTGCCCAAGCGTCTTGGGACGAATGACACGACCGCGGTATGAAAGCAGCACGTCATCGCGAAGCGATGTGGCCTCATGCTCGCCGTCGCGCAAGACGGCCAGGCAACGCGAGACATCGTCGGCAGACAGGGTACGACCGGCCGCCGCCTCGCGAAAAGCATGTTCGAAAAAGCAAGCCACGAGCTCGACCTCGTCCGGGTCGCCGCTCACGGAGATGCTATCGCCACGGGCGACCACGTGAGCGCGAACCAAGCTCTCGAGCGCACGAAGGACGCCGTCGCCGGCGCCCAAAACACGCGAGGGATCAACTCCCTCGGGAACGGTAAGTCTAATCTTCGAGGCTTCCATGGACCTCCCTGCGCGCATGGACCAAGCCGGAATCATCGACTCCGATGATAGCAACATCGAGCAGGCACGGGGCTGTAAGTCCAC
Organism: Collinsella sp. TF12-2AT; assembly: GCF_003436735.1. Taxonomy (NCBI): domain Bacteria; kingdom Bacillati; phylum Actinomycetota; class Coriobacteriia; order Coriobacteriales; family Coriobacteriaceae; genus Collinsella; species Collinsella sp. TF12-2AT. The sequence goes on along the minus strand of NZ_QSQK01000007.1, from coordinate 103,059 downwards.
AGGTATCGTCAAGACGGGCATGATGGAACGAACCGAGCGTCAGGTTGTCACCATACTCGAGCACGGCACGCTCGACAGTGCCCACGCGACGACGAGCATCGGCAATAGCGAGCTCCTGCGCCGCGTCTCGCATACGGCGGCTGCGCTCGGCCATAACCTCGGGCGGCACCTGGTCGGGCATGTCGGCAGCAAGGGTACCGGGACGCTTACTGTAGCGGAACACGTGCATACGCGAGAACCCCACGCGGCGGCACAGCGCCAGCGACTCCTCGAACTCCTCGTCCGTCTCACCAGGAAAACCGACGATGACGTCGCACGAAAGAGACGCCTGCGGCAGGATGGCGCGAATCATGCGCACCATGTCCTCAAAGGCCTCGGCACTATAGGGACGACCCATGCGATGCAGCGTCGCCGTACAGCCGGACTGTACGGGCAGGTGCAAAAACGGGGCAATACGCTGCGGATAGCGCGCCATAACCTTAAGCAGGCGCTCAGAGATATCCATGGGTTCGACCGAGGAAATGCGCACATGCGCAATAGTCGTGCGCTCCATGATGGCCTCGAGCAGCTCGTCGATTTCGACATGCTCGTCGGTCGCGCTCTTGCCATCGTAGGCACCCAGGTTCACACCGGTCAGCACCACCTCGGGCACGCCGGCCTCCTGGGCTTCGCGCACCTGTTCGAGAACGGACTCGACGGGCACGGAGCGCTCGGGGCCGCGCGCCTTCCACACAATGCAATAGGTGCAGCGATGGTTGCAGCCGTCCTGGATCTTCACGCCCAGGCGAGAGCGACCGAGCGCATCGACCACCTCGCCATCGCTGCAGGCGGGAACGCTATCGGACTCAACGCCCAGCACCTCGCAGACACGTTCGGCGACATCGATCTTGGACGGCTCGGCGATCACGCGATCCGAAAGCTCCAACAGCTCCTCGGGATGCAAATTGACCACGCATCCGGTCACGATCACATAGGGCTCGTTTGGATGGGCCAGCGCATGACGGACGGCCTTACGGGTCTTGGCCTCGGCCTCGCCCGTAACGGCACAGGTGTTAATGACGATCAGATCGGCATCGTGGGGCTCCACCATAGCAAAGCCCAGGCGCATAAGATCGGCAGTGATACGGTCAGACTCAACCCGGTTGACACGGCAGCCGAGGTTGACGACGGAAATATGGGGTGCGAGCACGCGGGCTCCTTAATCGAGGATATCGTCGAGGGCACTCTTGATACGGTCGGTCACCGACTTCTTACCGGAAGCGACGTCATCGCCCATCTCATCGGCAAAAGCACGGAGCAGCTCGCGTTGCTTATTGGAAAGATTGGTGGGAACGACCACGCGCAGTTGCACGAACAGGCGGCCACGCGAACCGCCACCGCCAATGCGCGGCATGCCGTAATTATTGGCGCTCACGGTGTCGCCGTACTGGGCGCCGGCGGGAACCGTCACCTTAACGACCTCGTCGGGCATAATGCCCTCGACCTCGATCTCGCAGCCGAGCGCAGCCTGCGCAATCGAGATATCGCTCACCAGGTACAGGTCATCACCGTTGCGCTTAAAGCGCTCATGGTCGGCGACGCGCACGTTGACAATCAGGTCGCCCGAAGGCTCGCCGCGAAGGCCGGCCTCGCCAAAGCCGCTCACACGCAGCTGGCGACCGGTCGAAACGCCGGCGGGAATATCGATGTCGATCTTTTCGTGCGAAGGCGTGCGGCCCTGACCATCGCAGGTCTCGCAGGGATGGTCGATAACCGTGCCCTCGCCATGGCAGTCGGGGCAAGGCGAGGAAGACTGAACCTGGCCCAAAAACGATCGCTGAACCGTCGTGACATAGCCCGTGCCGTGGCAGCGGCCGCACTGCTTTTCCTGTGCGCCCTCTGCCCTACCGGTGCCATTGCAGTCCTCGCAAGGAGCAAGGCGGTCATAGCTGATTGTCTTTTTGCAGCCGAGCGCCGCCTCCTCGAGCGTCACCGAAAGCGAGATGGCCATGTCACGACCGCGACGACGCTCGCGACGGCTGCGGGCGCCACCGCCGGCACCGCCGCCAAAAAACGACGAGAACAAGTCGTCCATGCCCATACCACCAAAGATATCGTTGATATCGACGTAGCCCGAACCACCAGGGCCGTCGGCAGTGCCGTAACGGTCGTAGTTAGCACGCTTCTGCTCATCGGAAAGAACGGAATAGGCCTCGTTGAGCTCCTTGAACTTGGCCTCGGCCTCGGGGTCGTCCGAAACGTCCGGGTGTACGGTACGGGCCTTCTTTAGAAACGCGCGCTTGATCGTCCGCGCGTCGGCATCCTTGTCGACGCCAAGTACCTCGTAGTAATCCCTATTTTCCGACACGACCGAATCCTTCCGACTTTCATTATTGTCACAGTGCGTCCTATACCCAAGCTGGGCCAACCGCAAACAGAGGGTTTGATGTTATTGCATTCCGTAAGGCGAAAGCATGGCCCGTTGCGAGCAGCTCGCGAACCAAACCGACACGAGCGCGAACATGAAGCCATTGGCAAAACCGTTGGCAAACTGCATCGCACCGCGCTTCCACCACAGCAGGCTGCGATGAAGCACGCCGTCCGAAAGCACCATGAACAGGCCCATGGTAAACGGAATAAAGCACATCACGGCAAAGGCCGAGAACACGCCCGAGATGGCCGAGAGTACCAAAAACGGCGCCACGATGCCCATCAGGTAAAAACCGGTACGAGCTTTGCCTTCCAAGCGCTCGGACTCGACATGGGCACGGCCGACTAGATCACCGCCAGCGGCACCGTTAGTGCCGGCGTGACCCATGCCGCTAATGCGGACCTCGTCGCCATCGTGCGTGCCGGCAGGAAACTCAATCGTCTGCTCGGAGGTTACGCGAGTACGACCGCTGCCACCGCAATCGGGGCAGGGGTCGGCCACGACCTTACCGGAACCGCCGCACTCGGGGCAGACCGACTGGAACGTGCCCGCACCAAACAGGAAGGACAAGTCGACGTCGATGTGCCCGCGGCCACCGCAGCTCGGGCAGGTATGGGCATGCTCGGAGGAGACAGAACCCGAGCCGCCGCAGTGACCACAGGTATCGAAGCGCGTATAGCGGACGGTCTTGCGGGCACCGTCCTTGGCCTCCTTGGCGTCCAGTTTGATATCGACGACCACGTTGGCGCCGTTCTCGGGATTGTAGGCAGCCTGGCCGCGACGCTGCTGGCCCCAGGCACCGCCAAAAGGAAAGCCGCCCTCAAAGGGATTGCCATAGCCCGTGTTGCCGGCATAGCCGCCACCATAGGGCGAAGCCGTAGGGGCACCGGCAAAGGGATTGCCAGAACGCATGGCATCGTAGCGCGCACGTTTTTGCTCATCCGAAAGCACGGCGTAGGCCTCGGAAACCTCTTTAAACTTTTCCTCGGCATCCGGCTCTTTGTTGACGTCCGGATGGAGCTTACGGGCCTTTTGCTGGAAGGCCTTTTGAATATCACGCGAGGTGGCGTCCTTGGAGACACCTAGAATCTCGTAGTAATCTTTTTCGTTCATCGTCGCCATGCGCGGCAACCTCCTGCTCACAGCAGCGTATATATTCCGGTAATTCTACCCGAGCGGCCTAAGCTAGATCCCAAAACAGCTCGAACAGAACATTTCCATCGAGCCAGCCCAAGTGTGTCGGTGCTAAACGAGCTCGAACATGGCCCGCGACGACATCTGCCGAAGTAAAGGGTCCCTCATGGACCCCGAGCGTCTCGGGCGCCCAAGTGGCAAGACCCAATTCGAGCGCGCGATCACAAGCGGCTGTCAGCTCATCGGCCGGGATGACACGAGCCGCGCGAACCAACAGGTCGGACGCAATACCGCGCGTCATGCGACAAGCGAGCATCAGGTCTTCGGCCGCAGCCTCTCGCTGCGACAGGTATTCGGCCTCAAACGACGTCGCGTCATCGTCGCGCTGAACCAAACGCACACGGTACGCGTCGCCTCGAGCAGACACGCCGGGGAACAAACCTGCAAGACGGTCGAAATCCCCAGTATCAAGCATACCGGCGGCAGAACGGCCCAGGCCCAGGTAGCCCCGTCCGGTCCAGTAGGCAATGTTATGGGCGCATTCATGGCCGTCGAGCGCGTAGCTCGCCACCTCATACGGGTGATAGCCGGCGACACTCAGGAGCTCGCGCGCCACGTCCATGCAGGCGGCCTGAAAATCCTCGTCGGGCTCGAGCGACTCGTCACGGCACGCCATGCGATAGAGGGGCGTCCCCACCTCGAGCGTGAGCGGGTAAACCGACACATGATGCGGAACCGCCGCCAGCACGCCCTCGAGCGTACGCTTCCAACTCGCTGCGGTCTGCCCGGGAAGTCCGCACATAAGGTCGCACGACACGTCAAGCCCAGCGTCCTTGACCGTCGCGATGGCGGCGAGCGCCCGATCGGCATCGTGAATGCGGCCGATGGCGGTAAGTTCGGTGTTATCGAGCGTTTGCACGCCCAGAGAAACGCGTGTGACGCCAACCTTGGCAAGCGCAGTAGCAAGCTCGGCGGTCAGCGACTCGGGATTGGCCTCGCAGGTAAACTCAACGGGGGCGCACCACGCACGAATACGCCGCGCCAGCTCCACCAGGCGCTCCCCCGCCAGCGACGGCGTGCCGCCGCCAACATAGACGGTGCGGATCTGGTCGAGGGCCCCAGCCTTGCCAAAAGCATCGAGACGCGCGAACAACTGCTCAAAATAGGAATCGAGCGCGGCATCCAAATCACACGAAGCAAAGCTGCGCGAGTCGAAGTCGCAGTAGCGGCACTTTTGGGCACAGAACGGCACGTGCACGTACAGCGCGGTAACGGCCACCCTTAAGCCTCCAGCGGATGAGGGGGCACCGATTCGCCGGCGGCAAGGGCAGCCTCGCAGGCCACCACATCATGCTCGATCTCATCGACCAGCGCCATAAACTCCTCATACGTGGAGCAGCGCACCACATGGGCACGCCAAGCGGCGGCATGGGGCATGCCTTTTAAGTACCAGCTTGCGTACGTACGGGCACGCGACATGAGCGGCAGGAGCTCATGCGTCAGCGTTAGGTGCTCACGCAGGGCGTCCAGGCGCTCGACAGAGCTGCGCGCCGGCACCGGTGTGCCATCGAGCGCAAGAGCGCGAGCATCGCCAAACACCCACGGGTTCCCGTAGATGCCGCGCGCGATAAACACCGCGCTGGCACCCGAGTTTCGCAGATGCACCGCGGCATCCTCGGCGGTGAACACATCACCCGAACCGATCACGGGAATCTCAACGGCATCTGCGACCTCATCGACGACCGACCAATCGGCCTGGCCCGTGTAGAGCTGCGTGGCGCAACGACCATGCACGGCGACTGCGGCAGCCCCTGCACTCTCAAGCATCTGGGCAAATGTCGCGGCATTGCGGTCCTCGGCATAAAAGCCCTTGCGAATCTTGACGGTCACGGGCACGTGCGCCGCGCCAACCGTGGCCTCGACGATCTTCTCGGCCAGGTCGGGCGTGCGCATGAGCGCCGAGCCCTCGCCCTTGGTAACGACCTTGCGGGCGGGACATGCCATATTGATATCGATGAGCGACAGGCGATCGCCAACGCGCTCCTCGACGGCGGCGACGGCGCTCGCAAACTGATCGGGCTTGGAGCCAAAGAGCTGCACGCAAATCTGCTGCTCCTCGTCGGCCGGTAGCACCAGGCGCCACGTCTTATTACTGGCATAGGCAAGGCCTGCCACGCTCACCATCTCGCTGTAGGCAAGGTTGGCACCGCGGCGGCGACACATGATGCGATAGGCAGGGTCGGTCACGCCCGCCATGGGAGCCATAAGGAACGGCTGCTCGGCATAGGCGCCCAGCAGCCGCAGACTATATTCGGAAAGAGCCATAGACCTACTCGTCCACCTTGAGGATCGCCATAAAGGCCTCCTGCGGGACCTCGACCGATCCGATGGCCTTCATACGCTTCTTGCCCTCTTTCTGCTTCTCGAGCAGCTTGCGCTTACGCGAGATATCGCCGCCGTAGCACTTAGCAAGAACGTCCTTGCGACGGGCCTTGACGGTGGAACGGGCGATGATCTTGTTGCCGATAGCACCCTGGATGGGCACCTCGAACAGCTGACGCGGGATGATCTCCTTGAGCTTGTCGCACAGGCCACGGGCCAGGCCATATGCCTTGTCCTTATGGACGATAAACGAAAGCGCGTCCACCTCGTCGCCCGAAAGCAGGATGTCGAGCTTGACGAGCTCAGAGGGGCGATATTCGTTGAACTCATAGTCGAGCGAGGCGTAACCCTTGGTGCGGCTCTTGAGCTGATCGAAGAAGTCCAAGATGAGCTCGGCGAGCGGCATATCAAAGCGCATCTCGACCGATTTGCTCGTCAGGTGGATCATGTCGGTCGTGACGCCGCGGTGCTCGATGGCGAGCTGCATGACGGCACCCGTGTACTCAGGCGGGCAGATGATCTTTGCCTTGAGGTAGGGTTCCTCAATACGATCGATGCGGGTGGCCTCGGGAAGGTCCTGCGGACTGCGGACATCGATCATCTCGCCGTCGGTCTTGTAGACGTGATAGTCGACCGAGGGGCTCGTGGCAATGAGGTCCAGGTTGAATTCGCGCTCCAGGCGTTCCTTGACGACTTCCATGTGTAGCAGGCCCAAGAAGCCCACGCGGAAGCCAAAGCCGAGCGCCACCGAGGTCTCGGGCTCCCACACCAACGATGGGTCGTTAACGTGCAGCTTATCGAGCGCGTCACGCAGGTTCTCGTAGTCCTTGTTATCGATTGGGAACAGGCCCGTATAGACCATGGGCTTGGCCTCGCGGTAACCCGGAAGCGGCTCGGGGCAGGGGTTCGACGCCCAGGTAAGGGTGTCGCCCACGCGAACGGCCTCGGGGTCCTTCAGGCCCGTGACCACATAGCCGACCTCGCCAACCGTCAGCGCGTCAACCGGGGTCTCGGCAGGACGCTTGACACCCACGCCGTCGACCAAAAAGTCGCCCTCTGCCTGCATCATGCGCAGGGTATCGCCCTTTTTGATGGAGCCGTCAAAGACGCGCACCGTGGCGACGACGCCACGATACTCGTCGAAGTACGAATCCAGAATGAGTGCCTTGAGCGGCGCGTTCGCATCGCCCTTGGGCGGAGAGATCAAAAAGACAATGGACTCCAGCAGATCATGGATGCCCTCGCCGGTCTTGCCCGAGACACACACGGCATCATCGGCGGGAATCGCCAGGTCATCCTCGATCTCGGTCTTAACCTCATCGGGATGGGCAGAGGGCAGGTCGATCTTGTTGATGGCCGGCACAATGTCCAGATTGGCGTTCATGGCGAGCGTCGCGTTGGAGACAGTCTGCGCCTCGACGCCCTGCGTGGCGTCGACAACGAGCACCGCGCCCTCACAGGCTGCCAGCGAGCGCGAGACCTCATAGGTAAAGTCAACGTGGCCCGGCGTATCGATCAGATTGAACTGATACGTCTCGCCATCGTCGGCGTCATAGGACACGCGAACGGCATTGGACTTGATCGTGATGCCGCGCTCGCGCTCGATATCCATGGTGTCGAGCAGCTGCGACTCCATGTCGCGTTCGTCGACGGTATGGGTGAGCTCGAGGATGCGATCGCTGATCGTGGACTTGCCATGGTCGATGTGCGCAACGATTGAGAAGTTGCGGATGTGGGAAATGTCAATTGAAGTATTCATGCGGACTATCTTACCCGAGCGGTACAAAAAATGGAGCCTGTTCCATAAAACAGGCTCCATTTATGCGCGTAATCTGTGTGGTGTGAAATTTACAACTTAGGCGTTGATGCTGTTCACGAGCTTGGCAAGACCGGACTTGCGGTTGGAAGCCTGGTTCTTGTGGATAACATGCTTGGCGGCAGCCATGTCGAGACGCTTGGTGACGGTCTTGAGGGCAGCCTGGGCCTTCTCGACGTCGCCCTCGGCGACGGCGGACTGGACGTGCTTGGTCAGCGTCTTGAGCTCGGACTTGACAGCCTTGTTACGCATGCGAGCTGCCTCATTGGTGCGGATACGCTTCTTCTGAGACTTGATGTTTGCCACTTCTGGAGTTCCTTTCGAGTTCCTTGCAAAAAATGTATGACACCTCTGAGACACGGTGAGGTCATGCAAGCGCCTACTATAGCACGCTCCCCCTCAAAGGGATAGAATGAATTTGTCAAATAGGCAGGTATCATCACGATTTTCTCAAGATGTTCGTAATCCAGAGCAAAAGCGCGGTCTGAGAATCGGCCGAACCCTTCAGCGCGAGCTCCACATCGACCGCGCTCTCGAGCGCGGCAACGAGCTCTGCCATCGAAAAGCGACGTGCCCAGGTCAGGTGATTCTTGACCTGCCAGGACTGGAGCTTAAGTGTTGCGGCCAGCTCACGACCCTGTCCGCGCGCATCGAGCGCCTTGGCAACGATAAGCTCGCGGATGCGGCCGCACAGCAATGTGTAAGTCCACACGTAGCTCTTGGCGGGCAGTAGATTGAAGAGCTCGAGCGAGCGTCGCATGTCACGGGCCGAGACCGCATTGAGAAAGTCCCAGGGTTGAACCTCGGCCGTACGTACAATCCAGCGCTCAACGTCGGCAAACTCAATCTGGGGCGCCTCGACCATCTGGGCAAGCTTAGCCAAGTCGTTATCGAGCATGCGGGTGTTCTCGCCCGAGCGCGAGACGAGCTCCTCGGCGGCCGCCGCCGAGATGGACTTGCCGTGTTGCGTCGCCATCTGCTGCACGCGGCGTGGGAGCTCCCAGCGCTTGGTGCCCGAGCAATCGATGACGGCCTTCTTGTCAATCTTGGCGATCGCCTTGTACAGGCGCGTATTCTTGGCGAGCGAATCGGCGATAATAAGGCAGACCGTTGTGGGACTTGGACTCGCCAGATACTCGACGAGCGGCTCGGAAACCGCCTTGGCAAGCTTGGAGCAGCCGTCAAGGATTACCAGGCGAAACTCGCTGCCCATGGGAAAGGTATTGAGCGAGCCAATGATCGACTCGATATCGGGGTCTTTGGTCATGTCGCGTTCATCGAGGTTGAACTCAACCATACCCGACTTTTCCAAGCGAGCTTTCATACGCGAGACGGCGTGATCGCGCTTGACGCCGTCGGTACCGACGATCAGATATGCCGGCAGCAGACCGGTTTCGGACATTGCGCTCCCCTCCCGCAGGCCTTCGTATTCGCTCCGTGCCATTCTAGCCCAGGGGCCCACCACACGCCAACGACGGTCGTCACGATCGCTGGCATCGCATCGCAAAGCCATTCGCAGTCGGCGTGACGGTAATGTCGCCGTGTTCGATAGTGCACGCGAACACGCCGCCCGCTTCCTTAACGGCATCGATGCAGGCATCGGACGGATGGCCGTATCGATTCCCCTCGCCCGCGCTCGCGAGGGAAAGCTCGGGCTTCAGGACGTCCAGTAACTCACCGTCGACTGAAACCTTAGAGCCGTGATGCCCAAGTTTAAGGACATCGATATCCCCCACCTCCTGCACGAATTCCCGTTCTTGGTCGAGCTCGGCATCACCGGTGAGGAGCAGACGCAGGCCCTTGCCTTTCTGAACATAAGAGAGCAGCAGGACAAGCGAATCCTCATTTCCCTCGCCATCCACGGACTCGAATGGCCACATCACGCGGGCGCAAAATGAGCCGATATCGACCGTATCCCCACGGCGCACCTGCCGATACTCCACGCCAGGTCGGTTCAATACCTCGGCAGGAGCATCCTCCAGCGCATCCGCCGCAACGGCAATCGTTCCAACCGAAAACTGTTCGAGCACATCGGGAAGACCACCCCAGTGATCCTCATCCCAATGCGTCACAAAGACGGCATCGATATGGTGCACGTTATTGCGAACCAAAGCCGCCACCACGCGCTCGTCGAGCCCGCAGTCGACGAGCGCTACTGCGCCGCCCTGGCGGATAAGAATCGCATCGGCCTGGCCCACATCGAACACCGTCACCGAAGGCGGAGCGAATCGATCCCAGTAGACGTACGGAATCGCAGCCAAGAGCACCAGACATGCAAGCCCCACCGCCATAGGACGTGCACGGGGACGCGGCCACCTGACCAGCAGAGCCGCCAGCAAACACGGCGCTAGGTAAATCCACATGCTATCGGGCGGCACACTCACAGATGCACCCGGCACGGCGGCAAACAGCTGCTCGAAGAATAGCGCGCAACGGGCGGCAATCATGGGCACAGCGAGCACCCAAGTCCGCAACGGTGCCACGAGCGAAAAGGGAACCAGCACGATCGACACAGCAAGCAGTACGCTCACCACCGGACCGATGACCGCATTTGCCAGCGGAGCAATGAGCGAGAACGTACCGAAGGCAGGAATGGTAATGGGGAGCGTCGCCAACTGCGAGCACAGCGTGACGGAAAGCATGCTGGCAATGCCCGATGGCACACCCAGCTCACCCAAAGCGTAGGTCGCATAGGGGCAAAAGCACAGGATGGCAAAGACGCTGGCACATGAAAGCTGAAAGCCCATCTCGAACAGCACCGTCGGCCGCAGTAGAACAAAGATGGACATGGTTACGAAGAGTGCCGATGCACCGTGCCGACGACGCCCCGCGTCGTTTACGACAAGCGTCACGAACACCATGCAGCACGCGCGCGCGGCCGAGGGAGACGCGCCCGTAAATGCAGCGTAGCCCACAAGCGTTATCGCCAATATCGCCCGCTGAAGACCACGTGAGCACCGAGTCTTTTGCAATACGCCCTCGATTACAAACCCCACGATAGCCAAATGGCTGCCCGAGACGGCGATAAGATGTGCCGTTCCCGTCACAGAAAACCAGTCGCCCGCCGGCTGGGCGCGCAGCTCGGCCGAACGACCGCAGACGACACCGGCTATGAGCGCACGCGCCGGGTCGGTCGCAGGCGCGATGGACGCAAGCAGCCCATTTCGCAGCCGAAGCAGCGGCCCCGGAGAACCCTCATCGACCGACACAATCCGAACGGCTTTAACCTTACGCACCTCGCCTCGGAGCACGCGCGATCGTCCATATGCCTCGTTCTCAAAACGCGAAACGCGACCGATAACACGCACGTGCGCCCCGACCTTGAGCTCACGATCACACGATAGGCGAACCGTTGCCAAGTTCTTACCGTCCGCGCGTGCCTCGCAGGTATAGGAATACACGTCGTCGTTTATGGATGGATCACCCTGCACGACAAACTCGAGGCCGCTTGCCGCTCGACCGTCGAGCGCCTTCGAGGCGCTGAGCACACCCACAGCCCACCACGCCGAGACGACCGCTCCCGCCACGAGACCGGCGGACGCGGCATACAGCCACCGCTTCAAAGGGGCAAGCCGCGCACAAGAGTGAGCCAGCACAACGAAAACCGCTGCCGCAACGGGAATGGCCCATAGCGGCCCGACCGCCGTCGCCCGCTCCCTCAGCAGCGCATCAGCGGCTATGCTGAGCACCAAGGCGCAGCTCACGCACATGCCGGCACACAGGGCCATCGTCCACGGAATCAGGGGTCGCGGAGGCATCACGTGCTCGCGCTCGGTCGCGCTCATACGCAGATGCAATCTTTGATTTTGGCAAGCTTCTTCTCGCCGATTCCCGACACACGCATCAGATCGTCAACCGAGGCGAAAGCACCGTTCTTTGTCCGCTCATCGATAATCGACTGGGCCATGGAGGGGCCGATGCCCGAAAGCGTCTGCAGCTCTTCTGCGCTTGCCGTATTGATGTTTACTAGGCCTGTTGCGCCACTAACGCCCGACGATGCGGAAGTCCCACCATCAACACCGGCTTCCGCAATGGACGCCTGCTGCTCCCCTACCGTTGGAACGTGAATTTTTTGTCCATCAGTGACCTTGGATGCACGATTAAGCCCCGTAACGTCTGCTTCGGGCGCCAGTCCGCCGGCGGCATCAATCGCCTGAGCCACCCGCGCCCCGTCTTTGAGGCGATATACACCGGGTGACACCACGGCGCCATCAACATCGACATAAACCTCTGCCGCGGCAGACGCCTTAGGCGAAGAGCCTTCGGATGTCTTTCCGCTCGAAGCATCGCCGGATCCCGGCTCCACTAACGTGCCCGAACCATCAGTGCGCTCAAACGACACACCGCCGGCACCGCCGCCAAGGTTCGCCATCGCCAGCCCACTCGCCATCGCAATGACGACCAGTATCGCCATCACCACTGCCTTATGACCGAGCAGTTTGCCCGCCCAGCGGTCCATCTTTTTGACTCGTTCGTGTTGTTCGCGCTGCGCCATAGCAAAACCTCCCAACACCATCGTGTCAGGAAAGGAGCTCCACAACAGCCACGCCCCAAAACCGGTTTTTGCGGTCAAACCAAAAACCGACCAAAACCTTGCACAAATCTGTCCATTTATTCAGGCACACGTCAGCAAATGAACGCTTAGCCGCAAAATGCCCAGATAGCAAAAGACCGACGATGCAGGCGCATCGTCGGTCTATGCACAAATTTACTCGTAATCTTGGTAAATCTCACGCGGAGCAAGCTCCGAATGTTTGCGTTTTAAGGTCTTAGGGGCCTTATACGTGTTGCTCTCGAAGTCGATGTACTCGGTCTGCTTGAGCAGGCGCTCGATCATCTCCTCATGATCGAACAACTCCCAGGCCTCATGCACGGCATCGAGTTTAGCGTGCGTCTCGGGTCGGCGCGGCATAAACAGCGTGCAGCAGTCGGGAGCGGCCTCAGTCGAGATATCGAACGTACCGATCTCCTCAGCACGCGCGATGATCTCCTGCTTGTCCGAACCGATGAGAGGACGGAACACGGGGATCTTCACGGCCTCGTTGACGGCCATGATGTTCTCAAGCGTTTGGGAGGCAACCTGCCCAAGCGATTCGCCCGTAACGATGGCCTTGGCGCCCTCGATGCGCGCAATGCGCTCGGCAACCGAATACATAATGCGACGATACATGATCACACGCAGGTTGCTGGGGCAGGTGACCGAAATCTCACGCTGGCAGTCGCCAAACGGCACCACGTACAGGCGGCCGATCTGGACACCCGGCTCAAGCGCACGGATGATGTCCTGCACCAAATACTCGCTCGTATCAGGCGTCTGCGGACGACCGGAGAAATGCACCGGCACGCACACCGCGCCGCGACGCGCGAGCATCCAGGTCGCCACCGGAGAATCGATACCCGACGACAGCAGCGTCACGACCTTGCCGGCAGAACCCACCGGCAGACCGCCCACGCCGCGCTCGGAGCGCGCGTACACATAAACGCTACCCTGGACCACCAGTACGTGCACCATCACATCGGGGTCGTGCATTTGAACCTTTTTATCGGGGAAGGCCTCACACAGTACCTCGCCCACCTGACGATTAATATCGATCGAGGTGAGCTCATAGTCGGTATTGGAGCGCTTGGCGTGCACCTTAAACGAATCGAAGGAACCAAACTCGCGCAGTGCCTTCACGGCGGCGGCGCAGTACTCCTGCGGGTCGCGGTTGGTGTGATACGCCATAGACACACGGGCAACGCCGGGGACGGTGCGAATGACACGCGCCGCCTCGTCGGCCTGATGCTCGTTAAAGGTCACGAGGATATAACCGGAAATTCGAGACACGGCGTTCACGGAAAAGGCGGCCAAGGCCGCCTTGATGTTATCCATGAGGATATGCTCAAAATGTGCGCGGTTCTTGCCCTTCAGTCCAACCTCGTGATAGTGGACCAGGCAAACGCGAGCTGCCATTTAGGCTTCAGCAACCTTATGGCCGAGCGCCTTCTCGTAACGGGCCTCGTCGTAAGAGATGTCGCCGTCGACAATCTCGTCCATAGCCATCGAGATGGTATCGGCACCGGAAAGCCCGATGGTGATGTCATCGACATCCTGGACGGCAAGCACGCGGTTGTGCTGGCCACGCAGCATGCTATTGATGTCGCAGGCGCGCTTGGAGGCAAGCGAAGCGAGCAGGAAGCGGTTGTGATCGGTCTTCTCCAGAAGATCGTCAATGCAAGGCTTTACAACGGACACGGACCTCAGATCCTTTCATGCATATCGAGAACGCGAACGAGCTCATCGGTCGCGCGGTCGAGATCGTCATTCACCACGACGTCGTCGTAGCGGTCGGCAAGGGCAAGCTCATCGGCGGCGTTTGCCATACGCAGCTCAATCGTCTCGGGCGTCTCGGTACCGCGACCGACTAGACGCTCGCGGAGCACCTCAAGCGAAGGCGGCTTGATAAAGATCAACACGGCCTCGGGGAAACGCTCCTTCACCTGCAGGGCGCCCTGGACATCGATCTCCAAAATCAGAGACGCGCCCGAGGCGAGCTTGGATGTGACCTCGCTCACCAACGTGCCGTAGCAGTTACCGTGGACCTCGGCCCACTCAACAAACTCACCGTTTGCCACGCGGCGGTCGAACTCCTCGCGCGTCAGAAAAAAGTAGTTGACGCCGTCGACCTCACCTTTGCGTGGTGCTCGCGTGGTAGCCGAAACCGTCAGACCCAGGTTCGAGCGGCGCTCGCGCACACGAGTGACGAGCGTACCCTTGCCTGCGCCTGACGGTCCAGAAATCACAAAGAGCTTGGAATCCTGAGCGCTCACTTATTTGGTCAGCTGCTCGAGGAGCTGCTCGCGCTGACGGACGCCGAGGCCCTGGACGCGACGAGTAGCGGAGATACCGAGCTCCTCCATGATCTTGGCGGCCTTGGCCTTGCCATAACCGGGGAGAGACTCGATGAGGGTGGAAACCTTCATGCGGGAAGCGATGGGGTCATCGGAGTTGAGCACGGACTCGAGGGACTTCTCGCCCTTCTTGATCTGCTCGCGAAGTTCAGCGCGGGCGTGACGTGCGGCAGCAGCCTTCTCAAGAGCCTGCTTGCGCTGCTCGTCGGTAAGCTGAGGGAGTGCCATTCGTACCTCCAAATAGTTGGGTTATATCTGATTCAATAATTGGCATTTTAGCACGTAGAACGTACAAAATGCCTAATCGCGGCTCCATAGGTTAGACGATACCCGCAAAAAGTGCAATATACTGCGCCCAAAGTTAAGCCCCTGACCTGCGATTCCACACAAAGGATGGGAAAGTTTACGCAGGCACAGGGGCTATTTTGTGCTAATGAGACCCAAAAGTGGTGACTTAGGGGAATCTTTTACGCGACGTTTTCGACCAGCTCGGCGACGATGGCGTCAAAGGCGGCAACCGGATCGTCGGCACCGGTGATGGGACGGCCCACCACAATGTGGCTTGCGCCACGCTCGATAGCCTGGGAAGGCGTCGCCACGCGGGACTGGTCGCCAAGGGCGGCACCCACCGGACGCACACCCGGAGTCACGATCAGGGCATCAGGACCCAGCAGCTCACGCATGTCGTGAGCCTCCATCGGTGAGCACACGATGCCATCGATGCCGTTGGCCTGAGCAAGCTTTGCCAAGCGGGCGGCCTCCTCGGCCACGGGCGACTCGACGCCGATCTCGCTCAAGGCATCCTGATTCATGCTCGTGAGCACGGTGATGGCGACGAGTTTGGCGCGGTCCTCACGCGCCTCCTCGGCACCCTCGCGGCAGGCAGCGAGCATAGCACCCGAGCCCAGGCCGTGGACCGAAAGCAGGTCGGCACCGGCAAGCGAGGCCGAGCGGGCAGCGCCGCGCACCTGATGCGGAATGTCATGGAACTTAAGGTCGAGGAAGACCTTAAAGCCAAGGTCCTTAAAGGTCTTGACGATCTGGGGACCCTCAGCGTAATAGAGCGTCATGCCGACCTTGAGCCAGGCGGCATGGCCCGAAAGCTCGTGGGCGAGCTCGAGCGCGCGCTCACGGTCGCAGTCGAGGGCGACGATAACACGGTCGCGGGCATCATTCTCTAGCATTCGAAAGCACCCACCAGCTCGTTGATGTCCTTTACGCCCTGGGACTCGGCCCAGGCCTCGAGCTCATGCGCGATCTTAAGCGAAGCACACGGATCGACGAAGTTGGCCATGCCGACCGACACGCAGGTGGCGCCGGCCAGGATAAACTCAGCCGCATCCTCGCCAGTCATGACACCGCCGACACCGTTGATGGGGATATCGACGGCCTGGGCAACCTCCCAGACCATGCGCACGGCGATGTGGTGGCAAAGCGGGCCAGAAAGGCCGCCCTTGGGCTTGGCCACGCGGGACTTGCGGGTATGAACATCGATGGCCATGCCTTGGATGGAGTTAATGACCGAAAGGCCGTCGGCTCCCGCGGCCTCGAGAGCCTTGGCAATCTCGGCGACGTTAACCGGAGCCATCTTGACGAACAGCGGCTTATCGGTCACCTTACGGCAGGCGGCCATGACGGAAGAGGCGCCCTCGGGCGTAGAGCCCATGGCGGCACCGCCGGCGGCGATGTTGGGGCAGCTCACGTTGATCTCGTAGCCGGCAGCCCAGGGGCATAGCTCGACATACATCTCGAGCGCGCGCACAAACTCATCAACGGAATGCCCGGCAACCTGGCAAATGACCTGGCAACCGTCCTTGGACAGCTGCTCGAGCCACGGGCCGGACTCACGGGCAAAGGCGGCGACACCGGGGTTCTGCAGGCCCACGGAGTTGATCATACCGCCAGGAATCTCGGCCATGCGGGGCGCAGGGTTGCCCGGCCAAGGCTCGGCGGCACAGCCCTTGGTGGTAATGGCGCCCAGCTGGGAAACATCAAAGAAGTTCTGGAACTGCCAACCGTAGCCAAAGGTACCGGCTGCGGTGTTAATGGGGTTCTGCATCTTGACGCCGCCGAAATCGACGGCCATGTTCACGGTACCCACTAGAAGACCACCACCTTGGAAGCATCGAACACGGGGCCGCACATACAAGCACCCTTCATACCGTCGACCGTCTCGACATTGCAGGTGTTGCAGGCGCCAAAGCCACAGCTCATCATGCGCTCGAGCGACACCTCGCAGTACACACCGGCCTCGGCGGCAGCGGCGGCGACCTTCTTCATCATGACGGCGGGGCCGCAGCTGGCGACGTAGTCGTAGCCGCCCTCTCCAAGCAGCTCGGCTGCCGGATCGGTGCAAAAACCGTGCGTGCCGAGCGAACCGTCGTCGGTGCACACGTTAACCGTGGCGCCCAGCGCGCGGAACTCATCGACACCCACGACTTTGGAAGCGGTGCCGAAGCCCAGGCACACGTCCACATCAACACCCTGCTCGGCAAGCATGCCGGCAAGACACAGCACAGGCGGAACGCCGATGCCACCGGCGACGAGCAGTGCCTTCCTGGTGCCCTCGGGTACCATCCAGCCACGGCCACCGGGGCCCAACAGGTTAGAGGTGGAGCCAGGGCCCATCTGGGACAAACGGCGGGTATCGTCGCCCACGACGGCGTACCACAGCTCGACGGTGCCGGCCTCGGCGTCGGCGCGGTAGAAACTCAAGGGCACACGAAGCAGAGAAGACGCATCGCCGGGGACGGCGATGTTCACAAACTGACCGGGCTTGAGCGCACTTGCAAGCTTGGGGGCCGAGATGACGAGCGAGAAGATGCCGTCGGCGATCTCCCGGTTCGAGACGACCTCGAAGTCGTGCATGCGTGCAGTGGAAGGTGTGGGCATAGACGCTCCAATCCCCCATGCGGTTGCATGGTCTAAACGAACAGAAAGCGCGGCACCGCAAGGGCGCCGCGCACAAAAGCGATAAGGCTATGCTAGCAGATGCAGCCGTCGGCGAGCGTCTGCTTGCCACCGACAAATACATCGGTGGCACGACCGGTGAGCGTGCGGCCGGCAAAACCGGAGTTCTCGGCGCGCGACTCGTAACCGTCCTCGCCAACCGTCCAGGTTGCGGAGGGGTCGAACACGGTCAGGTCGGCGACAGAGCCCGCCTTGACCTGAACCTGATCGAGGCCCAGAATCTCACGCGGCTTGATGGCCATGAGCTCGACCATGCGGCTCACGCTCATCTTGCCCGTGTTGACCAGCTCAGTGAGCACGAGCGACAGCGAAGTCTCGAGGCCAATCATTCCAAAGGGCGCGAGCTCGAACTCGCGGGCCTTCTCCCACGGGGTGTGGGGAGCGTGGTCGGTAACGATAGCGTCGACGGTACCGTCGATGACACCCTGACGGATGGCCTCGGCATCCTCGTCGGTGCGCAGCGGCGGATTGACCTTGAGCGAGGTGTTGTAGGTCTCGTCCAGGTCGTTCTCGGTCAGGAACATGTGGTGCGGGGTGGCCTCGCAGGTCACCTGGACACCGGCAGCCTTACCGGCACGCACGAGCTCCAGGCCATGAGCGGTGGAGATGTGCTGGATGTGCAGCTTGGCACCGGTCAGCTTGGCAATCTCGATGTCGCGGGCAATCTGAAGCTCCTCGCCGGCGGCCGGCCAACCCTCGAGGGCCAGACGGGTCGAGACCTTGCCCTCGTTGATCTGGCCGTGGCCGACCAGATCCTCGTCCTGGCAGTGGCTCATAAAGACCTTGCCGAACATCTTGCCGTAGTCCATGCAGCGACGGAGCATGCCCGCACCCTGCACGCCGCGACCGTCATCGGTGAAGGCGACGGCGCCGTGGGCGACCATATCGCCCATCTCGGACATAGCCTCGCCCTTAAGGCCGCGAGTCATAGCACCAGAAGGATAGACGCGGCAGTGGCCGACCTCGGCAGCGCGGGACTTGACGAACTCAACGACGGTTCCGTTATCGGTAACGGGGTCGGTGTTGGGCATGGCGCACACGCCGGTGAAGCCGCCCTTGGCAGCAGCGCGGGTGCCGCTCTCGATGTCCTCTTTGACCTCGTAGCCAGGCTCGCGCAGATGCACGTGCATATCCACCAGGCCGGGGACGAGATACTTGCCGGAAAGGTCGCGGACCTCGGCTCCCTCGGCGGCGAGGTTCTCGCCGACCTCGGCGATCTTGTCACCGTCGATCAGGACGTCGACGACACCGTCAAGCTCGACGGACGGATCGACGACGTGGGCATTCTTAAGAAGCAAGGCCATTATCGGCACCTCCAAGCAGCAGATACAGGATAGCCATACGCACGCAGATACCGGCGTAGACCTGCTCCAGGATGACGGAGCGTTGCGGGTGGTCGGCCATATAGGAGTCGAACTCAACGCCGCGGTTGATGGGGCCCGGGTGGCAGATAATCGCATCGGGCTTCATGAGCTTCTCGCGGTCCTTGGTCAGACCGAAGAGCTTGTGGTACTCACGAATCGTGGGGAACGGTGCGCCCTCGAGGCGCTCCTGCTGCACGCGCAACATGTAGACGACGTCCAGCTCGGGCAGGACGGAATCGAGGTCGCTCGTCACGTGGTCGCAGCCCAGGACCTCGGGCGCCGGCGGCAGCAGCGTGCCGGGGGCGACGGCGTAGGTCTCGCAGCCCATGATCTTAAGTGCGGGGATCAGCGAGCCGCACACGCGGGAGTGCGCGATATCGCCGACGACGGCGACCTTCAGACCGTGGAAGTCACCCTTGTGCTCCCAGATGGTGTACAGGTCGAGCAGGGCCTGCGTGGGGTGGTTGTGCTTGCCGTCGCCGGCGCAGATGACGCTCGCGGGCGAGTTCTGCGTGACGATGTAGGGAGCACCGGCGTGCTTATCGCGAACGACGATGCAATCAATCTTGTAGGCGTTGAGGGTCTCGACGGTGTCGACGAGGCTCTCGCCCTTGACCGTGGAGGTCGAGGAGCCGCCAAAGTTGAGGCTGTCGGCCGAAAGGCGCTTCTCGGCGAGCTCGAAGGAGCTGCGGGTGCGCGTCGAGGGCTCGTTGAACATGTTGACGATGGTCTTGCCCTTGAGCGTGGGGACCTTCTTGATCGCACGCTCGTTGACCTCAGAGAACGCCTTGGCGGTCTCGAGGATGAGCTTGATGTCCTCTTCGGAGTACTCGGTAATGTCGATCAGGTGCTTATGGTTGAACGCCACGGTACTACTCACCTCCCAGCGGCGCGGAGCCCACGTGGGAACCCGGCGCGACGTCGTTAATCTCGACGGCGGTGTGGCCGTCGACTTCCTTCATATATAGGTGCACGTTCTCCTCATGCGACGAGGGAACGTTCTTGCCGACAAAGTCCGGCGAGATGGGGAGCTCACGGTGACCGCGGTCAACGAGAACTGCCAGCTCGATGCGGCTCGGACGGCCCAGGTCCATGACGGCATCCAGAGCGGCGCGGATAGTACGGCCCGTATACAGGATGTCGTCCACCAGCACGACGCGCTTGCCGTCGACGCTGAAGGGAATGTTGGTAGCGTGGATCGCGGGAGCGAAATTGGTCGCATAGTCATCGCGGTAGAAGCTGATGTCCAGGCTGCCGAGCGGAACGTCGACGCCCTCGATCTCCTTGATCTCCTCGGCGAGCTTCTTTGCCAGAAGGTCGCCGCGCGTGACGATGCCGACCAGAGCGAGGTCTTCACAGCCCTCGTTGCGCTCGAGAATCTCGTGCGCGATGCGGGTCATCGCTCGATTGACGGCGGTCTCGTCCATGATGACCGCCTTGGGGGAAGTCGTGCCCATCGATCTCCTTCCTCACATGTCTTGACTGCTGACACAGTCAAAAAAATAGATGCCCGACCGCTTAAAGCGGACCAGACACCCACAGGAAGGGCTGCTCTTTGGCAGCTATGTAATTCCATGTGGGTATCTCGTACCCCTTTAATGGTCAAGGGATAGTGTAGCCAACCTCGAGCTTAATTGCGAGCATAAATACAGAACAATCCGTAAACGGAGCCCAATGCTCCATAAACCTATATATATTTGTGGGACGAGCTTGAAAACACACGCACGAGCTGGCATAATCCCCTCTGCTGCACGCAAATCGGATCTACGTCCAGGGCCGTAGCGTGGGCACTATCGCCAAAAGAGGAATATCTCTGTGTAGATTGCGCACAGGGAGCGACTTCTGTGCTATAGTTCAAGCTTGTTTGTTAACGCGACATGTTCGTTTGTCGCCCAAGGAGGGTCAGTTATGTCCAAAGTTTGCGAAGTTTGCGGTAAGCACCCCGTTGCCGGTCGCTCCATCAGCCACTCTCACCGCGTCACCAACCGTAAGTTCCGCCCCAACATCCAGCGCGTCTACGTCGTCGTCGATGGTCACCGTCGCAAGATGAACGTTTGCTCCACCTGCCTCAAGTCTGGCAAGGTTGCGCGCTCCTAAATAAGGTCTTACCAACAAGTACCTCGGACTCTCCGGGTCAAAGACCTCGCGTTCATATAGAACTATAAGAAACCGCTTTCTTTTGAGAAGGCGGTTTCTTTTCTATCTATCCAGGAATGCAAAACCAGAGTGAAAATGCACTCATTGGGGACAGACTTACATGAGTGTTTTCACGCATTGGGGACAGACATGACGCACGCATGCGGCGTCCCGATCGGCTCCGGCCCCTATCTCACGCTGCATCCTTCCAGCCTGCAGTAGCCTTGGTCACGCTTGTGGCGCCGATACCGGTGATACGGGCAATTTGCTTGACCGTGAGATGTGCCCGCCTGAGCCTCAGCAGGCAGGCATCGCGTTCGGGGCGTGGCAGGGCCTTGAGCAACGCAGGATCTATGCTCGTCAGGACTTCGCGTGCAACGAAAAGGGCCTCCTCATCGGGGATCCGCCGGCGCGGAAGAACCTCCACTGACCAGATGCGCCCGGCAACTTTCTTGAGATGCTCGCAATAGCGACGGGAGCCTCCGACAACATCAAGCATAGGGGCCGCATCACAGATGTCAAAGGGATCATAGCCCAGCTGATACGCCTTATAGCTTGACCAGCGGTACGCCTCGAGCGAGTCAAGCGCACCCTTCACGGGATTGAGATGAATATAGTCGAGCAGCTGCACTGCCTGCGTGTCCGACTCAACCGCGACCCGCGAATAGCGATTGTCAAACAGATGGCCCGTTCTTCCCGTTTTCCCATTGAAATACTTGGCATACGCCGTCAGCGCGCACTGCATTGCCTTTGAAAGGTTGTCATATGGGTCATCAACCATCAAATGGAAGTGGTTGTCCATAAGACACCAGGCCAACACCGCCACGTCATGGCACGCAAACCTGTCCGATATGTCCGATAGGAAACGATAGCGGTCGGAATCATCTTCAAAAATGATCTGTTTGGAGTTACCGCGGTCAAAGACGTGGTAATAGCCGGTGAGCGAAATTTCGCGGGCGCATCGGGGCATGGTCTCTCCTTTCAAAGCCGTACAGGCAACACCTAAAAGGAGAGAAGGAACGCGAAATGCTGAGCCTTTGACCTATTTATATCCAATCAGCAACAAAAACAGGCCCAAAACGACAAAATCGCAAATCGATGTCTGTCCCAAATGAGTGAAACCACTCATGTAAGTCTGTCCCCAATGAGCGGGGCGATGCACTATCAGATAGTTTTAGTTAAAACGCTTCATTTTATTGAAGCGTTTTAGTGTGCCTTTTACGGGAATCTTACCGTTTACCGAATTATTTCTTGCTATCATGCAAGACGTAGGGTAAATCTCCGATCGCAAGGAGACACAAATGGTGAAAAAGTCACCGGAAAACACTACTCCCGCAATTGTGGACAACGTAGAGGCGCTTGAGGCTAAGCTCGCTCAGATGCGAGAGGCCCAGGCGCTTTTTGCTACGTACACGCAGGAGCAGGTCGACAAGATCTTCTATGAGGCCGCCATGGCCGCCAACAAGGCTCGTATCCCGTTGGCGAAGATGGCCATCGAGGAGACCGGCCGCGGCGTTCTTGAGGACAAGGTCATCAAGAACCACTACGCCGCAGAGTACATCTACAACGCTTACAAGAACACCAAGACCTGTGGCGTTCTGGAGCGCGACGAGGCCTACGGCATCACCAAGATCGCTGAGCCCATCGGCATCGTGGGCGCCGTCATCCCGACGACCAACCCCACCTCCACCGCGATCTTCAAGACGCTGATCAGTCTGAAGACCCGCAACGCCATCATCATCTCCCCGCACCCGGCTGCCGCCAAGTGCACCATCGCCGCCGCCAAGCTCGTACTTGACGCCGCCGTCAAGGCCGGCGCCCCCGAGGGCATCATCGGCTGGGTCGATGTCCCCTCCATCGAGCTGACCAACATGGTCATGCGCGACGTCGACATCATCCTCGCCACCGGTGGCCCGGGCATGGTCAAGGCCGCCTACTCCTCGGGCAAGCCTGCCCTGGGCGTTGGCGCCGGTAACACCCCGGTCGTCATCGACGACACCGCCGACGTGCTGCTCGCCGTCAACTCCATCATCCACTCCAAGACCTTCGACAACGGCATGATCTGCGCTTCCGAGCAGTCTGTGACCGTCATCGACACCATCTATGACCAGGTTAAGGCCGAGTTCCAGAAGCGCGGCTGCTACTTCGTCAAGCAGGGTGCCGAGATGGAGGCACTGCGTGCCGCCATGTTCAAGAATGGCGCCCTCGATCACCGCATCCCCGGCATGGCTGCTGCCAAGATCGCTGAGCTCGCCGGCATCGAGGTTCCCGCCAAGACCAAGATCCTGATCGCCGAGGTCACCTCCACCGACCCCGCCAAGGAGGAGTTCTCCCACGAGAAGCTCTCCCCGGTCCTGGCCATGTATCACGCCAAGGACTTCCAGGAGGCCGTCGACAAGGCCGAGCACCTGGTGCTCGCCGGTGGCCCGGGCCACACCGCCTCTCTGTACGTGCACCCCGCCCAGGCCGAGAAGATCAGCCTGTTCGAGCACGTCATGAAGGCCTGCCGTATCGTCATCAACACCCCGTCCTCGCACGGCGGCATCGGTGACCTGTACAACTTTGGCATGAAGCCGTCTCTGACCCTGGGCTGCGGCTCCTGGGGCGGCAACTCCGTCTCCGAGAACGTTGGGGTGAAGCACTTGATCAACGTTAAGACTGTGGCCGAGCGCCGTGAGAACATGCTGTGGTTCCGCGCTCCCGAGAAGGTCTACTTCAAGAAGGGTTCCACGCCCGTCGCCCTCGACGAGCTCGGTACCGTCATGGGCAAGAAGCGCGCCTTCATCGTCACCGACCAGTTCCTCTTCAAGAATGGCAACACCCGCGCCATCGAGGCCAAGCTCGACGAGATGGGCATCGCCCACGACTGCTTCTACGACGTCGAGCCCGATCCGTCGCTGCAGTGCGCACGTCGCGGCGCCAAGCAGATGGCTCTCTTTGAGCCGGACGTCATCATCGCCGTCGGCGGTGGCTCCGCTATGGACGCCGGCAAGATCATGTGGATGATGTACGAGCACCCCGAGTGCAAGTTTGAGGACATGGCCATGGACTTCATGGACATCCGCAAGCGTATCTTCACTTTCCCCGAGATGGGCAAGAAGGCCTACTTCGTCGCCGTCCCGACCTCTTCGGGTACCGGCTCCGAGTGCACGCCGTTCGCCATCATCACCGACAAGGAGACCGGCATCAAGTGGCCGCTCGCCGACTACGCGCTGCTCCCCAACATGGCTATCGTCGACGCCGACAACTGCATGACCGCCCCGCGCGGCCTGACCGCTGCCTCCGGCATCGACGTCATGACCCACGCCATCGAGTCCTACGTCTCCATCATGGCTTCCGACTACACCAAGGGCCTCTCCGAGCGCGCTGCTAAGCTCGTCTTCGAGAACCTGCCCTCCAGCTTCACGAACGGCGCCAAGGACCCGCATGCCCGCGAGGAGATGCACAACGCCTCTTGCATGGCCGGCATGGCCTTCGCCAACGCCTTCCTGGGCCTCAACCACTCCATGGCTCACAAGCTCGGCGCCTTCCATCACCTGCCCCACGGCCTCGCCAACGCCGTCATCCTGACCCGCGTTATGCGCTACAACGCCGCCGAGGCTCCCGTCAAGATGGGTACCTTCTCCCAGTATCCTTACCCCAACGCGCTGCACAACTACGCCGAGATGGCCAAGTACTGCGGCATCGAGGGCAAGGACGACAAGGAGGTCTTCGAGAACTTCATCACGAAGCTCGAGGAGCTCAAGGACTTCATCGGCGTCAAGAAGACCATCGCCGACTACGGTGTTGACGAGCAGTACTTCCTCGACACCCTCGACGAGATGACCGAGCAGGCATTCAACGACCAGTGCACCGGCGCAAACCCGCGCTACCCGCTCATGAGCGAGATCAAGGAGCTCTACCTGGACGCCTACTACGGCCGCGAGCCTCAGGACTACGCCGTCTGCTAGTTTTAGCACGGTTTTTAACGGCGGGGGTGCACGGGTGTTTCACACATCCCCGCCGTCGCTTCTATCGCATCGTTGAAAGGATGCAACCATGCTGCTACCCGATTCCAAGACCGAGCTCGTCCGCCGTGGCAACAAGGTCGTTTACGACCTGGGCGACAAGATCGTCAAGGTCTTTAACGAGACCAAGCCTGTCTCCGACGTGTTCAACGAGGCTTTGAATCTTGCCCGCATCAATGAGTGCGGCATCCGCAGCCCCAAGGCTCTCGAGGTTTCCCAGCTCGAGAACGCCAACGGCTGGGCGCTCGTGACCGAGAAGGTTCCGGGCACCACCCTTGCCGAGAAGATGACTGCTGAGCCCCAGCGCTTTGGTGAGTATCTCGAGATGTTCGTCGACCTCCAGATCGAGATCCACGGCTATACCTCCCCGCTGCTCAACCGTCAGCGCGACAAGTTCGCCCGCATGATCGACAGCCTTGATCAGCTCAATGCCACCACGCGCTACAACCTTCAGGAGCGTCTGGACGGCATGACCAAGGAGTTCAAGGTCTGCCACGGCGACTTCAACCCCTCCAACGTCATCGTCGGCGACGACGGCCAGCTCTATGTGTGCGACTGGGCACACGCCACCCAGGGCTCCCCTGCTGCCGACGTTGCCACCACCTACCTGCTCTTCGCCCTCAACAGCAAGGACCAGGCTGAGGCCTACTTGGAGCTCTACTGCGACCGCGCCGATATGCCCATGCAGGTCGTGCGTCAGTGGACGAGCATCGTCGCCGCTTCCGAGCTCGCTCGTAAGCGCAACGTGAACGATGAGTTCCTGAAGAACTGGATCGACGTCGTCGATTATCAGTAATATCTGAGCGATTTATTTCGCATCGGAGGCACAAGAAAACCCCGCAGCTCATATAGGCTGTGGGGTTTTCTTTACCCATCGAGTTTATTCCAACAAAATAGACTGCTCCGCATCTCATCCTAAGAGAGATACGGAGCAGCCCCGCAATTACATCTAATAGCAGAAACGTCGATTAACGGCGGGCCGCCTTAACAAGCTCGGCAATCTTGGCGACGACCTCGTCGATCGCCACGTCCTCACGCTCGCCCGTGGCACGGTCCTTGAGCTCCACAGTACCATTCTTGAGGCCACGCTTGCCAAGCACGACCTGATACGGGAAGCCCATGAGGTCGTTATCGGCAAACTTAAAGCCAGGACGCTCGTCACGGTCATCGACGACAACCTCGATACCCTCGGCGCACAGGCCCTCGACGATTTGGTCGCAAACGTTAGCGCACTCCTCCTTCTTGGGATCGAGCGGAATCACCGCGACCTCGTACGGGGCAACGGAGACCGGCCAGACGATGCCGTGTTCGTCGTTGTGCTGCTCCACGACGGCAGCAAGCGAGCGGGACACACCAACGCCGTAGCAACCCATGATAAGCGGCTTCTCCTTGCCGTCCTCGTCCATAAAGGTGGCGCCCATGGCCTCGGAATACTTGGTACCCAGCTGGAAGACCTGCGAGACCTCGATGCCGCGAGCAGCAGAGAGCGGCTTGCCGCAGTGCGGGCAGGGATCGCCGGCAACGACGGTTACCAGGTCGGCCCACTCGTCGACGGTAAAGTCGCGCTCGGGGCAGGCACCGGTAAAGTGATAATCGACCTCGTTGGCACCGCAGGCCCACTGCTTGGACTCGCGCAGGCTCTCGTCGCACACCAGGCGAATGCCCTCGGGCAGGTTAACCGGTCCGATAAAGCCCTTATGCAGACCGTAGGTCTGGAGCTCCTCATCAGTCATCATGCGATAGCCCTTGCCAAAGACATGCTCGGCCTTGCAATCGTTGAGCTCGTGGTCGCCCGGAACAATGGCCACGACGGGCTTGCCCTCGGCGTCGAGGAGTGCCAGAGACTTGCGCGTGCCGTTCTCGGGGAAGCCGAAGAACTTTGCAACGGCCTCGATGGTGCCCATGCCCGGAGTCTCGACCTTGGTAAGCGTACCGTCGCCAGGACCCTCGGTCACAACGACCTTGGTGCTTGCGGCCTCATCGTCGGCAGCGAAGCCGCAATCGTCGCAGTAGACGAGCGAAGCCTCGCCAGCGTCGGCCAAAGCCATGTACTCGACGGAGGTATCGCCACCGATCTCGCCGGAGTCGGCGACAACGGGCAGAGCCTTGATGTAGCAGCGCTCGCAAATGTTGGCATAGGCCTGCTTCATCTTGTCGTACTCCCCCTGCAGGCTCTCCTGCGTAGCAGAGAAGCTGTAGGCGTCCTTCATGATGAACTCGCGACCGCGCATCAGGCCAAAACGGGGACGGAACTCGTCGCGGAACTTATCCTGGATGTGATAGAGGTTCACTGGCAGCTGCTTGTAGGAACGCAACTCATTGCGCACCAGGGCAGTCACGGTCTCCTCGTGCGTGGGTCCGAGCACAAACTCGCGGCCGTGGCGGTCATCAAAGCGCACAAGCTCCTTGCCATAGGCATCGATACGGCCGGACTCACGCCACAGCTCGGCATCGACCATGATGGGCATCATGAGCTCCTGAGCACCGGCGGCATCCATCTCGTCGCGCACGATGTTCTCGATCTTGCGGATCGAGCGCCAAGCGAGCGGCAGATAGGAATACAGGCCGGCGGCCTCCTTGCGGATCATGCCAGCGCGAAGCAGCAGACGGTGGCTCGCTAGCTCGGCATCCGCCGGATCCTCTTTGAGCGTCGGCGCATAGAGCTTAGACATATACATTGCTCGGGTCATTTATTTCTCCTCAATAAGTTTGTCGACCTCGGCCATAAGCGCGTCGACAATTTGATCCTCAGCTACTTTACCAATGATCTGGCCATGCGAAAAGAGCAGACCCTGACCACGTCCGCAGGCAACACCCAGGTCGGCGTCAGATGCCTCTCCGGGGCCGTTGACCGCACATCCCATCACGGCGATCGAAAGCGGCGCGGAATAGTTCTTAAGCCGCTCGGTGACCTCCTCGGCGATGGGAATCAGGTTAACCTGGCAGCGGGCGCACGTGGGGCACGAGACAATCTCGGGACCACGGCGACGCAGGCCCAGCGACTGTAGAATTCCCCAGGCGACCGGCGGCTCCTCAACCGGATCGGCCGTGAGCGACACACGCATGGTGTCACCGATGCCTTCGGAAAGCAAGATACCCAAGCCTACAGAGCTCTTGATGGTGCCCTGAAGCTTGGTCCCCGCCTCCGTCACGCCCAGGTGGAGCGGAACATGCGGTATCTCGCGCGACAGGGCGCGATAGGTATCAAGTGTCGTCTGTACGCTATGGGCCTTGGCGGATAGCACGATGTTGGTAAACCCACGGTCCTCAAAGTGCCGCACAAAGCGTTCGCTCGACATCACGAGCTTTTCGGGCTGCGTGAGGTCGTCGCGCTCGGCAATATCTTGCTCAAGCGAGCCCGCGTTCACGCCAATGCGAATCGCGCAGCCCGCGGCACCCGCGGCATCGATGACGGCATCGACCTTAGCCCAATCGCCGATATTGCCGGGGTTGATGCGCAGCTTAGAGGCACCAGCCTCGACAGCGCCAATGGCAAGCTTATGGTTAAAATGGATATCGGCGACGATTGGCACCGGAGACTCGGCACAAATCGTGCGAAAGCCCTCGAGCGCAGCCTCGGTAGGCACGCTCACGCGCACGATATCGCAGCCAGCCTGCGCCAACGCGCACACTTGCGCAAGCGTTGCCTGGGCATCAGCAGTATCGGTGCAGGTCATAGACTGAACCACGACCGGAGCGCCACCACCGATCTGCACGCCGCCCACATGCACGGGGCGCGTCAACTCGCGAGGCAAAGGATGGGATAAAGACAATCCAAACACTCCCCTACAGAATAAATCGAAGGATGTCGGAACGAAGCATATAGACAAACAGCAGTGCAAAGAGCGCGATGCCGACATAGCTGACGATTGTCTGCACTTTGAGCGGCAGCTCGCGGCCCGCAATCTTTTGAATGATCTCGATGACCAGCTTGCCGCCATCGAGTGGTGGGATGGGCAGCAGGTTCATAAAGCCAAGCGAGAACGAAATGAGGGCGGCAAAGGAAAGGAACGTGGCAGGGCCGGCAGCAGCGGCCTGTGAGGACATAACGCTAATACCCACGATCGAAGAAGACTGATCGAGAATCTCCATCGTATGCTGCGGCTGGAGCAGGCGCATCACGCCATCCGCTGTCTGCACGACATAGGAGAACGACAGGCGAGCCGACGTGATGGGGTCTAAACGGACCACCTGCGTAGAGGCATACACACCTAGGCGCTCGTCCTCTTTGAGCGCAACCGTGGTCGAATGCTGCTTGCCGTCACGCTCGTACTCGATGGCGATATCGTCCTTACCGGCAGCCTTGCCGATGGCATCGTAGACATCCATCCAAGTGGAACATGAGACACCGTCAACCGAAAGGATCGCGTCACCGCCCTCGATACCCGCCTTGGCGGCAATAGACCCCTCGTCAACCTGACCGATCACGTTGGTATCCATCGGCACGGTGACACCCGCAATGGAATAGATGCTCATAAGGAGCAAAAAACCCGTCAAGATATTGACGATAATGCCCGCGAGCAGCATAAAGGCGCGCTTGAGAAAGCCTTGGCCAAGATAGGTGTGCGAGCGCTCTTGCGCAAGGAACTCGGCCTCGCCGCACGGCAGCTCCCACACATCGCCCTCGGCAGTCGCATGTTCGCGATCGAAACGGCGACCATCAAAGGTGGTATAGCCTGCCTTGTCTCGCGGCAACGTCTGATATTTGGTGGGATAGTAGCTCGGCGAGGGCTTCTCCCCTTCCTCATACCAGGGCGCGATGGAGCCCCAGCCCAGCAAAAGGGCGCATGCCTCGAGCACATCCTCCTCGGAAAGCTCGAGCTCGACAGCAAGGTCGGCCACGGTCACGCGACCATGACGATAGATAGCCGCGAGCACGCGGTCGGCGCACGAAACATCGGTCGGATCCATACCGCAGATGGCAGCGTAGCCACCCAGCAGCAGCGGGGTCACGCCAAACTTGGTTCCAATGCGACGCGACGTGTAATGGATGTCAAAGCGGCACGGCAGACCCAAAAAGAACTCGGTCACACGGACGCCGCAGGCACGCGCCGCCAAAAAGTGGCCGCCCTCGTGCAAAAACACGAGGACGGAAAGCATCAGCAGGCCCCAAAAGACCGATGAGAGAACGCTCAGAACAGTATCCATAAAACGAAAAAGCAATCCTTATGGGTTAGGAACGGGTTGCGGCGAGCACCTGCGCAGCCTTTTCACGCGCCCACGCATCGATGTCGCGAAGCTGCTCAAACGAATCGACCACCTGCATATCGTGGGCGTCCATGCAGGATTCCACAATGCGATCGATATCGGTAAAGCTGCAGCCATCGTGCAGGAAGGCATCGACGGCGACCTCGTTGGCGGCATTGAGCACGCACGGCATGGTGCCACCCGTCTTGCCGGCACGCTCGGCCAGTGCCAGACAGCGGAAGGTATCCATGTCGGCAGCATCAAACGTGAGCTGCCCCAGCTCGCGGAAATCGATACGAGGCGCCGGAGTATCCCAACGCTCGGGATACGAGAACGCGAACTGGATGGGAATACGCATGTCGGATGCACCGAGATGCGCCATCACGGAGCCGTCGGCGAACTCGACCATAGAGTGAATCTTGGACTGACGCTGCACGACCACGTTAATGAAATCGAGGTCGCAGTTAAACAGATGCATGGCCTCAATGCGCTCCAGGCCCTTGTTCATGAGGGTGGCGGAGTCAATGGTGATCTTGGCACCCATGGCCCACGTGGGATGCGCGAGGGCATCGGCACGCGTCACGCGATCGAGCTCGTCGCGCGTGCGGCCAAAGAACGGACCACCCGAGCAGGTGAGCCAAATGCAGTGGGCCTCGCGCGGGTTCTCCCCCAGATAGCACTGGTAGATGGCGGAATGCTCAGAGTCGACCGGAATAAGCTGGCCCGGTTGCGCCAACGGCATAAGCAAGTCGCCACCGACGACGAGGGACTCCTTGTTGGCAAGGGCAAGGCGCTTATTCGAGGTCAAGGCCGCATGGCTCGCCTCGAGACCGGCGGCGCCCACAATAGCGACGAGCACGCAGTCGACATCGTCGCGACGCGCGAGCTCGCAAACCGCCTGCGCGCCAACGCCGAGCTGTGTGCCCTCGGGCAACTCCTGCAGCACGGCGTCATCGCCATGAGCGACATCGGCAACGGCAACCGCCGGAACCGAGAACTCGCGGGCAGCGGCAACGAGCTCCGAGGTGCTGGAATTAACGGACAGCGCCGTCACCTGCAGGCGATCGGCATGCTGGCGGCACACATCGAGCGCCTGGGTGCCGATAGAGCCCGTACAACCCAGGATGGCAACGCGAAGGCGTCCATCGGGGCCATACGTCGTCTGGAAGGACATTACAGCACGCCTCCGATCATCAGCAACAGCTGTGCGGTGATGCAACCGAAGATAAGCGAATCGCTACGATCGAGCATTCCGCCGTGGCCCGGGATAAGGTTGCCGGAATCCTTGACGCCCACACCGCGCTTGATGCGCGACTCGATAAGGTCGCCGATAACGCCCAGAATGGACACGACCACGCCGCATAGCAGCGCATAGGGCAGGCTGAGCTTGTAGAAGTGCGTCGCCCACAGGATGAGCCAAATCAAAACCGAGCCCAAGATGCCGCCGGCAAACCCCTCCCAGCTCTTTTTGGGGGAGATCTTGGGAACCATCTTGTGCTTGCCGATACGGCTGCCCACGATGTAGGCAAACGAATCGGAGACCCAAAGGGACGCGCAAACGCCCACTGAAAGCAGGGCGCCGGCAAAACCGGGCACGGCATCGCGCAGCAGCACGATAGCCGACAGCATAAAGCCAGTGTAGATGGGACCCATGAGCGTCACGGCCACATCAGAGATGCGGGTACGCGGCGACCAGACATACCAAATGCCCACAGCGAGCATCAAGGCAAAAAGCAGGGCATTCAGCAACATCGAATCGCCCAACGCCGACAGCGGAAAGAGTACGGCGGCAGCGATACCCATGCGTTCGTTAGCCATCTTGCCATCGAGCCTTGTCATACGGAAAAACTCATAGCAGCACAGACCGCTCATGACAGAAACAAAGATGGCCGTGGGCACGATACCCAAAACCAGGCACAGGATAAAGACAACGGCGTAGACGATACCGGCGGCGGCACGGGTAATAAAGCCCGCCAGCCACGAACCGGTGCCGCTCTTCGCTGCAGGCGCTCCCGCAGTGGCAGCCTTGCGCGCAGGCGCCGCGGAAACTGGCGTCTTGGGAGCAGATGCCTTGGGACGATCGGACACGATTAAGCCTCCTCGGTCTTGCTCAGTCCACCAAACCTACGGTCACGGCCCTGATAGGCCAAAATGGCGTCGACAAGGCCCCAACGATCAAAGTCGGGCCAATAGGTATCGGTGACGTAGAATTCGGAATAAGCCACCTGCCACAGCAGATAGTTCGAAAGGCGCAGCTCACCAGAGGTGCGAATCACAAGTTCGGGATCGGGAAGACCGGCGGTATAGAGGTGGGAAGCCACCATGTCGTCATCAATTGCGGCAGGATCGATCTTACCGGCGGCAGCGTCGGATGCGATCTGACGGACAGCGCGGGTAATCTCGGCACGCGCGCCGTAGTTGACGGCAAGCGCCAGCGTCATACCGGTGTGATCGGCGCACTCGGCAAGACCGCGCTCAAAAACGTCGCGAGTCTTCTTGGGCAGCGCGGAAATGTCACCCAAAAAGACTACGCGCACATTTTCGCGCTTCAGAAGCGGCAGCTCGTCGATAAACGTCTTGGCAAACAGGTGCATCAGAACGTTGACTTCGTGCTGCGGTCGATTCCAGTTTTCGGTCGAAAATGCATAGGCCGAAAGCACGTCGACACCCAGGCGCACGCAGGCGGTAATGATCTCGCGCAGCGAGACGATACCCGCCTTGTGGCCCTCGGTGCGTGCAAGACCGCGCGACGTGGCCCAACGACCGTTGCCGTCCATGATGCACGAGATATGGTGCGGAATGTTATTGAGGTCAAGGTCGGAAAAACCGACGCCCGCAGGGGCGTCGGCAAAGTACTCGACCAGTTTATGCTCGTCGTATTGCACCTTAGATCTCCATGACCTCGGCTTCTTTTTCCTTCAGAAGCTCCTCGACCTTGGCGACATACTCATCGGTATGCTTCTGGACCTTGGCCTGCTCGCGACGTACGTCGTCCTCGGTGAGCTCCTCATCGCGCTCGAGCTTGTTGTTGAAGTCGCGACGGATGTTACGGATAGACACCTTGGCCTGCTCGGCGTACTCGCGGCACTCCTTGACGAGCTCGCGACGGCGCTCCTCAGTGGGAGCCGGGAACGGAAGACGAACGACGGTGCCATCGGAGTTGGGGGTAATACCCAGATCGGAAGCGCCGATGGCCTTGACGATAGCATTGATGAGCGCCTTATCCCACGGCTCGATGAGCAGCATGTGAGCCTCGGGGGTCTTGACGGCGGCAACCTGCGTGACCGGCGTGGGGACACCGTAATAATCGACGGTGATGTCGGACAGAATGTTGGCGTTGGCACGACCGGTACGGACCTTGGAGAAGTTATGCTTGAGGGACTCGAGCGACTTGTCCATATGGGCGGTGATGTTCTCTGCCATGCTTAATCCTCCTGATAGACGAGCGTGCCGACGGGCTCACCCGCGAGCGCGCGCTTGACGGTGTCCTCGCCATCGATGTTGAGGACCAAAATAGGCATACGGTTATCCTGGCACAGGGCCGTAGCTGTGGAATCCATAACCTGCAGACCGCGAACGAGAACCTCGTGATAGGTAATCTTGTCAAAACGGACGGCATCGGCGCACTTGACGGGATCCTTGTCGTAGATGCCGTCAACCTTGGTGGCTTTAATCAGAATCTCGGCGCCGATCTCGCACGCACGAAGAGCCGCGGCGGTGTCGGTCGTAAAGTACGGATTGCCCGAACCGGCGGCAAAAATAACGACGTTGCCCTTGGAAAGGTGGTTGATGGCGCGACGGCGAATATAGGGCTCGCAGATCTCGTTCATCTGGATAGCGCTCATCACACGGCAGGGAACGTCGTTATGCTCGAAAGCATCCTGCAGGGCGAGCGCGTTCATAACGGTCGCGAGCATGCCCATGTAGTCGGCCTGAGCACGCTCCATGCCACCGGCAGCGCCTGCCATGCCGCGGAAAATATTGCCGCCGCCGACAACGACGCCGACCTCATGGCCAACGGCGAGCAGCTCCTTGACCTGCTTGGCAAGATGATCGGTAACCTTGGGGTCGATGCCATATTGGCCGTCGCCCATCAGCGCTTCGCCGGAAAGCTTAAGAAGCACTCGTTTATATCGGATGTCGGACAAAGCGATCCTCCTTTAATTAGACTCTCAATATGATATCAAAGGCTCTGATAAGAGCCATGAAAAAGCAGGCTGTGAGTAAAACCCACAGCCTGCTCATTACCAGCTACAAGAGCTTATTTACTCGCCACGGACCAGACGGTCAAAGGCAACGACGGTAATGGTGTCGCCGAGCTCCTTGGAGACCTGCTCAGCGTACTTCTTGATGGTGAGGGAGCTGTCCTTGATGAACTCCTGCTCGGTGAGCACGGACTGCTTGTAGAACTTCTCCAGACGGCCAACAGCCATCTTCTCCTGGATAGCCTCGGGCTTGCCGGACTCGGCAGCCTGGGCCATGTAGATCTGCTTCTCGTGCTCGACGGTCTCGGCCGGAACCTGATCGCGGGTAGCGCAGATCGGGGCGACGGCGGCAACCTGAAGGGCAACGTCGTGAGCGAAGGTCTTGAAGGACTCAGCCTGAGCGGTCTCGGCCTTCTCGAAGGCGAACTCGACGAGGACGCCGATCTTACCACCCATGTGGATGTAAGAAGCGAGCGCGCCGTTCTCGGCCTTGCGGGCAGCGAAGCGGGAGATCTTCATGTTCTCGCCCATGATGTGAATCATCTCGGTGAGCTCGGAGGAAACGGTCTCCTCGCCCATCGGCTTCTCGAGCAGAGCGTCGACGTCAGCAGGCTCGGTGGTAGCGACAACCTCAGCGACCTTAGAAGCAAAGCCGGTGAACTTGGCGTTGGAGCCAACGAAGTCGGTCTCGCAGGAGAGCTCGAGCAGAGCACCGGTCTTGCCATCCTCGGAGACGAACGCGGCGACAGCGCCCTCGTTGGTCTCACGGCCAGCCTTCTTGGCAGCCTTGGCAAGACCGTTCTTACGCAGAACGTCGACAGCGGCGTCCATGTCGCCGTCAGCCTCGACGAGAGCCTTCTTGCACTCCATCATCGGGGAGTCGGTCATCTCGCGGAGCTGCTTGACCATAGCGGCGGTAATCTGGGCCATTGTGGTTCCTTTCAAAGAGATGAAAAAGAATTAACTAAGACTGATTTACTCGGCCTTGGGCTCAGCGGCCATCTCGGCCTCGGAGACCTGCTCCTTGCCGGAGCCAGCGAGGCAGGCGTCAGCCATGAGCTCGCACATAAGGGTGACAGCAGAGATAGCGTCATCGTTGCAGGGGATGCCGTACTCGACCTCGTCGGGATCGGAGTTGGTGTCGATCAGAGCGACGACGGGGATGTTCAGGCGCTGAGCCTCCTTGATGGCGTTCTCCTCGCGCTTGGTGTCGATGACGAAGAGAGCCTGGGGCAGACCCTTCATGTCGCGGGCACCACCGAGGTTGGTCTGGAGCTTGGTGAGCTCCTTGCCGAGCACAGCCTGCTCCTTCTTGGGGAGCACTGCCATGCGGCCGTCCTCGACCATGGCCTCGAGCTCCTCCATGCGGTTGATGCGGGAGCGGATGGTGACGAAGTTGGTCAGCATACCGCCGAGCCAACGCTGGTTGATGTAAGGCATGTTGGCGCGCTCAGCAGCGTTCTTGACGGCCTCCTGAGCCTGCTTCTTGGTGCCGACGAACAGCACATTGCCGCCCT
This sequence comes from Collinsella sp. TF12-2AT, assembly GCF_003436735.1. Taxonomy (NCBI): domain Bacteria; kingdom Bacillati; phylum Actinomycetota; class Coriobacteriia; order Coriobacteriales; family Coriobacteriaceae; genus Collinsella; species Collinsella sp. TF12-2AT. The sequence continues at coordinate 67,040 of NZ_QSQK01000007.1, read as the reverse complement.
TGGCGACGTTCTTGACGAAGGTGTAGGCCTGATCGGCGTCGAGGATGGTCTGCTTGAGGTCGAGGATGTAGATGCCGTTGCGCTCACCGAAGATGAACGGCTTCATCTTGGGGTTCCAGCGACGGGTCTGGTGACCGAAGTGGCAGCCGGCCTCGAGCAGGGTGCGGATATTAATCTTGGTAGCCATGTTAAACCTCCTGTGGTTTGCCTCCGCGCGGGGTCATCCTCCAAAACCAACCCGGACATGTGCTACCAAAGCCCGGGCACCACGGTATGAAGTAGCCGCGCGTGCGTGATAAAAACCTGTTGCCGTGAAGCAACCCGATGAATGATAGCAGGAATGCATCTTCCTGCCAACCCGCAATCAAAACCACACACCTGAGCGCGGCGCGGGACGTCCCAGCCACTATTCGCCGCGGGGATGGGCTTGAGCCACAGCCCGCTTAAGCCGATCGGGTGTGAGATGCGTGTAGATCTGCGTCGTGGACAGGCTCGCATGGCCCAGCAGCTCTTGAACCGAGCGCAGGTCCGCACCGCCCTCGAGCAAGTCGGTCGCAAAGGTATGGCGCATCGCATGCGGGGCGATGTCGGCAGGCATGCCGGCGAGCGTCGCCAGCGTATGAAACCGCCGCCTGAGCATGGCGGCACTCATGCGATTACCGCGCGCCGATATAAGCAGCGGATGCGGCCCGGTAACGGGGTCACGACGCTTTGCCTGAGCGAGCAACTCCGGCCTCCCCTCCTCAATATAGAGACGCGTCGCCTCGAGCGCACGACGATACAGAGGGACGATACGTTCTTTGCTCCCCTTGCCCCACAGGCGCAGCGTGCGTTCGGACCACGCAATGGACTCCACATTGAGTGCTGCGAGCTCAGAGATACGGGCGCCCGAGGCATAGAGCAGCTCGAGCATCGCCGCATCGCGCAGTCCCGCGGGTGTTGAGGTATCAGGCGTCTTGAGCAGCGCCTCGACCTGCTTGGTCGTAAGGACGCCCGGCAGGTCACGCGGCAGCTTGGGCGATGCGATCGCCGAGACTGCATCGCCCTCCACGACCCCCTCGGCAGCCATCCATCGATAGAGCGATCGGATAGCCGACAGATGCGCCGCAAGCGTTCGGGGAGCCACCTGCTCACGCGAAAGCTCGGCAAGATAGCGACGAATGGTGCGCACGTCGGCAGCGAAAGCATCGATATCCTCGCGCTCGCACCAGGCAGCAAAGCGCTCCAGCCTCGAGCCATAGGCCGTCACCGTATTGGGAGAAAGCCCCTCGACACGTGCGATATAGGCGATAAACGAGTCGACGGTGTCGTACAGGTCAAAGGCTATGACCGGTCGCCTCCAAACAGATCAGGACGAGTGGCCAGATAGGCATCAAGGGCCTCGAGCGCACGGTCCGCATAGGCCTGGTAGCGGTCGCGCTTGCTGCGGCGCTTACCATCCTCGAGTGGCGGCACCAGGCCAAAGTTGACATGCATAGGTTGATAGCCCACGGTGGCAGGATCGGTCGCATAGCCCACGAGCGCACCCAGGGCGCCCACGCGCGGCAACTCGACGCCCGCGACACCGATAGCCTCGGCATAGGTGTTGAGCGCCGCGAGCAGACCGGTCGCCACGGCTTCCATGTACCCCTCGGTGCCGGTGATCTGACCGGCCAGGCGCACGCCGGTACCGGGCACGGCAAAGGTGCCATCGAGCACGTGCGGGGCGTCGACAAAGGTATTGCGGTGCATGACACCGTAGCGGAAGAACTCAGCGTTCTCCAGGCCCGGCACCATATGGAAGACGCGCTTCTGCTCGCCAAAGGTCAAGTTGGTCTGGAAGCCCACCAGGTTATAGGCGGTCTTCTCCTTATTCTCGGCACGCAGCTGAATCGCCGCCCAGGGACGACGACCGGTTCGCGGATCGGTGAGGCCGACGGGCTTCATGGCGCCAAAGCGAATGGCGTCCTTGCCGGTGCGCGCAACTTCCTCGGCAGGCTGGCAGGCCTGGAACAGATCGCCGCCCTCAAAGTCCTTGAGCACCACGCGGTCGGCCGTGGTAAGCGCCTCGATAAAGACCTCGTACTCCTCCTTGTTGAGCGGAGCGTTGAGATAGTCGCCGCTCCCCTGCTCCTCGTAGCGCGACTGCGAGAACAGCACGTCCATATCGAGCGTGGAGGCATCGACGATCGGCGCCGCGGCATCGAAGAACGCAAGGGCGTTGCCACCGACGAGCTTCATGACCTCTTCGCTCAGCGCCGGCGAGCACAAGGGGCCGGCGGCAATGACCACGTGACCTTCGGGAATCTGCGTGACCTCGCCGTGAATGATCTCGATATTGGGACGGGCGGCAACCTCGGCCTCGACAAGCTCGGAAAACTTGACGCGGTCGACCGCCAGGGCACCGCCGGCGGGAACAGCCGCGCGATGGGCGCAATCGAGCAGGACTGAACCCATGCGCTCAAGCTCGGCCTTCAGCAAACCAGCCGCGGAATCCGGACGGGTCGACTTAAACGAATTGGAACAGACGAGCTCTGCCAGGTGATCGGTATGGTGGGCCGGGGAGCTAACCTGGGGGCGCATCTCGCACAGCTTTACGGCGAACCCGCGATCTGCAAGCTGAATCGCGCACTCCGAACCCGCCAGACCGCCACCGATAACCGTCACCTGATCAAACAGCATCTGCAAACACCTTTCTAATTGACATGTTTTCCATTGTGACCGAAGGGTGTCTGAGCGTGAAGGGCAAACTTGGAGGGCGCATACCTTCCATCCATCATGCGCTCGATAAGACCCTCGAGCTCAAGCGAACCCAGGAGTTTGAGTACGCCGACGGCATCGAGCGAGACGAGCGCCGCGATGTCGTCGACCTTGAGCGGAGAGGCGATGAGCGCATGCATCACGGTCTGCTGTGTTTGATCCAGGTCGGCAATGCCGGGAGCATCGGGGCGCGAGTAGCGCAGGGTGCCGTAGATGCGTGAAATAGCCATCTCGATAGATTCCTCGTCGATGATGCAGCAGGCACCGTTCGCAATGAGGTAATTCGTGCCACGCGACTCGGGCGATAGGATCGACCCTGGCACGGCAAGAAGTTCTCGCCCCAAATCCATAGCAGCCTCGGCTGTAGAAAACGTCCCGGAAGGCATACCCGCCTCGGATACAAAGAGGGCTTGCGACAGGGCCGCGATTACGCGATTGCGGCGCGGAAAGGCAAACTTGCGCGGACCCATGCCCCACGGAGAGATCGACACGACCGCGCCACCCGTATCGAGCGTGCGCGTAATAAGCCCCGCGCTCGAACGCGGGTAGACCACGTCGGCGCCCGTCCCCAGCACCACGACGTGTTTGCCGCCGGCATTGACCGCAGCCCAACCCGAGGCCTGGTCACAACCGACCGCGCCGCCCGAAACTACCGTCACGCCCGCCTCGACCGCAACCTTTGCCGCAAGCTCTGCCACGGCAAGACCATACGGAGAGGCCTTGCGCGCGCCGATGATGGAGAGCGCGGGCGTCGAAAGCACCTCGGGGTTGCCGCGCACATAGAGTGTCTGGGGTACATCAGAAAGCTCCAAAACGGTCTCGGGATACAACGCGTCACCTGGATGCAGCTCGAAGGTCCCCTCGGCCATCATTGGTCCCTCCTTCCCTGGTACATCGCCGCCTCGAGCACGTGGTCCTGCGTCACTTGCTCGCTCTCGGCGACGTCGGCGATGGTACGCGCGATACGCACCAGGCGCACGATGCCGCGGCCCGTGAGATGCGTGCGCTTCGACAGGCCGAGCACACACTTCTCCGCCGCATCATCGAGCTCAAAGGTCGAAACGACGCCGTCAATGGACCGTGTCTCGTCATCCTCGGCCTCGGCATCCGCATCGTCCATACGGGATTCGCGCCAAGCGCGAAAAGCGCGACCGCGCACAACGTAGTCACGTAACTCGGCAGACGACATACCCTCCGCACCCTCGATAATCACCTGAGGGTCGGGACGGGTCACATCGATCATCATGTCGATACGGTCGGCCAAAGGACCGCGCAGCTTTGACCGATAGCGCTCGACCATCGCCGCCGAGCAGCGGCATGGCACCTCACGGTCGCCCAAAAAGCCGCAGGGACAGGGATTGCTCGCAGCCAGCAGCTGAAAGCGCGACGGGAAGGTAAAGGCCCCGTCGACGCGCACGATCCTCACATAGCCGCGCTCGATGGGCTGACGCAGCGTCTGCAGCACACTCGTGGGAAACTCGGCAAGCTCGTCCAAAAAGAGCACGCCGCCATGAGCCAGGCTGATCTCACCCGGATGCACCGGGCGCCCACCGCCGATAAGACCTGCGGTCGAAATACTGTGATGGGGACTGCGGAAGGGCCGGTGCCCCGCCAACAAGCCATCAATGTTCTCACCCAAAACCGAATGGATGCACAGCGCCTCCTGTTGATCCTCAACGGAAAGCTCGGGCAGGATGCCGGTCATACGACGCGCGAGCATCGTCTTGCCCGATCCCGGGGACCCGATCATGAGCAAGCCGAGTTCTCCTGCCGCCGCAAGCGCCATGCCGCGCTTGGCGACCTCCTGCCCCAGTACGTCGGCATAGTCGAGCTCGGGCTCAAAGGTCGCCTCGAGCACTTCAGAATCCAAGTAGTGCCGCGCGGCATCGCCCATGCCATGGGCAAGCTGAGACAAATGATCGATGAATCCACAATCCACGCCCGCGAGTGGCACATGCTGGTCTGACCTGCCGGCGATAAAAGACAGCCCCATATCACGCGCCAATAGCTGAAACGCCACCTCGCCCTTGACAGGAAGCACCGTACCGTCCAAGCCAAGCTCACCTGCGATAAGACAACGATCGAGGTTGTCGCGGGGAATCTGACCATCGGCCGCCAATACCGCGATGGCGATGGGCAGATCAAAGCCGCTACCGGTCTTGCGAATATCGCCAGGCGCCAGATTGACCGTAATGCCCGAGCGCGGGATTTCAAACCCGGCGGAGCGCATCGCGCAGCGAATACGACCGCGTGACTCCATCACCTCCATACTCGGAATGCCGAGCATCTGAATGCCCGGAACGCCGCCGGCAAGCGAGACCTCGACCGTGACGTGAATCGCCTCGACGCCACGGATGCAGGCCGCGTGAACGGCAAACGTCTCGAACGCCATCACGACACCTGCCAATCGAACGCGTTGTACTGATGCCCGATCTCGGCGATATGCCCACCGCGAATGGTGACACCCACGGCATCGAAGCGAATCGCCTTGAGCGGATAATGTTCCATGAGATAGCAACTTGCGATGCGGCGATAGCGGCGTTGCTTTCGGGCGTCCACAGCCTCCTCGGGAAAGACCCGCGTGCTGCAATCCAGCGCAACGCGTCTGGTCTTGACCTCGGCCATCACCACGACATCGTCGAGCTCATCGAGCAGCACCAGATCGGCCTCGCCCTCGGAGCAACGATAACCCTGCTCCAGCAAGGTGTAGCCGCGCTCGTTAAAGTAATCGATTGCGATCAGCTCGCCCAGCATGCCCAGCTCGCGGGGACTGAGCCCCTTGATAAACTCGGGCGTCATCGCCCCGCAGTCGAGCTCGCCATTTTCCCAACGCTCCTTGAGCTGCTGCGTCTTGCTCTTTTTGCTTGCGGCACTCATGGGGTCTCCTTTCCCGCACGCTGCATTGCCCCGATGATGAGGGCACCTTTCATGCGGGTAAGTACCGGAAGCAAACCAAAAGCTGACCAAATGCCGTCAAAAAACGGGCCGTACGCAGCAATGGTGTTGCATACGGCCCGTTACCAGCAAGTTTATAAAACCCCAGAGGTCCCTGTCTCCACAATTGACCTAGAAAAGGCGCTCAGTCTGCAGAAAGTTTCCGCAAAAGCTCACGCGGTGCAGTGGACAAAGCCCATGTTTGCGAATGGCCTCGATATGCTCGGGGCTTGCATAGCCCTTCGACTCGGCCAGATGGTACTCGGGATACTCGGCGTCGTACTCGACCATCATCTCGTCACGCGTGACCTTGGCCATGATGGACGCCGCGGCGATGCAGGCGATTTTGGCATCGCCCTTCACCACATCGCGCTCGTTAGGAACGGCGCCCAAGGGGTTACCATCCATGAGGACGCAGTCGGGCTCAAGTCCCGTATCGGCCACGGCGCCCGCAACGGCAGTACGGATAGCACGGGCCATGCCCATTTCATCGATATCCTTCGGCGCGATATGGCAAAAACCGATCGCCGTCGCCACCTCGGCAATCTTCACTGAGAGCAACTCGCGGCGCGCGGGCGTGAGCTTTTTGGAATCGTTGATACCCCAGACGCGCGGCTCCATAGGAAGACAGACGGCGCATACCGTCAAAGGACCGGCCACCGATCCGCGGCCCACCTCGTCGACACCAACGACCACCCCATCGCCGCCAAGCTGATGCATAAGCTCGTACATGTCATTGACGCGCTCGCGCTCGGCAAGCTCTTTGTCATGGCGTTTGAGGGCGCGTTCACAAGCCTTGATCACCTGCTGGCGCGGGTCCTCGCGATAATGCTCCACGAGGGCGGGAATCTCCTCGAACGTAGCGCTCGCCAACTCACCAGCAACCTGCGATGCCGAAACCGAGCTCGTCATGTTGGCCATACCAGGCCCTCCTTGCATGCAAATCAGATAAAAAGAAGGGCCACCCGAAGGTGACCCTTGTGTCCAAACGAGTGGACAGACGCTGCGATCTTCTTAGCGCTTCTCGGGGATGCGAGCAGCCTTGCCCACCTTGTCGCGGAGGTAGTACAGCTTGGCGCGACGGACGCGACCATGACGAACGACCTCGAGCTTGGCGATCTTGGGGCTGTGAAGCGGGAAGGTACGCTCAACACCGACACCGAAGGACATCTTGCGGACGGTGAAGGTCTCGCGGGCACCGGCGCCGGCCATGCGGATGACGTCGCCCTGGAAAACCTGGATGCGCTCGCGGTCGCCTTCCTTAATGCGGTAGTGAACCTTGACGTTGTCGGCGACGCGAACCTGAGGAATGTCCTCGCGGATCTGCTGACGCTCGATTGCGCGGATGTAATCCATGTGCAATTCCTTACTCTTCTAGAGGTGCCGTACCACCTTGGCCGGCACGTAGTTGAACAAACGTATTCGAGTATACACGCGCGGGTTTCTGCTGCAAGAACAATTTTTTGCGCAGACAAAAAGACAAAACCCGCACATGATAACCGCCCGTCTCACGAATGAGACGGGCGGCATGAAGGGGGGCTACGCTAGGCGTCGATGCGCAAGGGGGCTAGGCGTTGCGCTTGGCCTCGAGCTTGGCCTGAGCGGCAGCTAGGCGCGCGAGGGGCACGCGGTAGGGCGAGCAGGACACATAGTCCACATCGGCCACGTTAAACAGGCCCTTGATGGACTTGGGGTCGCCGCCGTGCTCGCCGCACACGCCAAAGTGCATGCCAGGGTTGGTGGCGCGACCCTTTTCGACGGCCATACGCACGAGCTCCAGCACCGCCGTATCGATGGTCTCGAAGGGGTTGTCCTTCAGGATCTTCTTGTGCAGGTACAGCGGGATGAACTTGGCCTCGGCGTCGTCGCGCGAGAAGCCAAAGGTCGTCTGGGTGAGGTCGTTGGTGCCAAAGCAGAAGAAATCTGCGTGATGGGCGATCTCGTCGGCGACCATGCAGGCGCGCGGCAGCTCGAGCATCGTGCCCACGGGAATGTTGAGCTCAACGCCCTCTTCAGCGGAAACCTCGGCGATTACGCGCTCAATGACCTCGCGGGTCTGAACATGCTCGGCCGTGATGGAGACGAGCGGAACCATGATCTCGGGGCGCGGGTCGACGCCCTCCTTGATAAGGCGGGCAGCAGCCGTGGCGACGGCGCGAACCTGCATGAGAGGCAGATCGCTAAAGACGACGGACAGGCGCACGCCGCGCAAGCCCAGCATGGGGTTGGACTCGACCATGCCGTCAATGCGACGTAGGCGGGCGCGCAGGGCAGTGAGCTCCTCCTCGGGAGCGCCGGCGGCCTCCTTCTTGGTGATGGCGACCTCGAGCTCGCGAGGATTATCCAGGAACTCGTGCAGCGGCGGATCAAGCAGGCGAACGACCACATCGCGACCGGACATGGTCTTGAACATGGCTAGGAAGTCCTCGGTCTGGACCTTGAGCAGGTCGGCCAGGGCCTGCTGCTTCACGGCCTCGTCGTCGGACAGGATGAAGCTCTGGATGATGTTCTTACGATCGCCCAGGAACATGTGCTCGGTGCGGCACAGGCCGATGGCCTCGGCGCCAAACTCGAGGGCGAGTGCGGCATCCTCAGGGTTGTCGGCGTTGACGCGCACATGGTTGGCGTGGCCACAGGTCTCGTCCAGGCGAATCTCGTCGGCCCAGGACAGGATGGTGTCCAGATCGCCGGTGAGCTCTGCAGAGACCAGGTCGACCGCGCCGTCGACGACGATGCCCTGGGTGCCGTCGATGGAGATGACATCGCCCTCGTGCAGTACGCGGTCGCTGCCATCGATGTGCACGACCTTCTCGGCGGCGTCGATGTGGAAGCGCTCGACACCGCAGACGCAGGGTGTACCCATGCCGCGGGCGATAACGGCTGCGTGGCTCGTCTTGCCACCATGGCTGGTGAGGATGCCCTCGGCAGCGACCATGCCCTTCAGATCGTCGGGGTTGGTCTCCCAGCGAACCAGGATAACCTTGTGACCCTCGTTGGCGCGCGCGACGGCGTCATCGCTCGAGAACACAACCTCGCCCACGGCGGCACCGGGGCTGGCGTTAAGGCCGGTAGCAAGTGCCTCATACTTCTTGGAGGCATCGAACTGCGGGTGCAGGAGCTGATCGAGCTGTGCGGGGTCGATGCGCCCCACGGCTTCCTCGCGCGTGATCAGGCCCTCCTCGACCATCTCGATGGCGATGCGCAGGGCGGCCGTGGCGGTACGCTTGCCCACGCGGGTCTGGAGCATCCAGAGCTTGCCCTGTTCGATGGTGAACTCGATATCGCACATATCGCGATAATGATCCTCGAGGGTCAGGAACACGCGCTCGAGCTCCTCACCTGCAGACTCGAGGCCCGGGGTGGTCTTGAGGTCGGCGATGGGCTCGGTATTGCGGATGCCGGCGACGACGTCCTCGCCCTGGGCGTTAACCAGAAAGTCGCCGTAAAACTCCTTGGTGCCGTCGGCCGGGTTGCGCGTGAAGGCGACGCCGGTCGCGGAGGTCTCGCCCTTATTGCCAAAGGCCATAGCCTGAACGTTGACGGCGGTGCCGAGTTCGCCGGAGATACCATGCTGCTTGCGGTAGATGCAGGCGCGCTCGTTCATCCAGCTGCCAAAGACGGCCTGGATGGCAAGACGCAGCTGGAGCTCCGGGTCGTGCGGGAAGACGGGCTTGCCGTCAGCGACCTCGAGCTCGGGGTACAGGGCGGCCTCGACGTTGTCGGAGAAGATCCCCTTGAAGGTCTCGACGAGCCCCTGCAGGTCCTCGGCCGAAAGCTCGGAATCGACGCGAACGCCGGCGACCAAGCGTGCCTGGGTCAGAGCGTTCTCGAACAGGTCGGCGTCGACGCCCATGACGACGTTGGAGAACATCTGGATAAAGCGGCGGTAGCTATCCCAGGCAAAACGCGGGTTTTGCGTCTGGGCGATAAGGCCCTGAACGGAATCGTCATTGAGGCCCAGGTTGAGGACTGTGTCCATCATACCGGGCATGGAGAACGGAGCGCCCGAGCGAACCGACACGAGCAGCGGGTCGGAGGCGTCGCCGAGCTTCTTGCCACAACGGGCCTCGAGGTCCGCCTCGGCGGCAACGATCTCATCGAGTGCGCCCTCGGGCCACACGTTGCCGGCACCGGAGTACTCGACACAAGTCTGGCAGGTAATGGTAAAGCCACCGGGAACCGGCAGGCCGATGCGGCTCATCTCGGCAAGGTTTGCGCCTTTGCCGCCAAGCACGAAGTTCATGGACTTGTCGCCCTCGGTGACACAGGTGCCCTGGGCGTCGGTTCCAAAACGGTAAACCCTCTTGCAATCGCTCACGATACTTCCCCTTCCATGCGCTTACGCGCACGACCGTGGTAACGAATCGACCCGCCGGATGCGGGCCGTGAGGGAACTATACGGCGGGTTTTGGGCAGGCTTGAGCAGAGGGTGCGCGGTTTGGTAAACGTGCTAAAACTAGCGGTAAACGGTAGGTAAAGTTGGTTACCTTATGAAGATACCACTACAAGAAGATTGCAGGTCAGATGCGATGTTTTTGCTAAATCGCTTTATCAATTCAGGCTATTTAGCCACTCCGATGATTTTTCTGGGACGGGGATTAAAAAATCATTGAGTACCTAATGATTTTTTAATCCCCGTCCCAGAAAAATCATCACAGAAAGGACTACTGCTGTTGAGCGCGGCGGGCGGCACGGCGGGCTCTTGCCTCTTGAATCTCTTCGAGATGAGCAATGATCTCGGCAGCGCTTTCCTCGATGGCTTTGCCGTCGGTACGCACTACAAAGCAGCCCAGGCGTTTCATGAGCGCGCGGGCTTCCGCAAGCTCACTACGCACGCTCTCGGGCTCGGCATAGGAGCCTGCGACGGCGCGGGCGTAGTCGTCGCCCAAGCGGCTATCGCGAATCTCGGAAATCACATCGACGGTCGAAATCAAGCCGAACAGGCGCATCGGGTCAACTTCGTAAATCGACTTGGGCGGCTCCATGCCATGCGCCAGTGGGACATTGGCGACCTTGTAGCCCTGATAGGCTAAATACATCGACAGCGGCGTCTTGGATGTACGCGACACACCCAGCAGCACGATATCGGCACCCGACAGATCGTCGCAACCACGACCGTCATCGTGCTCAACGAAATACTCCATGGCCTCGATACGATGGAAATAGCGGTCATCGGTCTTGTGAATCACGCCCGCAACGCACTTGGGCAGCACACCGATGAGCGACGACAGCACGGCAAGCGTCGGGCCGATCAGGTCGACCGAACGGATATGCAGCATACCCAGGTAATCGAGCACGCGGGCGCGAAGCGCCGGATCGACAATGGTATGGAACACGGCGACATCGCGATGGTCGGCATCGACGCGCGGCCCCACAAATGACTTGACCTGCTCCACCGAGGTCACCTTGGGCAGGCGCAAGAGACGAAAAGCCCCTTCATCAAATTGCCCGGACGCCGCAAGCACCACCTCACAAGCGGTATCGCCGAGCGAATCGGAGATAACGATAACGATGGGACGAGCGGTGACCGGGCAATCCATGCGGGGCTCCTTTTGCGCTTATGCGCAGGCTGGCTTACTTTTTGCGGGCAAGCTCACCGATGTTGGCGATGCCGGAGAAAACGGCCTCGAAGCGGTTGAGCAGCTTAAGGCGATTATCGCGAAGCTGCTCGTCCTTGTCCATGACCATGACCTCGTCGAAGAAGCGGTCGATGGGGGCACGCAGGGCGGCGAGGGCAGCAAATGCGGCCGGGTAGTCCTCGGCAGCAAGGGCGGCATCGACAGCGGTCTGAGCAGCCTCGGAGGCGTCGGCGAGCGCGAGTTCGGCCTCGCCCATCAGGGCGCGGTCGTACTCCGCACCCAGCTCGGGCTTCGAGATATGCGCGGCACGGGCATAGGCGGTAGCCAGGTTGTCGAACGTCTCAGCGTCGTTTTTGCGGGCCTCGTCGAGGGCGGCGCAGCGGGCGAAGAAGACGGACGGGGCGATAATGTGCACCGCGGAGACGGCGGCAACGGTATCGGCCGGGATCTTTTCGTCGCGGGCCATGCTCACCAGGCGGCCATGGAAGAAGTCACGAACCTGCTGCGCGACCTCGGCGGCGTCGAACTCAATGCCCTGCTCGCTATAGAGCTCGAGCGCAAAGTCGATGAGCGACGTGGGATCGATCGGCAGACGGTCGCGCAGGATGTTGATGATACCGATAGCGGCACGACGCAGCGCGTAGGGATCGGAGGAGCCAGTCGGGGGCTCGCCGATGGCAAAGATACCGGCGATGGTATCGAGCTTGTCGGCGCAGGCCACGATGCAGCCAGCGGTGCCCTCGGGCAGCTCGTCGCCGGCAAAGCGGGGACGATAATGATCGCGAATAGCATGGGCGACCTCGTCGTTCTCCCCCATCGCGGTCGCGTAATAACCGCCCATCACGCCCTGCTGGCTCGTGAACTCGACGACGGCGTTGGACACCAGGTCTGCCTTGCACAGGTGTGCGGCGCGAGCAGCGTCGGCGGCAAGATGGGCGCCCAGGTGAGCCTCGCGGGCGATAGCGAGCGCGAGCTGCTCGATGCGCTCGGACTTGGCGAGCACGCTACCGAGCTTCTCCTGGAAGGCAACCTTGGACAGACGCTCACGGAACTCGTCGAGGGAGATCTTCAGGTCCTCCTCGTAGAAGAACTTAGCGTCGTCCAGACGGGCGCGCACGACGCGCTCGTTACCGTCGATCACTCGCTCGGCGTTCTCGGGCTTGCTGTTGGAGACGACCACGAACTCACGCGTCAGCTTGCCCTCGCCGTCATAGATCGGGAAGTAGCGCTGGTTGGTGAGCATGGACTCGCAGATAATCTCGTGCGGGACCTTGAGGAACTCCTCGTCAAAGGTACCGACGAGCACCGTCGGCCACTCGCAGAGGTTGATGACCTCCTCAAAGACCTTCTTGGGCGTGTCGACATGGCAGCCGGGGCGAGCGGCCTCGACCTCGGCGATACCGGCAAGGATGACCTCACGACGACGCTCGGCAGAGAGCACGCCGGCGTCCTCGAGCACCTGCTCGTAGACGGCGGGGCTGGCGACAACATGGTCACCAGGGCCCAGAACGCGATGACCACGCGTGGTGTTGCCGCTCGTCACGTCGGCAAACGACACGGGCACGACGTCTTCACCCAGAAGGCAGCAGATCCAACGGACCGGACGCACAAACGTAGCGTGCTCGTGGCCCCAGCGCTGGCTGCGGTAGTTGGGCCACTGCAGGCCGGCGATGGTCTTCTCGCACAGGGCCGTCAGGATCGGGGTAGCCGGCGCGGAAGGAATGTTCTTCTCGGCGAACACATACTCGCGACCGTCGGTGTCCTCGCGACGAACCAGGTCCTCGGCAGCCACACCGCACTTGCGGGCAAAGCCCTGGGCGGCCTTGGTGGCGTTGCCGTCGGCATCAAAGGCAATGTTTGACGCGGGGCCGCGCTTGACCTCATGGACCTCATCGGTCGCGGTGGCGACGTCGGCAACGAGTGCAGCCAGACGACGCGGGCTCGAGATCACGCGGACCTCGCCGTGGGCCAGACCGGCCTCGTCGAGACCCTTGGCGATCATGGTGCCAAGCTGCTTGACGGCATTGTTCAGCGGTGCGGAGGGCATTTCCTCCGTACCGATCTCAAACAGGAAATCCTTAGCGTCTGCCATGGCTTACGCCACCTCGCCTTCCTGGTCGGCATTCTCGTTGACTCCGGCGACCTCGGCCATATAGGCCTCGCAGCACGCCTTGGCGACGGCGCGGACGCGCAGGATGTAGTTGGCACGCTCGACCGCGGACAGCGCGCCGCGGGCATCGAGCAGGTTGAAGGCATGGCTGCACTTCATAACGCAGTCGTATGCGGGCAGCGGCAGCTTGCGCTCAAGGCAGGAGTGGCACTCGGCCTCGTAGTCGTCAAACTTCTGACGCATCATCTCGACGTTAGCGACCTCAAAGTTGTAGGCGCTAAACTCGCGCTCGTTCTCCAGGAACACGTCGCCATAGGTCATGGGCGTGCCATCGGGCAGATAGCTCCACACCAGGTCGTAGACGGAGTTGACGCCCTGGGCGTACATGGCGATACGCTCCAGACCATAGGTGATCTCGACAGGCACAGGGTCGACCTCGATGCCGCCCACCTGCTGGAAGTACGTAAACTGCGTGACCTCCATGCCGTTGAGCCAGACCTCCCAGCCAAGACCCCAGGCGCCGAGCGTCGGGCTCTCCCAGTCGTCCTCGACAAAACGAACGTCATGGTCGTTGGGGTCCAGACCAATGGCTGCCAGAGAACCCAGGTAAAGCTCCTGGGCGTTGACCGGAGACGGCTTGATGAGCACCTGGAACTGATAGTAGTGCTGCATGCGGTTGGGATTCTCGCCGTAGCGGCCGTCGGCAGGACGGCGGCAAGGCTGCGCATAGCAGGTGCGCCACTCGGCGGGACCGAGCGAGCGCAGCGTGGTCGCGGTGTGGAAGGTACCGGCACCGACCTCGGAGTCATAGGGCTGCATAATGACGCAGCCCTGCTCGCCCCAGTACTGCTGGAGGCGCAGGATGATGTCTTGGAAGGAAAGCGATGAAGCGTTCATGCCTCTAATATCCCCTCGTCGAAACGATTACACGGTTAGGTACTGTACTATAGCGGTTTTTAGTCGATAGCGCCGATGCGGTTGAGCGGCCAGTAGCGCACAAGCGCCACGGCGATCAAATCAGAGCGATCAACGGGACCAAAGTAGCGCGAGTCGGCAGAGTTTTCGCGGTTGTCGCCCATCACCCACACGCACCCGTCGGGAACGGTGTAGGGATAGCTTACCTGAGCGCCGGGAGCTTGGACCGAAAGCGGCCAGCTCATGCCGGTCGTGTAGTCCTCGTCGAGCGCCTGGCCGTCAACGACCACCTTGCCGTCCTGAAGGTCGACCGTCTGGCCGGCCGTGGCAATAACACGCTTGACGAGAACATCGTGCTCGGAGGTACCATCGGGGTTGTGGAACACCACGATATCGCCTTGGTTGACGGGCTGGCCGAGCTCGAGGCTCACTTTTTGCGCCAGGATCTGGTCGCCGATCTCGATCGTGGACTCCATGGAACCGGTAGGCACCACAAAGGGTTCGACCACAAACGAGCGAATCAAGAAGGTAGCGACCAGTGCGATCGCGACGACCACGATCCACTCAAACGCACCCTTTAGCACGGAATGCTGCGATGGAACCATTCTCACTCCTCGCTTAGCGAATACGACGCGTCCAGAATCTCCTGCGCGTATGCGCGCTCCTCGGGCGTAAGCCGCGCCGTCTCAATCAGGTCGGGACGCCAACGGCAGGTGCGCTCGATGGCATTCTTGCGGCGCCAGGCGTCAACCTTGGCATGGTCGCCGCTCACGAGCACCGGCGGCACGCCCTCACCGTTGAACTCGGCGGGACGGGTGTACTGCGCGTACTCGAGCAGGCCACCGTCCTCGGCAGTCGAGAACGACTCATCGACGTTGCTCATCTCGTCACCAAGGGCGCCGGGAATCAGACGTACGACGGCGTCGGCAACGACCATGGCGGGCAGCTCGCCGCCCGTAAGCACGTAGTCGCCGATCGACAGGCGCTCGTCGGCATACGCATACGCGCGCTCATCGACGCCCTCATAGCGACTGCACACAAACAACAGGCGCTCGCTTTTGAGCAGGCGCTCGGCCACATGCTGCGTAAAGGGCTCGCCGCAGGGCGTAAAGAACACCACGGTGGGCTTGGGACCCTCGGAGCCAATAGCCTCGATGGCCTCGGCGATGGGCTCGACCTTCATGAGCATGCCCTGCCCGCCGCCGTACGGCTCGTCATCAACGGTACGATGACGGTCGTGCGTCCAGTCACGCAGGTTATAGGCCTTAAAATCAAAAAGGCCGGCCTTGCGGGCGCGGCCCAAGATCGATGTGGACATGACGGGCTCAAACATCTCGGGAAAGACCGAAAGGGTCTCGATCAGCATGTTTTCCTCCCTACTTGTCCATATCGATCAGGCCGTCCATAACGTGGACGGAAATTGTTCCTGTGTCGGGAAGATCAAGCACAACCTGCTCGATCACGGGAATCAGCACCTCGCCGTACCGATCACCCTCGACAACCCAAACATCGTTAGCGGGCGTCGACATGATCTCGACGATCGTGCCGAGTGAACCGAAGCGCTCGTCGACCACCTCGCGACCCATCAGGTCGGTATAGGCGGCGTCGAGTGAATCGAGCTCAAAATCGTCACGATTTGCCAACACATAGCATCCCGTGATGCCCTCGGCGGCCGTCAAGTCGTCAATGCCCTCAAACGAGACCAGATCGCCATCGCCCGTATCGGTGACGGACACGACCGTGCAAAAGCGGTCGCGCTTGAGCGCCGGCGGCGTCAGGGCGACGCGCATACCCGGCTCTAATACAGAAGGAAGCCCCCGCAGCGGCTGCGCGAGGACCTCCCCCTTCCTTCCGTGCGGCTTGACCACACGGGCGATGTTTTTGTACTGGGACCTCAAGGTCCTAGCCCAGAACCTCTACCTCGACAGCAGTGTCGAGGCGAGCGGCCAGTGCACGGGCGAGCGTGCGAATGGCCTTGATGGTACGGCCACGACGGCCGATGACCTTAGCGACGTCATCCTCGGCGACAGAAACCTCGATCGTAGAGGCGTCGTCACCATCGATGACCTCAAGGCTCACGGAATCCGGGTCGTCGACGATCTGAACAACGAGATATTCGACGAGATCGGCGATGCGATCTGAGAGCATTGCCTCACCCTCGAGCTGTGCAGCGTCAACCTCAGGCACGATTTACTCCTCGGCGCCCTCAGCGGCCTCAGCGGCAGCCTTAGCGGCCTCGGCCTCTTTGGCGAGCTGCTTCTTGGACTTCTTGACGACGGTCTCGGTCTTCTCGCCCTCGTTGGCGGCCTTGACCAGAGCGGCGACGGCGTCGGTGAGCTGAGCGCCCTTGGACTGCCAGTCGGCGATCTTCTCGAGGTCGAGGTTGATGGTCTTGGGGGCGGTCATCGGGTTGTAGCGGCCAACCTCCTCGATGATACGACCGTCACGCGGGGCGCGGGAATCGGCGACGACGACACGGTAGTACGGACGCTTCTTAGCGCCGTGACGAGCAAGGCGAATCTTGACTGCCAAAGGAAACTCCTCCAACCAAGCAGCTTTAGGCTGCAACTACAAACAAACAGTTGAATATAATACGCCATCGACGCGGGCAGGTGAAGTCCGTGAGACCAACTTCTTCGGTGTAGTCGAGGGCAATCCATATCTTAGACAAGAATTCGGGATTTGCAAGCACATACACGCACCCCACATGAGCTGCGCGGTATACTCATGACATGGAAAGACGCGAACATACATACGGTTATGAGGATGCCATGAGCGTCACGCCGCCTCCCTGGACGGGTCCGGCGGTGGGCCTCATGGACCTCGATGCGTTTTTTGCGAGCGTGGAGATGCTCGATCATCCCGAATGGCGCGGAAAGCCACTCATCGTGGGCGGAGACGCCGATTCGCGTGGCGTCGTGTCCACGTGTTCGTATGAGGCGCGCCGCTTTGGCGTGCACTCCGCTATGCCCTCGGCCGAGGCGCGGCGCTTGTGCCCGCAAGCCATTTGGACGCACGGGCACTTTGATCGCTACCGCGAGGTGAGCGCGCAGGTCATGGCGATTCTTGCCGAGGAGACGCCGCGCGTTGAGCGCGTATCCATCGACGAAGCCTTTATCGATATCACACCGGGTCGCTTTGCGCCCGAGGACCCACTGCTGGTTGCACGGCGTATAAGCGACCGTGTGGCAGCGCTGGGAGTGACGTGCTCCATTGGCGTGGGCTGCAACAAGACGGTCGCAAAGATCGCAAGCGAGCGGGATAAGCCGTTTGGGCTGACCATCGTGCGCCCCGGAACCGAGCAGCGCTTTTTGGCCGCGCTGCCGGTATCTGCCATGAGCGGCATCGGGCGCTCGGCCGAGGAGCGACTGCGCCGTATGCGCATCTACACGCTCGGCGAGCTGTCACGCGCGCCGGAATCCACCTTGGCCTCTATTTTTGGCGTCAACGGCGAACGTATGCGTCAGCGTGCGCTGGGACTTGAAATCTCCGAAGTCACGAGTCTCGATGAAGAGCGCGAGGTCAAGTCGGTCAGCAATGAACGCACCTTTGCGAAAGATTTGACTGAGCGCGGGGACATCGAAGCGGCGATTGCGCTGCTGGGTGAGTCGGTTGGACGCCGCCTGCGCCGTCAGGGACTGACGGGCGGCACGGTAACGCTCAAGCTTAAGTATTCGTATGGCAGCGGGCGTACGGCACAGCGCCGGCTGCCTCATCCGACCGACGATGAGAACATCTTCGTGGCGGTTGCACTCGAACTGCTCGACAACATCTGGCAGGAAGGCATGCATGTTCGCTTAGCGGGCATCGGCATGAGCGACTTCGACCACCAAGGCGGCATCCAGACCGACCTGTTCTGCGAAGTCGACGACCGCGGAGCCCAATCAAGCGACCGTCGCGACCTCTCGGTCGCTATCGACGCCGTCCGAGACAAGTTCGGCGACACCGCCCTATCTTTCGGCCGCCAATCCCGCTTCAACGATTAACCGCCTTTAGGCAAAAAGAAAGCCGGGCAGGTGCGGAAAACCGCAACTGCCCGGCGAAATGCGCGAAGCTAGCTAAAAAGCCCCGTATCAAATGAGCTACTAGAGGAGATTGAGGGGGAGCTGGGGGGCGTCACCCCAGAGCTTTTCTAGGCGGTAGAAGTCGCGGGCTTCGGGAGTGAAGACGTGGACGACAACCGAGCCGTAGTCCATGAGCATCCAGGTCTTCTGCTCGCGGCCCTCGATGGAGAACGGATGCTCGCCGCAAGCCTCGGCGACCTTCTCCTCGATCTCGTCGACGATCGAATCGACCTGGCGGTTGTTGGTACCGGTGGCAAGCACAAAGTAATCGCACACGTCGGAAAGCTCGGTCAGGTCGAGCACCTGCACGTCCTCGCCCTTCTTGTCGTAGGCGGCCTGCGCGGCGGCGCGGGCGACATCCTCGGCGGCGACACCGCTCGCGGACAGCGAGGCGGCGGTGCGGTCGGACGTGGCAACGAAACTCTTGTGCTCCACACCTTCAAGAATCTGCTCGTCAGTCATGGTCTCGTCGGCCATGGAATACCTCTTTCTAGACACACCCGAGCTAGCGCAGCTGGGCGTAATGGTTGTAAATCGTAATAGCCGTGGGATAAAGATAGCGCCCGGACTGGATCACATAGACCAGACCCTGCGCAAAACAGGAGAAGAACAACTCGTCAAGCGTCGACTCCCCCACCATCTTGCGCAGCGCATGGGCATAGTCGCCGTGACGGTTGGGCTCGATGGCATCTGCCACAAAGACCACCATATCGAGCGGCGTCATGTCGCAGGCACCCACGGTGTGACGGTCGACAGCCTGGAAAACGGCCGGTGACAGCTCGGGAAAAAGCTGCGGAAGCTCATAGGCGGCAACAGGGCCATGCAAAAGCGGCGTCGCGGCGGAAGGAGAGCCGGCAACCTTGATGCCATAGTGAAGCGCGCGGGCCACGAGCTCGTCATCGGAAAGAACCTTGTCCCAGTCGTGAATTAAGCCGGCGGCAGCCGCATCAAAGCGGTCAACGCCGTAGACCTCGGCCAGATGAAGTGCGGTCTCGGCAACACCCAGCGAATGCACATAGCGCTTGCGCTTATCTTTCATGCGAACATCGAGCAGCTCTTGAATGCGCTTGAGCAGCGCGCGCTCATCGCCCTCAAACTGATCCTCTACCGACAACGTAGCCCCCATCACTCAAAATCTTCTTGGCCCAAATCGGCATATAGCCTGCGCTTGCGAATGTAGCCGAGCACGGACTCGCTCGTAAGATAGCGCACGCTCATGCCGCGGGCAACTCGCTTACGAATGTTCGTCGAGCTGATCGCCAGCGCCGGAATCTGAATATAGCGCACATCGAACGGCAGCCCCGACTCTTTGATTCGGGCACGCGCCGTATCGATATCAAAGCCCGGTCGCGTCGCCGCAATAAAGGTAGCAAGCTCAGCGATTCGTTCGGCATCATGCCAGGTCACAATATCGATAATCGCATCGGCGCCCGTAATAAAGTAGAGCTTTACCTGCGGCGGGTAAAAATCGCGAAGGGCATGAAGCGTATCGGCCGTATAGGTTACACCCGGACGGTCAATCTCGAACCGGCTCGCCAAAAAGGCCGGGTTCGCGGCGGTGGCGAGGACCGTCATGGCATAACGGTCCTCGGCAGGCGTAACCGGCTTGTCAAGCTTAAAGGCGGGAGAGCCCGCCGGCATAAAGAGCACAGCGTCCAAGTCGAGCGACTCGCGCGCCTGCTCGGCAGTCACCAGGTGCCCGTAATGAATCGGGTCGAATGTGCCGCCCATAATGCCAAGCCGAAACTCCTTGCCCTCTTTTATGGGCAGCTCGGGCAAACCGATTCCACCGCGCAGCGACATGGCTTACTCGCCCTCCGAGGTCTCGGCATCGTCCGCGGCATCCGCCGCATCGACAACCTCGACGCCCTCATCCGCAGCATCGGCCACGTCAATGGCCTCAACGGCAACGTCCTCGCCAACGTCCTCGAGCTCCTCGTACTCCGAGAAGTCCTCAGCGCCCTCAAAGTCAAAGGCGCGCTGGCAAATGCGGACCTCGTCGCCCGCACGGCAACCGGCCTTCTCGAGCGCGTCGTCAACACCCATACGCGCAAACTTATGCTGCAGGTAGATGACGGCTTCCTCGTTTTCCCAGTCGGTCTGGATGACCATGCGCTCGATGGCACGACCGACCACGCGGAAGGCACCGGGCTCTTCCTGGACAATGCGGAACCGCTTCTCGCGCTGCAGACGGCGGCGCTCCCACTCCTCGTCGCGCAGATCGACCGGCTCATCAGAGACCGCCAGCTCAGCGCGAAGCTTAGCCACCTGCTCGCCTACGGCAAGCATCAGCGTATTGAGACCGGCACCCGTCACGGCGGACACGGCAAAGAACATATGGCCGTCGTCGAGTGCCGCACGCTTGAGGTCGGCAATCTTGTCGGCCGTGCCCGGCGCATCGCACTTGTTGGCGACGACGATCTGCGGACGTTCCGAAAGCTCTGCTCCATACTGCTCGAGCTCACGGTTAATAATGCGATAGTCCTCGACCGGATCGCGATCCTCAAAACCGCCCGTCATGTCGACGACATGCATGATCAGGGCCGTACGCTCGATGTGGCGCAGGAACTGGTGGCCCAGGCCACGGCCCTCGCTCGCGCCCTCGATCAAACCAGGAACGTCGGCAACGACGTAAGAATACTCACCGGCACGCACCATGCCGAGGTTCGGCACGAGCGTTGTAAACGGATAGTCGGCGATCTTGGGACGGGCGGCACTCATGCGCGCGATAAGCGAGGACTTGCCCACCGAGGGAAAGCCCACGAGTGCGGCATCGGCCATAAGCTTCATCTCGAGCTCAATCCAGTGCTCCTCGGCCGGCTCGCCCAGCTGGGCGAATGCGGGCGCGCGGCGCACCGACGTCACAAAGTGCGTATTGCCCAGACCGCCGGCACCGCCGGGCGCCACAACGACGCGCTCGCCATCATGCACCAAGTCGGCAATCTCGAACATCGGGGTCTGCGTCTCGGGGTCGAGCTCGCGCACCACGGTACCCATGGGAACCTTGAGAATAAGGTCCTCGCCGCTCTTACCGTTACGACGGGCACCCTGCCCGTGCGTGCCGCGCTCGGCGCGGAAGTGATGCTTAAAGCGGTAATCGATCAGCGAAGACAGCTGAGCATCGGCCTGGATGACGACATTGCCGCCACGACCGCCGTCGCCGCCATCGGGGCCGCCCTTGGGGACAAATGCCTCGCGCCTAAACGACATGCATCCGGCTCCGCCGTCGCCGCCGCACACGTTAATGCGGCTGATATCGGTGAACTGTGACAACAGAATCGCCTCCTACAAAAAGAGGGAGACCCTTGAATCCTAAAACTCAAGTGCCTCCCACATATGTGCTCTATGAAGGGTGAATTACGCGTTCGCGAGCGGGCGTACGCTGACCCTGTGCTTGATACCCTTGTGGAACTCAACGGTACCGTCGACCAGCGCGAACAGCGTGTCGTCCTTGCCACGGCCAACGTTCTCACCCGGGTGGATGTGAGTGCCGTGCTGACGGACGAGAATCGTGCCCGTGGTTACCGTCTGGCCGGCATAGCGCTTCGTGCCAAGGCGCTGACCGCGGGAGTCACGGCCATTACGGGAGGAACCGAGTCCTTTTTTGTGTGCCATTGTGTATACCTACTCTTTCGTTACGAGTGTAATCTACTCGGCGACGGGAGCCTCGGCAACAGCCTCGGCCTCTGCCTTGACAGCCTTCTTGGCGCGGGACGTAGCCTGGACCTTCACGATCTTCAGCTTGGTGAGCTGCTGACGGTGACCCTTCAGACGACGATAGCGCTTACGCTTGTGGAACTTGAAGACCAGCTGCTTCTCGCCCTTGAACTGCTCAACGATCTGAGCGGTAACCTTGGCCTTGGCCAGCTTGTCGGGATCGGTGACGATCTTCTTACCATCGTTGAGGAAGATGACCGGCAGGGTGACCTTGTCGCCCTCATTGCCCTCGATCTTCTCGACGGTGATGACATCGTCGGTGGCGACCTTGTACTGCTTGCCGCCCGTGTTAACGATTGCGTACATGTTTACTTGCCCTTCATGCATCAGTTAGTGCAACAGCCGAATATAGTAGCAGGCGATAATACCCCCGTCAACGAGTATGTGGAGCAAATCCACAAGTTCGCACAGGTATGGGGCTGACGAGTCGGCCCTCGTCGTCCTCGCATGCTTGATTCTGACGCTCGACATCGTAGGAGCAGATGGTCACGAGGTCTTGCATACCGGTGGAAACAATAGGTGCATCGACGCCCGGGGTCAAGCCCTGCAACAAAACATCAGCAGCAGAAAGCAAAATCTCCGGACGCATGGAGCCCTCGTTGTCGGCATGGGTGTCGAGCATGAGCACCAGATGGTCCTCACACTCCCCCGCCGTGAGCTCATAGCCAACGAGCGTATGGTCCAGATCAAGTCGCTTGCTCTTTTTGCCGCGTGCGTAGTCGATGCCATGGCCTGCACGCAACGTGTCGATCGCGGCGCGTACCTCATCGGCGCTCACGGGCGCCTCGGGATCCAGGTGCAGGTCGATGCGATACGACAGACGCGTGAGCTGCGCCGTCAACGCCGGCGTGCGCACGTCGATGTACGCCGCCTCGATGGGCGCCAGATCGGCCGGAGACGCCGCAGCCAGGCGCCCAAAGGCCTCGTCGAGCGCCACGAACTCGGTCATAAACAGGTCATACCACTCGCAGGTCGACGACGTACCAACCGGTAGCGCCGAAGAGAAGCCCACGCGCATGTGCGGAGAGAAGCCCTGCGTGACGGCATAGGGAAGTCCCGCACGGCGCACGATGCGCTCAATGGTATGGATTACTTCGAGATGGCCCAGGTACTTAAGGCGGTCGCGCTTGCCATAGCGAACACGAAGCCTAAAGAGCGAGGGGTTGTCGGTCAGGCGCTCACTCATGCGCGATCACCCATCAATACATTCTTGGCGTGGAGCGTGGGGCAGATCCCGCAGCCGGTGCACGACGTGCGGGTGCAGTCGGGAGTCGTGACGCCCTCGAGCGAGCGACGGTACTCGCGCTCGAGGAAGCCGCGCGTGCAGCCGGGACTCACGTGCTCCCACGGCAGGCGCCAGTCCAACTCGTAGGGCAGGTGCACGAGCTCATTGAGGTCGATGCCGTTTTTGGCAGCAGCTTCCTTCCAGTTATCGAGCGAGAAATGCTCTACCCAGGCGTCAAAGCGAGAGCCCGAGCGCCAAGCATCGATGATGACGGGCGTCATGTCACGACCGGCGCGGGACAGCGCGGCCTCGATGAGCGAGGTCTCGGCATCGTGGTAATGCACGCGGACGGCACGGTTGCGAACGCTCGTGATAAGCAGCTTCTGGCGACGCTTGACGTCGTCGTAGTCGAGCTGCGGGCACCACTGGAACGGCGTGGCAGCCTTGGGGATAAAGACCGAAACCGAGATGGATACCGAAATCGAGCCGCGACGAGCCTTGGGCACCACGGAACGACCGAGCTCCAGCACGTGATCGGCCAGATTGGCAATGGCTACGATGTCCTCGTCGCGCTCACCGGGAAGGCCCATCATAAAGTAGAGCTTCATGCGGTTCCAGCCGGCCTCGAAGGCCGCCTTGGCCGCACGGTCCAGGTCCTCCTCGGTCACGTTCTTGTTAATGATGTCACGCATGCGCTGACTGCCGGCCTCGGGCGCGAACGTCAGGCCGCCCTTCTTTTCGCCGGCGACCGACTCGGCCATATCCACGCCAAACGAATCCAGGCGCTGCGACGGAATAGATACGCGAATACCCGTATCCTCCAGGCGACGGTTGAGCCTGCCGAGCACGTCGCGAATGCAGGAGTGGTCAGTCGTGGAGAGCGAGGTCAGCGACACCTCGTCATAGCCGGTCTTTTCCAGACCCTGAATCACCGACGAGACGATCTGGTCGGCCGAGCGCTCGCGCACTGGGCGATACGTCATGCCGGCCTGGCAAAAACGACAGCCGCGGGCGCAGCCGCGCAGGATCTCGATAGACAGGCGGTCGTGGACCAGCTGCGCATAGGGTACGCACGACTGCGACAGCGGATTCGTGGCGCCGAAATCCTCGACGACGCGCTTGTAGACCACGGTCGGCGCATTCTTGCCTTCACGCGGCACGGTGTAGCCATGCGGCGAACAGGGCTCGTCGTGACGAACCTCATAGAGCGACGGCACGTAGTTGCCGGCAATGGATGCAAGCTGCTCAACAATCTGTGCGCGCGGGACTCCTTCGTCGCGCAGGCGACGATGCAGCTGGCAGGTCTCGAGCAGCGACTCCTCGCCCTCGCCGATGAGGATGGCATCGAAGAAGGCCGCGTACGGCTCGGGGTTGTACACCGAGGGGCCGCCGGCGATGATAATGGGGTCGTCCTCGGTACGGTCGGCCGCTAACAGCGGAATGCCAGCGAGGTCGAGTGCCTCAAGGAAGTTCGTCACCGCCATCTCGTGCGGCACATGCAGGCCGACGATATCAAACGAAGCGACCGGCGCTGCACCCTCGAGCGAGAGCAGCGGAATGCCTGCCTCGCGCATAGCGTCACCCATATCGGGCCACGGCACATAGCCACGCTCGCAGGAGATGCCCTCGGCCTGGTTAAGGATGTTGTAGAGGATGGCGATACCCTGGTTGGGCAGACCAACCTCGTACACATCCGGGTAGATCAGGCAGCAACGGTAGTCGGCATCGGCCTTGGAAAGCGTGCCCCACTCGTGATCGATATAGCGACTCGGCTTTTCGACCTTGGCGAGCAACGGCTCAATTAAATGAAAACAATCTTGGTACGGAACGCGCAACGGAAAACCCCTAAGCAGCGAGATCTGATGCGTCCTGATAGGACGCCATAGGACGGGTAGTGCCCGCGACCGTGGTCACCAGATCGCGAACGCGGGAGAACGTGGCAGTGACCACCTCGTTGGCACGGCTGTAGTCGACATCGCGTTCGTAGAGCGAAACGAGCGCACGGCCCATGCCATAGGTGCCCGCGGCAGCAGTGAGCGCCTTGACGGCAAACCCAATATGCGGCGTCTGCTTGACGAGCGCGCGGGTGACCGCGCGGATCACAAGACCGCCGGCAAGCACGCCCGCGACCTCGTAGCCGCGCTCAGGCTTAATGCCGCGTCCAAAGACGGCAGCGAGCTCAAAGAGCATGCCCACCTGCGCCAGCGCCATAACAGGATAATCGGCGCCCGGCAAAAACACCAGTGCACCGGTCGCCATATTGGTGAGCGCGCACGAGGTGATGATACGATTAGCTGCCGCGATGCGCATAAAGGCAAAATTCGCCGCAAAAGCCGTTTCCTTGTCGGTGCGATCGAGAATCCAGCGGGCAAGCGTCTCGAGCAGATACGTCTTATCGGTTGCCGCCACCACGCCGAGCATGGGCGTGGATTCCTCGATAAACGGCACCTCCACAGCAGACTCGGCAAGCACGCACACGGGGGCGCCGGCGATCACGAGCTCCTGCACGGCACTCTCCAAGCGGTCGGAGCCGCACGAGAGCACCAGCACCACATCGGTATCGGTCTTTGGAGCAATTCGCTCCTCCCCCAGACGCTCGACGCGCACAATGCCCGAGGTCGTCTGCGGCACAAAGGCGTCACGCACCGTCTCGGCCAGAAAGCGCGAGGCGGACGAATCCAAATAGACCGAGACGCGCACCGGCGTATCGGAATCCTTCTTAACGGACGCGCCCATCTTAAAAGCGCGGGTCAGCTTATCTACGGGAATTTTCATAGCAAACCCCTCCAGCGGTTACGCGGCGCCCGAACGATGCCGCCATATGGATTGTACGATACCCACCGTCAGCAGCTGAATCATCATCGAAGACGAACCGAAGCTAATAAACGGTAGCGGAATACCGGTAATCGGCATCATGCCAATGCACATGCCGATGTTTTCGAAGGTCTGGAACGCCCACATGCCAACGATGCCCACACACGATAGGCGCAAGAACAGCGACTCACACTTAAAGGCGACGCGAATCGTCGAAAAGATCAGCAGCACGTAGAGGCACAGGAGCAAAAAGGAACCGCAAAAGCCAAAGGTCTCGGATAGGAAGGCGAAGACAAAGTCGGTGTGGAACTCAGGAAGAAAGCCGCCGGCCGACTGCGTCGCATGGCCCAAACCCTTACCAAAGAAGCCGCCCGAGCCAACGGCGATAAGCGACTGCTGCAGGTTGTAGGCATCGTCCGAATCGGCATTATCGGGGTCGATAAAGACCGTCAGGCGGTTCATCTGATACTGCTTGATGAGCACATCGTGGCCGAGCAACGAATCAAAGACCGAATCGAGCGCCAGGACGAGGGCCACCAGGCCCACAAGCAGGGCCAGGGTCGACAGCACCCATTCGCGGCGCGCACCGCTCATGCAGATGACGATGGCGCCCGAGACCAGCACGACCAGGCCCGAGCCCAGGTCGCCCATGGCAACGACGGCCAAAAACGGGATGGACAGCATGCCGCAGAGCTTGACGTAGTCGCGAACGGTATCGATGCGGCCGTTATACTGCGAGCCAAGCGTGGCGATAAAGAAGATGGTGATGAGCTTGGCAAGCTCGACCGGCTGGAATGTCAAGCCGATACCGGGAATCTTGATCCAGCCTGTCATGCCCAGACCGCCCGTATAGGACAGACCCGGAATCTTGGGCGAGAAGATCACGATCAGGTCGATGACGAGCAACGCCGTCGAAAAATTGGAAATACCGCGCAGATCGGTACGCCAGACGAGCACCGCAAGCACCGCGCCAATGCCAATGCCCAGCAGGTGGCGCGAGAATGAGGCGTCGGCCTTAAACTGTGACGCCGACCAAATAATGATGGCGCCATAGGCAACGAGCGCGACGGTAGCCAGCAGCACACCGATATGCACCTTTTGGCGAAACGTACCGCGCGAGGCCGAAAGTTGCTTGTTGACGCGGTCCAGGCTGCTGCGAGAGCCGGTCTTGGTTGAACGGAACAGATCCGCCGGAGAAAAATCCATCGCAACCTCCTATCGAACCGAAGAATCGCCCGAGGCCGAAGAGGTATCGGGCTCGTCATAAATCACGCCGAGCACGTCGCGCACGACATGCATCGCGGTATCCGAACCACCGCCGCCCTGCTCCAGGACAGTAGCGATGACATACTTGGGATCATCGGCCGGTGCATAGGCGCAGAACCACGCGTATTCGTCCTCGCCGCTTTTCTCGCCCGTGCCCGACTTGCCGTACACCTGCGGCGTCAGGGTGCCAAAGTGAGCCGCCAGGGACGTCGATGCCGTGTAAATCACGTCGTGCATGCCGTTGCGAACAAGAGTCAAATCCGAATCGCTGTTGATCTTGGCCTCCAGGCGCTTCTTCTTGCCCTTGCCGTTGTACTTATAGGCATCGCCGTCGCCATCGCGCGACACGGCAGACAAAAACACGTGAGGCACGTACTGTTTGCCGCCGTTGGCAAGACCCATATAGGCGCACGCCATCTGCAGGGGCGTCACCAGGATGTCGCCTTGGCCGATGGCAATGTTGGTCATATCGCCGGCATTCCACTTGCGGTCCTCGGCAGAGGCGTCGGTAAAGTACGACTCTTTCCACTCGGCATCGGGAATACGGCCCGCGCCCTCACTCGGCAGATCGATACCGCAGGTCTTGCCTAGGCCCCAGCGACGAAAGACCTCCTGCAGGCCCTCGGAATGTTGCTCGTCATAAAAGAACGCCTTGCCCATGTCGTAGAAGACGGGGTCGCACGAGTTGGCGATACCCGACTGCAGCGTCATGGTGCCGTGGCCAGACGTCAACCAGCAGCGCTTGCCCCAAGCCTTGCCCAAGCCCGTCCAATAGCCCGTGCAGTTGGTTGTCTGTGTTGAAGTGTAGGTTCCAAACTCAAGACCGGCCAGTGCCGAAAGCGGCTTGATGGTCGAGGCCGACATGTACTGTCCGCTAATGGCGCGGTTGAGCAGCGGGTGCGAACCCTTGTCATCATTGAGCTCGGTCCACACGTCATTTGAGACGCCGCCGATAAAGACGGAAGGATCGAACTTGGGCTCGCTCGCCATGCCCAGGATCTCGCCATTGTTGGGATCGAGACACACCACAGCGCCGTTGCCGGCATTGCTGTAGCCAGTGGTCTTGGCAAGCTCGATGGCGCTCGCCAGCGCCGTCTCACAGGCCTGTTGGATCTTAAGGTCGAGCGTGAGCTTAATGTCGGAGCCGGCCTTGGCGGGCACGGCGCCGGCCTGACCGGTCACATTGCCCGAGGCATCGACCTTGACGGTCTGCTCGCCACGAATACCCTGCAGCAGGTTTTCGTAGTAGCTCTCAACACCCGCCTGGCCCACGATATCGCCCGACTGGTACGTAATCCGGCCAGCAGAAGCATCATCGTCGCCAGAGGTTTTCTTATTCTGGGCCTCAAGCTGCTCGGAGGTAATGGTGCCGGTATAGCCCAAAATGTGACAGGCCGTCTCGCCATATGGATACTGGCGCTCGGTACGCTCGGCAATCTTGACGCCCGGGAACTCGCCGGCGTGCTCCTGAATATAGGCAACCGTGGAGCGACGGACGTCCGTCGCGATGGTATGCAGGCTCTGAGCGCCCTCGGAATTGTCCTGAATATTGCGCAGCACCGCCACGTAGGGCATACCGAGCACGTTGGCAAGATGGCGAACCAGAACCTCATCCTCGGCAAGGTCGCGGTAGGCCACGACAGCAAGTGAGGGACGGTTCTGGACAAGCGCCACGCCATTGCGGTCGAGGATGCGGCCGCGCACAGCGGGTGTGGTAACGGTGCGCGTCTGATTGCTATTAGCCTGCTTTTCGTAATAGTCCGACGAGACCATCTGCATGCCCCACAGCTTGACGGCAAGCGCCGCGAACATCGCGCCCACACCCGTGGTGAGGATGGAGAAGCGGCCCTTAAAGGCGGTCGCCGCGGTATTGCCCTCGCCCTCGGTGGCGCGCGGGGCCGTTCCATGCTGCGTATCGTAGGTAAAACGAGAATCGCCGCGACGCATGATGACCAGCGCGACCACGATGGCCACTACCAGCACGATACCGGCGATAATAACCGTCATCTGGGAAGACATCTACAGGCCTCCCCTATTTGAGCTTACGGGTCTTGGGCTTAAAGCGCATGCCCGTCTGGCGTCCGCCACGTGCGGAGAATCCATAACCGGACTGCGGCACGACGCCGGACATCAAAAACGGAATGGCAACCAGACCCGTCAGGATCGAAGACGGCAGCGCATGGCCGAAGATCGCCACGACAAAGCTCGTCTCCAAACCCATAAACAGCAAGATGATGCTGTAGATCACATTAATGACGAACGCGAAGGCGCCCACAGTGATGCCGCGCGCACTCGGGGTACCGCCCGTCTGACCGGCAGCGCTATGCACCAGGGCAAAAGAACCCACGGTCAGCAGGAGCGACATAACGCCCACCGGCACGGCAGCGGAAAGGTCATAGAACAAGCCGCTGCAAAAACCGCACACGACGGCACGGGTCGGGTCGCCCGAGAACACGCTTAGGCACACCAGGATAATCATAAAGTTGACGCGACCGCCCGCAATGGAGATCTGCGGTGCCAGGCCTGCCTGCAACAGCACGCACACGATGGCGGCGATTACAAACGTGCGGGAGCTCATCCCCTGCTCATGTAGATCCATGGACATGCCCCCTATTCGCTCGAGCCGGAATCGGTCGTCTCGGACGTGTCGGAACTGTCATCCGGGCTCTCGTCCTTCGTCTTGGTCGCAGCATCGCGCGACGTTCCCTGCGGCGTGCTGTTGGCCGTGTTCACGTCCTCATCCGAGGCCGACTGTTCGTCGGTCAGCGAGGTAATGACCAGCACTTCCTCGTTGTTCTCGGCCGTCGTCTGGGCGCGCACCACAATGGTGTAGTACACGTCGTTTGCCGATTTCTCAACCGACGAGACGGTGCCGAGCGGTAGACCCTTGGGGAACACACCGCCAATGCCCGAGGTCACGATGATGTCGCCAACCTTAACGTCGGAGTCGACGCTCACGTACTCAAGACGCAGCGTGCCGTCAGCCTGACCCTGCAGCATGCCCTGGGCGCGCGTGTCCTGCACCATAGCGGACACGCCCGAGTTCTCGTCGCCAATCAGGCGCACGGTGGACGTCTTGGCCGAGACCTCGATAATCTGGCCTATGACACCGGCAGAACTCGTCACAGGCATGTTGATGGTAAGACCGTCGGCAGAACCCTTATCGATGGTGACGGTCGAGGTCCAGGCATCGCCCGAAGCGCCGACGATACGAGCTGCGGTTGATTTGAGGTTGTAGGTCGACTGCAGGCCGACCAGCCCCTCCAGTCGCTCGGCGGTCTTTTGAGCCTCGGAGAGCTCGGCAACCTTAGAGGTCAGTTCCTCGTTTTGCTTCTTAAGCTCGTCAAGCGTGTCCTGCGACGCCGTAAGGTTAGAGAACACGTTACCGATCGCATTGAAGGGAGCCGCCACAGCCGAGCCCACAAAGCGCACCGGCGAGGTAATCGTCGTCACGCCCGAGCGCACGGCATGAATCGGTCCTGCCTCGCCCTCGCGGATGTAAAACGTGAGCAGCAACACCGAAATCAGGCTGAAAACAATCAACGGGCGCATACCCGTTGATTGTCGCTTGGTATTCAGATTTGTGGAGAAACCCGAAGATCGTGCCAAATGGAATCCACCTTTTGGAAATTAAGCATTGGTCTGGACGAAGCCGCCATCAAACGCATTGGCCTCGAGCACGCGGGCACAGCCGTTAACGACGTTATCGAGCGCCGTGGGGCTGACGTTGACCGAAACGCCGGTCTCATCGCGCAGGCGCACGTCGAGACCGCGCAGCAGCGCGCCGCCACCGGTCAGCAAAATGCCGTAGTACATAAGGTCCGAGGCAAGATCGGGAGGCGTAGCGTCGAGTGCGTCCTTGACGGCCTTGGCCATCTCGTCGAGCGGCTTGTTGAGCGCGCGACGAATCTCCTCGCTCTCGATGCGCACGGTCTTGGGCAGACCGGTGATCACGTCGCGGCCGTTGACCTCGACGTCGAGCTCATCCTTGAGCGGCACGGCGGAGCCGACCTTGATCTTGATGTCCTCTGCCGTACGCTCGCCGATGGCCAGGTTGTAGGCATCGCGAACGTGCGTGAGAATGGCCTGATCGAACTCGTCGCCGGCAATACGGATGGACTGCGAGACGACGATGCCGCCCATAGCGATAACGGCAACCTCGGTGGTACCGCCACCGATGTCGATGACCATGGAGCCGGTGGGTTCCTCGACGGGCAGGTCGGCGCCGATGGCAGCCGCCATGGGCTCTTCGATCAGATAGGCCTGGCGGGCACCGGCCTGGATCGTGGCCTCAAAAACAGCGCGCTTCTCGACCGACGTGACACCGGAGGGAACGCAGACGACAACACGCGGACGCGGAGTCCACGGATAGCGCTTCTCGGACGCCTTGTCGATAAAGTAGCGAAGCATGGCCTCGGTAACATCGAAGTCGGCGATGACGCCGTCCTTCAAGGGACGAACGGCCACGATGTTGCCGGGCGTACGGCCGAGCATGCGCTTTGCCTCGATACCGACCGCCAAGATGCGCTCGTCGTTCTTGTCGATGGCGACAACAGAGGGCTCGCGAATGACGATGCCCTTGCCGCGCACGGAGACAAGCGTATTGGCGGTGCCGAGGTCGATGGCAAGATCGCCCGCATAGCTACCGAAGAACATATCCATCAAAGAAAACAACGCAACTCCTGATGTGTTGGATGATTGCTGGAAAACTACTAGCCCATCATACTAGCGCAAGCCCGGCACCTCACTTGCGGTGAAGCGCCGGGCAAAGCTAAATCCCATAAGGTCACTACTGGTTGTCAGCAGCCGAGAAATCCATATCGAGCGAAGAAACGGCCCAGCCGATATGGTTGTCGGAGCGCACGAATTTGACGGTGTACTCCTGCTCGCCGCCCTTGGACATCGATGCCTTCACCTTGGCGGTCGTCTCGGTCATGGACTGATCCATGCCCTCGACGGACACGGTGGCACCCTGCGGAATCGAGGAGATGATCATCGACTTAGCGTCCTCGGACAGGCTCGAGGCCAGGCAAGACTCGGCCTTTGCGGCGTCACCGTCGCCGGCAGCCTGGAACAGATCGGTAACGACAGACTCCTGAGACGGGAAGCCAAAGCCGCGCGTGTAGGCAAAGCCCAGACCGCCCGCGGCGATCAAAATGAGCAGAAGCAGCACGATGAAGACTTTGAGACCCGTATGGCGATGGCGACGACGGACCTTGGCCTGCTTACGATCCTGACGGTCCTGCTGGACCATCTCGGACTCGGACAGCGTAAAGAAGCCGGTGTCCGAGGGATCAGGCATAAACTGACCGGTCGCGCCCGTAGGATCGAGCGGATCGACGGCAGGAGCGTCCATCGCGGGCGCCGGAGCCGTGGCCATAGCCGTCTGGGCAGACAGCGCGGCAAGCGAATCCTGCACGCGGGCAAGCTCATCGGCCTGCTCGGAGGTGAGCTGGTAGATGCCATCGGCAGTAGCGGCATTAAAGGCGTCGAGTGCGTCGGAGGGACGGCCGGCGGCAGAAAGCGCCTGACCCATGCCGGCGTTGAGCGCACGCGTGTCGTCGCGGGGGCCGGCAAAGTCGATAGCCGTGCGGTAAGTCTCCACGGCATCCGCCGGACGGCCGAGCTTAATGAAGCAACGACCGAGCTCGCCGAGTGCGGCGGCAGGAGCCGGATTGGCGCCGTCGATGGCAGCCTGACGGAAGGCGGTTCCCGCGTTGGCATAGTCGCCCGACTGGAACAGCGCATTGCCCAGGCCCAGATAGGCCTTGAACGGCGTGGCATAGGAAGCATCCTGCGTAGCGGCAGAGAACGCCTGGGCGGCCGTCGTGTAGTCGCCCACGGCGGCGAGCGCCTTGCCGCGGTTGGTGAGCAGCGCGCCGCGCTTGCCGTAGGTACCGTCGTTGAGGGCGGCGGCATAGGCCTCGGCGGCCTCGGCATACATGCCCAGGTGCATCAAGGCGTTGCCACGAAGGTGATCGGCCTCGCCCATAATCTCATCGGGAGTCTTTGCCGCCCCAAGCATCTGGGCTGCAGCAGAAAAATCACCCGCGCGGTAAGCGGCGCGGCCCTGTTGGATCAGCTGGCTATTCAAGGAAGTCCCCTTTACTCGTGAACGATCTCGACATGGACGATCTCGTCGCCGGCACGCAGCTGCGAAATCACATCGAGACCCTCGACCGTGGTACCAAAGACGGTGTAACCAGAATCGAGGTTATGCTGGGCACCCAGGCAGAAGTAGAACTGCGAACCCGCGGAATCGGGATCCATGGAGCGTGCCATGGCAAGGGCGCCATCGACATGGCTGTTGCGCGGATTGGTGGCAAACTCGCCCTTGATGCAGTAGCCGGGACCACCGGTGCCGGGCATGCCGTCGGGGCCCTCAAGACCGGCAGCGACGTCGGCGCCGGACATGTCGCGGGTATTGGGGTCGCCGCCCTGGATAACAAAACCGGGCACATAGCGATGGAACTTAAGGCCATCATAGAAGCCCATCGTGGAAAGCTCGCAGAAGTTCGCGACATGAATGGGAGCGCCCTCGCCGTCAAACTTGACCTTGATGGTACCCTTCGACGTCTCGATTACGGCGCACTCGTCGCCGATAAGCTGATACTCGGGCGTGTAGAGCTCTTTCTTAAAACCAAACATGTGGTTCCCTCCTCGTGCGTTTAAAGCATATTTGTACGAATTGTAGCAATAAGCACGGGCTTACATCAATTGCGCACGTAGGTTATGCCGACTATGGCGAACTAATTTTAGGAACGCTGCTGCGGCTTCCAGGAACCCACATTGGCGTCGTACTGGTTCAGCGCGCTGTTGCCACCCTGCGCGATGGGCGCCAGGATCTCGCTTTGGTGGGAACTCATCGACTCGCCATCGGGAATGGCCAGCGAGATATCCCAGCTCTGGCAGATCACGTCAACGCGCTCATACATCCACTCGGCAAGCTGCTTTAAGTGGGCGATGTCGTCCGCATAGACCGTATCGTCCTGATACTTAAGATTGTTGAGCTCATCTTGCGTCTTTTTGATCTGGTCGCGCAGGGCGTAGGCACTCTGCGACAGCTCCTGACGGGTGGACAGCGGCGTTCGGAGATAACCATTGTTAAAGGAATCGATGACCTCGCCAATCTGGTCCTCGTCATCGTAGGACACGATGGTCTGATACAGACCGTCGAGCCTGGTATAGAGCTGATCATCGGTGAGCACGGTTTCTTCCTGGACCACCTCGGCAGAATCGTCCTGCTTGGTATCGTCCTCAATCGCCTCGCCCTTTTGACGCGTGGGGAAGGTCGTCTGCGCGGCCTGGCCAAACTGGTCGTAGAAGCCAGGCATGACACCCATAGGATCGGTCGTCACGAACCAATAGGCACCACCGCACACGACGGCAAGGACCGCGATGATAATGAGCGGCTTGGGAATATGACGCTTGTGCTTGTGATAGGCGTCCTCGTCGGGATGCACCTTACGCTTGGGTTTTTGAGGATCGTCGTGCAGTGAAACCGGCGTGGGAATAACGACCTTGGGGATACCGAAATCCTTATCGAAAGCCGGCAGCACGCAGGTCTCATTGGGGTCGGCGGCGTCTGAAAGCACCGCGGCGGCAGAGGCTGGCGCATGCGGCACCTCGGTATCGATCTGCTCTTGCGTTAGGCGCGGAAAGCCCGCCGTGCGGCCCGCTGCCAGGTCGGATGCGGCCGTGTCCTCGGAGAGGATACCCGGAGCGGGGCGTCCGCATTTGGGGCACGTACGATCATGCGGAGAAAGACGGGCACCGCAGCCCTCACAGAACACAAACTCGGTGTGCTCGGGACCATCGCCCGGACCCACATAGGCGTTGCAGTAGGGGCAGAACGAGGCGCCGTCCTCGATAGTCTTAAGGCAATGCGGGCAGATCACGGCATCCTCTTTTCGAAGCAATTCAAACAATCGAGGTTAGAGCATAACATCGCCACGGCCCCACAGGAGCAAGGCACCAATTCAACATCGCCAGGGCGCGTAGCTACTTCTTCTTTTTGCTTGGCATCGAAACTTTGATGCCTTGGGCGGACTTGGTTACGCGGAAGCGCTTGGCGCCCGTGGGCTTCTTTTTCTTGGGCTGGGCCTGGGCCACGCCCTCGAGTGCGCGGGCCTCGGCCTCACGAACGGTGCGAGCTTCGCGGCGCTGCGCCATGTCGGCGGCGACGCGCTTGGCAAAACGCTCCGCCGTCGAACCCGTCGAGCTCACCTTGCCGCCACCGCGACCCAGGCGGACGCGAACACCGCGGCCAAAACCAGTTGCGGCATGACGACGACGCGGCTTGAGCGAATCCATCATCGTGGCGAGCTTAAAAAACACCGAGCAGGTAAAGACCACGATGACAGCCAAGATAACCATCTGGCCCATCGACAGGTTAGCAATAGACAGCAGCTCCGGGAATCCGATAACGCCCACCAAGATGCCAGCGACTACAAACACAAAGAGCACCACGCGCAAGGGCGTGAGAGGCTGCGAGATGCGCCAGATCAGGCTGACGCTCGCCGCGCACGACGTAAGCAGGCACATCGTAGACAGCGTGAGCTGGTTAAAGCCAAACACGCGCGCCACAAAGATATCGAGCGCCGCGGCCAAAATGACCGCAATCGACGCCGGCAGTGCCCGCTTGAGCACGTTCGTCAGGAACGACCCCTTCACGCGAGCATTGTTGGGCTCCAGGCCCAAGACAAAGCCCGGCGCGCCAATGCAGAAGAAGTTGATGAGCGTCATCTGAATCGGCTCGAAAGGGTACGGCGGCAGCGCGATGCACAGCGCCGCCAGGCCCATCGAGAACAGCGTCTTGGTCAAGAACAGCGAAGCCGAACGCTGCAGGTTGTTGATGGAGCGACGGCCCTCGGCCACCACGGCGGGCATCGAGGCAAAGTCGTTGTCGACAAGTACGATCTCGGCCACGTTACGCGCGGCATCGGAGCCGGCCGCCATGGCGACGGAGCAGTCGGCCTCCTTGAGCGCCAGCACGTCGTTGACGCCGTCGCCCGTCATGGCCACGGTGTGCTCGCGGCGCTTGAGTGCCTGCACGAGCTCGCGCTTCTGCTGCGGGGTCACACGACCAAAGACATGGTAGCGGTCCACTGCGGCATCGAGCTTGGCCAGCGTATCGAGCGTCGTGGCGTCCACATAAGCGTCCGCCCCCGGCACGCCCACCACGCGTGCGATCGACGACACCGTACGCGGGTCGTCGCCACTGATCACGTTGAGGGTCACGCCCTGCTCGTTAAAGTAGCCGATGGTCTCGGCCGCCGAGGTACGAATCTCGTCGCGGATGGTCACAAAGCCCACGGGCTCGGCCTCGCCCACCATATCGCCATCGGGCGTAAAGCCGTCCACGAGCGCCACCACGAGCACGCGGCAGGTATCGGCAAGCTCGGCGACACGGTTCTCGACCTGGGCAAACGCACGATCAGAGAGCACAAACTGCGCCGCACCCATCACATATGAGCCCTGTGCAAACGACGCGCCGCTCCACTTTTTGGAAGACGAGAACGGAATGACCGACAGCGGCTCGGACACCTCGACCGGACGGTCGGCGTAATAGTTGAGCAGCGCCTGACAGGTCTCGTTGGCATCGGCCGAGGTCGCACGTGCGACGTTAGCCAGCGCAAAATCGAGCACCGTGGTATCGACGGGAACGGCGGCGTCGCCCTCCCCCGCACCCATACCCTCGACCGGCAGCGGATAGGTACCCTCGACCTCCATGCGGCCCGACGTGATGGTGCCCGTCTTGTCCAGGCACAGCACGTCGACGCGCGCGAGCGTCTCAATGCAGTAGAGCTGCTGCGCGAGTACCTTGCGGCGGGCCAGGCGCACCGTGGCGATGGCGAGCACCGACGAGGTCAGCAGCACCAGGCCTTGCGGGATCATGCCCAGCAGGGCGCCCACCGTGGACAGCAGCGCCGACGAAGGCACATGACCAGCCAACAGCTCGGAGAAGCACCACGAAAGCGCGCTATTGCCTGGGGTTCCCGCGGCATCCCACAGCTCGCTCACGCTCGAGGCAAACAACGCCAAACCGAGCGGGATCATGATGATGCTCGCAAAGCGCACGATGGCGTTAAGCGCGTTCATGATCTCGGAATTGACCTTTTTGACGTACTTGGCCTCGTTATTAATTTTGGCCACGTAGTTGTCGGCGCCGACATGGATCACGCGGGCGCGCAGCAGACCCGAGTCGATAAAGCTGCCGCTCATGAGCTCGGAACCGGGCTGTTTCTTAATAAGATCGCTCTCGCCCGTCAGCAAGCTCTCGTTCACGAGCGCCTCGCCCGAAACCACCACGGCGTCAGCGGGGATCTGGTCGCCGCGCCCCAGGCGGATGATGTCGTCGAGCACGATCTGGTCCAGGTCGAGCTCCACCTCGGAGCCGTCGCGCACCGCGATGGCCTTCTTGGAGGTCAGCAGCGTGAGCTTATCGACCATCTTCTTGGAACGCATGGACTGAATGACGCCAATAGCGGTATTGAGGAACACCACGAACAGGAACGTCAGATTCTTAAACGAACCGGTCAAAATGACCAGGAACGCCAAGATCACGTTGATCAAATTGAACAGCGTGCAGAGGTTCTCGATGATGAGCTCTTTGACCGACTTGGTCTTGAGCTCCATGTTGCGGTTGATCTTACCGGCGGCGATGCGCTCCTCGACCTCGGCGGTCGAGAGTCCGCGCTCGATATCCGTTGCTGCCATACCACGTCCCATCACGTCGCGTCGGTATAAGAAAAACCGCCCGGACCATGCGAGGTTCGGACGGTCTCACGTTCGATGGTGCCCCATGTTGGATTCGAACCAACGGCCTTCTGCTCCGGAGGCAGACGCTCTAATCCCCTGAGCTAATAGGGCCAACGTTTGGCATTATACCCAAGTGCACCACGGGCTATCAAAATAAAAGAAAAAGCTTTGCAATTCCGAGGAAGACGCGGCGCAGAGGCTCACTTTAGAACGCAAAAGTGAAACAATTAGTATAAACTCACATGCACCATATATACACGGCTCGCGATGCGGGCCGTTTTTGCAAGGGTTATCCATCGATGTGAGAGGCACACCATGATTGCAATTTTAAAGCAGAGCGCCAGCGACGAGGCCGTCAGCCATATCGTCAGCTGGATTGAGAAAAAGGGCCTGAAGACCGACGTCTCGCGCGGCGAGAACGAGACGATCATCGGCCTGGTGGGCGATACGACCAAGATCGACCCGTTCCTGCTCGAGTCCATGGACGTCGTCGAGCGCGTGCAGCGCGTCTCCGAGCCGTTCAAGCGCGCCAATCGCAAGTTCCACCCCGAGGACTCCGTCATCGACTGCGGCCACGGCGTCAAGATCGGCGGCGATCAGTTCCAGGTCATCGCCGGCCCGTGCTCC
This sequence comes from Collinsella sp. TF12-2AT, assembly GCF_003436735.1. NCBI lineage: Bacteria > Bacillati > Actinomycetota > Coriobacteriia > Coriobacteriales > Coriobacteriaceae > Collinsella > Collinsella sp. TF12-2AT. The sequence continues at coordinate 28,289 of NZ_QSQK01000007.1, read as the reverse complement.
GTCGAGGGCGAGAACCTCATCCGCATCGCCCGCCGCGTGAAGGCCGCCGGTGCCACGATGCTGCGCGGCGGTGCCTACAAGCCCCGCACTTCCCCGTACGCCTACCAGGGCATGGGCCCCGCCGGTCTGGACCTGCTGTGCGAGGCGTCTGCCGATCTCGACATGCCGATCGTCACCGAGATCATGGACCCGCGCGACGTGCAGGTCTTCCTGGACAAGAAGATCGACGTCATGCAGATCGGCGCCCGCAACGCCCAGAACTTCCCTCTGCTCAAAGAGGTCGGCAAGACCAAGACTCCGATCTTGCTTAAGCGCGGCATGTCCGGCACGATCGATGAGCTGCTCATGGCCGCCGAGTACATCATGAGCGAGGGCAACGACAACGTCATCCTGTGCGAGCGCGGCATCCGCACCTTCGAGACCCGCACCCGCAACACCTTCGACCTCAATGCCGTGCCGGTGCTGCACCACCTGTCGCACCTGCCCGTCGTCGCCGACCCCAGCCACGCCACCGGCTACACCCGCTACGTTGAGCCCATGGCGCTCGCCGCGACCGCCTGCGGTGCCAACGGCCTAGAGATCGAGGTCCACGACGAGCCCAGCCGCGCATGGTCCGACGGCGCTCAGGCCCTCACCCCCGATCAGTTCGACGACACCATGCGCCGCATCCGAGCCATTCGCGAGGTTGTCTGCCATGAGACCATGGAGTAGCCCATGGGTACAGTGAGAAACGCGCGCGTTAACCAGGGCGGCCCCAAGTGCGCCGGCATCGTCGGCCTGGGCCTCATCGGCGGCAGCTTTGCCCGCGGCTATGCGCAGGCGGGCGTCCGCGTGCTAGCCTGGGACCCCGATGACGATGTCATGACGGCCGCCAGCATGGGCACTGTCGCCGGAGAGCTTAACGACAAGACGCTCGGCGAATGCGACATCATCGTCCTTGCCTGCTATCCCGAGGCATGCATCGAGTGGCTCGAGGCGCACGCCCAGGCGCTCGCCGACGCCACCGACACCGAGGCCATCATGGGCCCCGTGGTGATCGACACGGTGGGCGTCAAGGGCATCGTGTGCGAGCGCGCCTTTGAGCTAGCCCGCGAGCACGGCTTTTACTTTGTGGGCGCGCACCCCATGGCGGGCACGCAGGACTCGGGCTATGCGCACTCCCGCGCCGACCTGTTCCAGGGCGCCCCGCTCGTGCTCGTACCGCCCGCGGTGGACGATGCGCTCAAACTGGAGCTTTTGGGCCAGGTGCGCGAGATGGTACGCCCCTTGGGCTTTGGCAAGTTCAGCGTGACCAGCGCCGCCGAGCACGACCGCGTCATCGCCTTTACGAGCCAGCTCGCGCACGTCGTCTCCAACGCCTATGTTAAGAGCCCGACCGCTCAGGTCCACCACGGCTTTTCGGCCGGCAGCTACCGCGATCTCACCCGCGTGGCGCACCTCAACCCGCAAATGTGGTCCGAGCTCATGATCGACGACGCCGACGCGCTCGCCTTCGAGATCGACCATCTGATCGAATCGCTTGGCGCCTACAGCCGTGCGCTCAAGGACCGCGACCAGCGCTATCTGGAGAATCTCCTTGCCAAGGGCGACCGCATTAAGCGCGCACTCGACGACGAGGCCTCCCACTAGACAACCCATCACGCCAGGTCGAAAGGACCGAAGCTTATGGCGATTACCATCGATATCGACACTGCACGCCCCTACCAGGTGCATGTTGGCACGTTTTTGCTGGAGCAGGCGGGACCGCTCGTGCGTGCCACTGCCGGCGGCACCAAGGCCGTCATCGTGACGGACACCAACGTGGGCCCGCTCTACCAGATGCCCGTTAAGCAGAGCCTGGAGGCGTCAGGCTACGAGGTGAGCATCTGCACCTTCGAGGCCGGCGAGGCCCATAAGCGCGCTGAGACCTACGTTGCCATTTTGGAGTTTGTGGCCGAGCACGAGCTTTCGCGCTCCGACGTGATCGTGGCACTCGGCGGCGGCGTCGTGGGCGACGTGGCGGGCTTTGTGGCCGCCACCTACATGCGCGGCTGCAAGTTTGTGCAGATCCCAACGAGCCTGCTCGCCATGGTGGATTCGTCGGTGGGAGGCAAGACGGCCATCGACCTGGCAGCCGGCAAGAACTTGGCCGGCGCCTTTTGGCAGCCGAGCGTGGTTATCGCCGACGTGGGGTGTCTGGCCACACTCACGCCCGAGCAGTTCGCCGACGGCTGCGGCGAGGTCGTCAAGCACGCCGTGATCGCCGACCCGGAGCTTTTCGCCGAGCTGGAGAAGACCCCGCTCACGCTGGAGCTGCTCAACCGCGATGTGGCCCGCGTAGCACTCATCATCGCCCGCAATATCGACATCAAGCGCGCCGTGGTCGTCGCCGACGAGCGCGAAACCAACCAGCGCAAGCTCCTCAACTTTGGACACAGCGCCGGACACGCCGTCGAGGCCTGCGAGCACTTTGAGCTGGGACACGGCAACTGCGTGTCGATCGGCATGGGCATCATCACGCGCGCCGCGGCCCTGCACGGCGTCTGCGATGCCGCACTGCCCGGTCGTATTGAGGAACTCTGCGCCCGTCATGGCCTCACGACCCGCTGTGACCTAGATGCCGATACCGTCTTTGCCGAGGCGCTCCACGACAAGAAGCGCGCGGGCGACACCATCGACCTGGTGATTCCGCACGGCATTGGCCGCTGCAGCATCGACCGCACACCGCTTTCCACTTTCCACGAACTCATTGCCGAGGGCCTCGGCCAGAAGGGAGACGCATCCGCATGCTAGCCCGCATCACCCCGTCCCCGCTCAAGGGCACCGTTCCCGCCATCGCGTCCAAGTCGATGGCGCATCGCCTGATCATCTGCGCTGCGCTTGCCAACGGCGAGACGCACGTCACCTGCAACACCACCTGCGCCGACATCGAGGCCACGGTGCGCTGCCTTACGGCACTGGGTGCTCGCATCGAGACCGTCGAGGACGGCTTCCAGGTCCACCCCACCATGAAGAGTGTTGAGTTTGGCCTGCTCAAGGCCCTTGCCGGCGGCACGCTTGACTGCGGTGAAAGCGGCTCCACGCTCCGCTTTATGCTGCCTGTCGCCTGCGCGCTGGGTGCAGAAGCAACTTTTGTGGGTCAGGGGCGCTTGGGCGCCCGCCCGCTCTCCCCGCTCTCGGACGAGATCATCGCCGCCGGCTGCGACCTACAGGGTCTGGGCGGTTTTCCGCTCAAGACGAGCGGCCGCATGCGCCCGGGCACCTTTGTGCTTCCGGGCAACGTGAGCTCGCAGTATATCTCCGGCCTTCTGCTGGCAGCCCCGCTGCTGGCCCAGCCCTCCTGCGTGCAGGTAACCGGCCTCATTGAGAGCCGTCCCTACATCAACCTGACGATCCAGGCCATGAAGGCCTTTGGCGTCGAGGTCAACGTCGAGCGTATTCCGGCCAAGGACGGCCAGCCCGAGGTCACGAACTTCCGCGTGAGCAGCGGCTCGTACCGCACGCCCGGCAGCGTAGCCGTCGAGGGCGACTGGTCCAACGCCGCCTTTTGGCTGTGCGCCGGTGCCATCGGCAACGACCCCATCACCGTCGAGGGCGTGTCGCTGAGCTCCGCACAGGGCGACCGTAACGTGCTTGCCGCGCTTTCGCGCTTTGGCGCCCGCATCGTGCGCTCCACCAACGCCGCCACCGTGCAGTCCGACAAGCTCGCCGGCTTTGAGATGAGTGCCCACGACATTCCGGACCTGGTGCCCGTCATCTCGGCCGTGGCCTCACTGGCACAGGGCCGCACCTTTATCCGCGATTGCGCCCGTCTGCGCATCAAGGAATCCGACCGCCTGGTCACCACCACCCGCGAGCTCACCGCGCTGGGCGCGCAGGTGCGCATTGCCGGCGATGACCTCATCATCAAGGGTGTCGATGCCTTCACCGGCGGCGAGGTCGATTCGCACAACGACCACCGCATCGCCATGATGGCCGCTATCGCCGCGAGCCGCGCCGCCGGCGAGGTCGTGATCCACGGCGCCGAGGCCGTCAACAAGTCCTATCCCGATTTCTTCGACCACTACCGCCTGCTGGGCGGCAAGGTCACACTCGAGGAGGAATAGCATGTCCTCGACCTTTGGCAACGTCTTGCACGTAAGCATCTTCGGCCAGTCGCACTCCCCCGCCATCGGCTGCTCGCTCGATGGCGTCCCCGCCGGCATCGCCGTTGACCAAGAAGCGCTGCAGGCCTTTTTGAACCGTCGCGCCCCCGGTCGCGACGAGACCGCGACCAAACGCCGCGAGGCCGACGCCGCCCACATCATCGCCGGTGTGGTCGATGGACATACCACGGGAGCACCCATCGCCGCGATTATCGAGAACACCAACACGCGCTCAAAGGACTATTCCGAGCTGCGCCGCAAGCCCCGCCCCGGACACGCGGATTTTCCGGCGCGCGTGAAGTATCACAACATGCACGATGTCGCTGGTGGCGGGCATTTCTCCGGCCGCCTGACGGCACCCCTGTGTATCGCCGGCGGCATTGCGCTGCAGGCACTCGAGGCCCGCGGCATTAACGTGATGGCGCATGTGGCGCAGATCGGCGGCATCTCCGACCTGCCGATGGACGATATGGTCTATCGCGAGGCCGACCGCAAGGCGATCCTGACGAACGATCTTCCTTGCATTGACGCCGCCGCAGCCGGCCGCATGCGCGAGGAAATCCTAGCCGCGCGCGACGAACTCGACAGCATCGGCGGCATCGTGGAGTGCGGCATTTACGGGCTTCCCGCGGGCATCGGCGACCCCATGTTCGACGGCATCGAGAACCGCATCGCGCAGATCGCGTTTGGCATTCCCGCCGTAAAGGGCGTGGAGTTTGGCATGGGCTTTGCCGTGGCCGCCATGCGCGGCAGCGAGAACAATGATCCGTATCGCATCGATGCCGAGACCGGCGAGATCGAGGTCGAGTCCAACAACGCCGGCGGCATCCTGGGCGGTATTTCGACCGGCGCGCCCGTCATGTGGCGCATGGCCGTAAAGCCGACGCCCTCCATTGGTCGTGAGCAGCAGACGGTGGACATGGACGCTATGGAAAATGCCGAGCTCTCGGTCCACGGCCGCCACGATCCCTGCATCGTCCCCCGAGCCGTCCCCGTAGCCGAAGCAGCCGCCGCCCTCGCGATTTGGGACGCTCTCCTCGAGGACGCAGACCAGCTCTAAAAATCTCCGGGGGCCAACTCCGGCCCCCACGCCCACCCAGTGATTTTTCTGGGACGGGGATTAAAAAATCATTGTGTACCTAATGATTTTTTAATCCCCGTCCCAGAAAAATCACCGACTCGTGAAAGGGGTCTCCATGGACCTTGCCGATATTCGTCAGGCCATCGATGGCATCGACGCCACGCTCCTCAACAGCTTTGTCGAGCGCATGGACATTGCCACCGAGGTCGCCAAGTCAAAAATCGAGATGGGCAAAGCTGTCTTCGACCCCGCCCGCGAGCGCTCCAAGCTCAACAACCTTGCCGGCCGCGCACCCGAGCGCTACGAGGCGCAGACCATCACGCTGTTCCGCCTCCTCATGAGCATGAGCAAGGCCGAGCAGCAGCGCTATATCAACGAACTCAAGGGCATCACGGTCTCGCAAAGGGCAAACGCCACGGCCGAAGCCTTCGACACGCCCTTCCCCCAGACTGCCAGCGTCGCCTGCCAGGGCGTAGAGGGCGCCTACAGTCAGATCGCCGCATGCAAGCTCTTCGACGTGCCCGATATCGCCTTCTTCGAGACCTTCGAAGGTGTCATGCGCGCCGTGCGCGACGGATTCTGCGAGTTTGGCGTACTGCCCATCGAAAACTCCACCGCGGGCTCGGTCAACGCGGTCTACGACCTGCTCGCGCAGTTCGACTTCCACATTGTGCGCTCGCTGCGCCTCAAGATCGACCACAACCTGCTCGTCAAGCCCGGCACCAAGCTGCAGGATGTTCGCGAGGTCTATAGCCACGGTCAGGCCATCGCGCAATGTGCCGGCTTTATCGAGGCGCACGGCCTGCACGCCACCAAGTATCTCAACACGGCCATGTCGGCCGAGATGGTCGCCAACTCCGAGCGCACCGACGTCGCCGCCATCGCCTCGTGCAGTTGCGCGGCGCTCTACGGTCTGGAGGTGTTGGAGTCCAACATTCAGGACTCGGACAACAACTACACGCGCTTTGTCGTCGTCAGCCGCGAGCCGCGCGTCTACCCCGGCGCCAACCGCACCTCGCTCCTGATCACCACGGCCAACGAGCCGGGCGCGCTCTATCGCGTGCTCGAGCGCTTCTATGCGCTCAACATCAACCTTATCAAGCTCGAGAGCCGCCCCATCCCCGGGCGCGACTTTGAGTTTATGTTCTACTTCGATCTGGACTGCCCCTTTGGCAGCAAGGCCCTCGACGACCTGCTCGACTCGATTGATGACGTGTGCGAGAGCTTCACCTACTTTGGCAGCTACACGGAGGTGCTCTAGATGACCGACGTCGCCACAACCCGCCCCTACGGCGTGCTGGGCCGCGTGCTGGGCCACAGCTACACCCCGACCATCTACAAGGAGCTCGCGGGGCTTGAGTACGTGCGTTTTGAGCGCGAGCCCGAGGATCTTGAGGCCTTTATGACCGGCGATGAATGGGAGGGCACCAACGTGACCATTCCCTACAAGCGCGCCGTCATGGACTACCTGGACGAGCTGAGCCCGCTCGCCGAACGCATGGGCAACGTCAACACGATCACACGCCTGGCTGACGGCCGTCTGAGCGGCGACAACACCGACTACTTCGGTTTCCAGTGCCTGGTCGAGGAGCTGGGTGTGGAGATTGCCGGCAAGAAGGTCCTCGTGCTCGGAGCCACCGGAGGCGCCGGCACCACGGCAAGTATGGTGCTGGGCGACCTGGGCGCGATCGTGGTGCCCGTGGGACGCGCGAGCGAGGTCAACTACGACAACATTGCACAGCAGTCCGACGCCGCGTTGCTCGTCAACTGCACGCCTGCCGGTATGTTCCCTCACTGCCCCGACGCGCCTTGCACGCTCGAGGGCCTCGACGCGCTCGAGGGCGTCATCGACATTGTCTACAACCCCGCCCGCACGGGGCTCATGCTCGAGGCCGAGCGTCGTGGCATCCCCTGCATCGGCGGCCTGCTCATGCTTGTGGCCCAGGCGGCGCAAGCCGTCGAGCGCTATACCGGCCAGGCCACCGGCCGCGAGCGCATCCTGGACGTGACGGAGCGCCTGTCTCACCGCGAGCAGAACATCGCCCTGATCGGCATGCCGGGCTCGGGCAAAACCCGCGTGGGTGAGCAGATCGCCCTGCTCACCGGCCGCGAGCACATCGACCTGGACCGCGCCCTCGAGGAGCGTCTGGGCATGCCTTGCGCCGACTTTATCGTCGAGCGCGGCGAGCCAGCCTTCCGCGAGCAGGAGACGGCGGCCCTGGCCGACATCTCCAAGCGCAGCGGCTTGGTGCTTTCCACCGGCGGCGGCGCCGTCACGCGCGACGAGAACTACCCGCTGCTGCACCAGAACAGTCAGATTGTGATGCTCAACCGCAAGCTCGATGAGCTCGCCCACAAGGGCCGCCCTATCACCGCCCGCGACGGTATCGACAAGCTGGCCGAGCAGCGCATGCCGCGTTACCGCGCCTGGGCCGACTACATCATCGACTCGCGCGACTGCGCAGCCAACACCGCCCGAGCCCTCCTCGACACCCTCTAAAACCTACCAAAAAGGGACAGGTTTATTTTGGCAGGTTTTATCTGAGCAAACGTCGAAGACAGCAAGCCCCGCCACCAACCAGACCACAAAGGAAGCAACCATGAAAGCTCTCGTCATCAACGGACCCAACCTCAACATGCTCGGCATTCGCGAGCCGGGCATCTACGGCAACGACAACTACGACCGCTTGATCCAGATCTGCAAGGAGGCCGGCGCCGCACAGGGCTTCGACGAGACCGAGGTCTTCCAGTCCAACCACGAGGGCAGCATCGTCGACAAGATCCAGGAGGCATACGGCAAGGTCGACGGCATCGTCATCAACCCGGCGGCTTACACGCACACGAGCGTGGCGATCCTGGACGCCCTCAAGGCCGTCGCCATCCCCGCCGTCGAGGTCCACATCAGTGCCATCGAGACGCGCGAGGACTTCCGCCAAGTGAGCTACGCCCGCCTAGCGTGCTTTGCCACCATCACCGGCGAGGGCCTGCAGGGCTACGCCCATGCGTTGGAGCTGCTGAAAGAGCGTCTCGAAAAGTAGCTTCGCGAGCAAATCCATCAACGCCGATTCGCACGCTAATATAGCCAGTGCCGCCAGCAGCAACCTCGCTACTGGCGGCACTTTATTACTAGCATATAATCGTTGCAGTCACACAACGTCTGGAGACGCGCATGTTAAGCATCCATCTGGGGGATTACCCCGGTTCTATCTACGATACCGAAACCTATTTTAGGAACTCATACTTGGACTCATGGTTCGAAGATCCTATGGCCGCACAGATTATTAAAAGCGTGGACGGATCAGAGCTCATCGGCCCCCACAACATCGTAAGCAAGCAGCTGGGCTCAATCACCCCACTCGAACTGTCCGGCGGCGTCAAGACGCTGCTGTTAGTACGCAATCTCCCAAATATGGTGTTCAACGCATCTACCTGCGGAGACAACTGTGCCCGCTGGCTACTCAAGATCGGCAAAGAGCAGGATGTGCTGGTGACCCTTTACCACATCATGAAGTTCCCCTGGAAGAATTTTGAAATCCGCATTGAAAACGATAACCGCATCGTCAGAAACATGCAGGAGTTTGTTGGCGCCACGAATGACTTTTTGGATGTTGATGAGTAATGAAGGGAACGCATACCGTTGTCGTAGAGCGTGCAAAGGTCAAATACACACTCACCTTTAAACGCAACATTTCCTTCATTCGCGGCAACAGCGGCACGGGCAAAACGACGCTTATCTCGATGATTCGCGACTACAACGACCGAGGACCGGAAAGCGGCGTTACACTCAGCTGCGACGTGCCCTGCGAAACGCTTTCCGGCAGACGTTGGAAGCGCGAGCTTTCGATTATCGAGGACTCAATAATCTTTTTAGATGAGGGCAACGAATTTATCTACTCAAAAGACTTCGCAAAAGCCGTTAACGGGTCGTCCAACTATTTTGTTCTGATATCTCGTCGAGACGCCAGCGAGCTCCCCTACAGTGTCGACGAAATCCTAAAGCTGGTAAACACCACGAGTAAAACAATCAATGGTCGAAAGAGCGATAAACGCTTCTACTCGGTAACAAAACCGATATACAGCCACACAGCAAACATGCTTTACCAGGACCTAAATGTTGGATTCGAGGCACCCGACGCCGTAGTTGTTGAGGATAGCAAATCTGGCTATCAATTCTACGACGCTCTTTGCAACCGACTCGGGATCCCCTGCTATACCGCCACCGGCGTTGCGAATCTAAAACGTACGATTCACGAATGTCCCGAGCAAAACATCCTTGCTATTGGAGACGGAGCAGCATTTGGTCCCTACATCGAAAAGGTGCTCGGACAGCGCGTTTACAAGAACGTACGCTTGTTCCTCCCCGAATCATTCGAGTGGACACTCCTGCAATCTGGCCTCATTCCCAGTAACGATATCTTAAAAATCCTCGAGGATCCCTCAAGCTATATCGAAAGCCGCGACTACCTGAGCTGGGAGCGGTTCTTCACCGACGTATTGATCAAGTACTCGGCAGACACTCGCTACGTCTACAGAAAGGCACGGCTCAACGAGCAGTACCTAAAGCCGCAGGCGATGGATGCAGTTGCAAGCGTCTTGCCCGAGTGTCTGAAGGCATAATGGCAGTGGGGAGGACCAACTTGGTCCTCCCCACTTTTAATTACGCCTTCCTGATCACGTATGCCAGGCCGATATCGCAGGCGCAACGCACGATTGATGCAAAGAGCCACGATGTTGGCAGCGTCATAAGCAGCGGCATCGTCTGCCAAGGAATAAACCAATCGACCGCGTGGATTGCAAAGATGGCAAGACTGGCCTGTCCGCAGAACACGAGGGCTTGTTCAAAGGGCCCCAAAACCGGCACGTCTTTCAACTTCTCCAACGCCATCGAAACCCAACAGACGCAGTAGCTACCCGCAACAGCGGCAACTGTCGCAACCACAAACCCATCCACGCGGCGGCTCGAAAGCTCAAGCCCACTCAGCGCGGCAAGGACCAGCCAAGCGACACCGGCTCCAATAAACAGCAGGGGCTTGCTCACGCTCGGCTCCAGCCCCTTTTGGCGCGCCGTATAGCCAACCCACATCAGCAGCAAGATATAGCAGCTCAGATCCATATCGAGCGGCAGGTAAACACCCATTAATCGAGACACGCTCAATCCGCAAAAGGCAATCGCGGCACAGACAACGCCCTGCCAAACAACCCCGATCCCGCGGCGATCAAACAGCCGCACGAGCGCATTAAACAACAGGCGCGACGTAAACAGCGCCGCCAAAAACCATGCCATGCCAACGGCGGCAACGCCAAGCCGAGGCACATCAACGCCTGAGGCAAACACAAGCGTCTTAAGCCCCGCAACCAGCGTACCGCTCGTCAAAGAAACACCGCTCATCAAGAACGTCGGCACCTGCCACGCCAGTGCAAGAACCACATACGGCACCAGCAGGCGCGACACCGAACCACTCAGCAGCTCGCGCCACGGCTTCGGCCTAAACGTATACCCGGCAAGAATAAAGAACACCGGCATGTGAAACGAGAAGATCGCGTGCCGCAAGGGAGAAGGATTTGGGACGGTGTGCCCCACAATGACCAGAATCATTGCAATCCCCTTTGCAATATCTATCCAGTCGAGCCTTTTACTTCCCATGGCGAACCCTTCAAAACCGCAGCACGCAAGATGAAAAAAGCCCAGACCACCAAGCGGTCCGGGCTTAATAAATGATGGTGCTCCATGGCGGATTCGAACCGTCGACCTTGGGATTAGAAGTCCCCTGCTCTATCCAACTGAGCTAATGGAGCAAATAACCGCACGCCCAAGCAAGCGCAAACCTGTCAGGCGCAAGTAATTATAACCTAGTTGAACTGCTCGCGGTACGCCTTGCAGACCTCATCGACCGGGCCGTCCATGCGAAGGTCACCCTTCTCAATCCAAACGGCACGCTGGCAGATGCGTTCAACCTGCTCCATGGAGTGCGAAACGAACAGAACCGTCACGTCGCCGCTCTGGATAAAGTGCTGGATGCGGGCCTCGCACTTCTGCTGGAAGAACACATCACCGACGGACAGCGTCTCGTCAACGATCAGAATATCGGGCTCGGTAATCGTCGCGATTGCAAAGGCAATACGCGCAACCATGCCCGAGGAGAAGTTCTTAAGCGGCATGTCGACAAAGTTCTGAAGCTCAGCGAACTCGATAATGCCGTCAAAGTTGGCGTCGATGAACTCCTTGGTATAGCCGAGCAGGGCGCCGTTCAGATAGATGTTCTCGCGGGCGGTCAGCTCGGGGTCAAAGCCGGCACCAAGCTCAATCAGCGGCGCGATGTTACCGTGCACCTTAACGCTGCCCTCGCTAGGCTCAAGCACGCCAGCGATAATCTTGAGCATCGTAGACTTACCGGAACCATTGGTGCCAACCAGACCCACGACCTCGCCGCGATGAATATCGAACGAGATGTGCTTAAGCGCCCTAAACTCCTCAAAGAACAGTTCGTGCTTGGCAAGCTTGATGAAGTACTCCTTGAGGTTGGTCAGCGACTCGGACGCCATGTTAAAGATCATGGTGACGTCGTCGACCTCGACAGCCAGAGGCTGCTCGCTGTAATCAACAACAGATTCAGTCATCACAGCACTCCTTAGATGTAGAGGATAAATTTGCGCTCGGACTTATGGAACACGGTGTAGCCAATAATAAGCGCAAGAACCGCCCAGGCAACGCACATACCAAACGTCATGAGCGAGGGCGTAGTCTGAAACAGAAAGATATCGCGCATAAACTGCAGGTAGTTGAACATGGGGTTCGCATACATCAAGATACGCACGAGATGCGGCATTTGCGCAATATAGTCAGTCGTCCAGAAGATGGGCGTAATGTAAGTCCACGCCGTAATGACGACGCTCCATAGATGCATAACGTCGCGGAAAAAGACCGTAAGAGCAGAGAGCATCATGCCCAGGCCCATGCAGAAGCACATAAGCAGCAGCAGGCAAACCGGCAGCAGAATGAGGTGCCAAGAAGGCATAACGCGGAACCACAGCATGACGATGGCGACGGCGACCAGCGAGAAGGCAAAGTTGACCAGCGAGAAGAGCACCTTTTGCACCGGGAAGACCCAGCGGTGCACCTTAACCTTCTTGAGCAGAGGGGCAGCGCCCACGATAGACGTCAGGGCCTGGTTCGTAGACTCGGACATGACGGCAAAGGTAATGTTACCCACGATCAAGTACAGCGGGTACATCTCGGGCGTCATTGAGCCATTGCGGCCTTGGCCAAAAATCGTCGAGAACACGATGGCCATGACGATCATCATCAGCAACGGATTGAGCACCGACCATGCGACACCCAGAACGCTACGGCGATACTTGATCTTAAAATCCTTGGTAACCAGCTGACGAAGGATAAACGCATCCTTCTCAAATTCGTTCTTAGCAAACGTCGCAGGCAGACTGCGAGTTTCTTGTTGCTTTGTCTGATCCGACACGGATGCAACTCCTTTACTCGTAATCGTTGACAAGCGAACAGTATAAACCCGCCCTCAACGCCATAAGGCGGCGTTGCGAAACTGGAAAACTATCCCACAACATCATTTTCGGAACGTCTTTCACCAGACAGCATGCCGCGAGCGACAACCACAAGCACGGCAGGAAGACCAAATTGAGCAGCCACGATATAACGAGGCCAATACCAAATAGGACTCGCAATAAAGAGCGTTCCGTACAACAGCAAAAAAGGCAAAAGCGGCAATGCGAAACGCGAACGCCCACGCGATACCAAAAGAACTGCCGAAAACATAAGCAACCAAAAGACAACGGAGCCAGAAATAGACCAAGCGCTCAGTCCAATCGCCACATCGACACCATCGCCGAGGGGTGCAAGCAAGTTGCGAAATGTAACTCCCGTAGAAGCCTTTGCGTCGGCCACAAGGTTATACGGAACGCCCATGAGAAAGTTTTCAGGCAGACCGTCAGCGCCCTTTACATTTGGGGCCCAAAAACCAAACGTCTGCAGTTCCCACGCCTCAAAGTATATCGAAGGGTTACGCGAAAGCATCGAGGCCCAATGGGTCCAAAATTCATCCTTTAAACGCTCCGCATTAAAGTCTTCATTCCATTTAAGCGGATCGATACAGCTGGGAAGATACACCTCTTTGTAACGATCAAGCGGAAGCAGCTCGTTCATATAAGAACGGTCGGACTCGGACATATCGCCATCGAGCGCGGCAACGCGAGCCATCTGAGCAAGCGGAATACCCACTGACTCAACATCCTCCGATGGAACAACGCCCATAGCCGAGTACACGGGCCCCGTAATAACCAAGCATGTGACAAGCGCAAATCCAAGAGATACGGCCAAACGAGAGGCAGACTTCATCGGGGCAACGCAGCCGAGCCGGTCCAAAGCAACAACTATCGCAAGTACCACGAATAGCGCGACGCAAATATACAAACCGTTATTCCGTAGAAGCATAACGCCCAACGCCAGGGCACCAAAAACGAGCAAACGCAACGCGCTCGACCGGGAATCCTTTCCCGTGACGGCATCGGCAAGCATGGTCACCATCAAGACAAGACAGCAGGAAAACAACGGGTCTTTCCAAAGCGCCACAGAATATAGAGCGCAATACCGTGACAAGCCAAAATAGACTACGAGCAGCCAAGACCAGCGAGAGGAGACCCCCAAACGAGAAGTCACCCAAATTGAAAGATAGCCAAACGTGCTGGCAACACAGGCCATCTGAAGCACCGTTAGCAAGGCAACGCCCACCGAAGGGCTCATCCCCATGAGGCCTGCAATTTTGATACAAGCAGCCATCATCATGGTGAATGCAACCGGATGATGGTTGCTCAAAGGGTTCCACCCCATAATCTGAGCAAACGACGAGAAGGTATCCCCAAAAAACAGGCCTGGAAAATACCTCAGGAAGAACGGCAGATATAAAAGAAATATCACTAGAGCACGGACCGCAACAGATAGGAATCGAATGGACGAGTCACCATCATTCGCCCGTGGCGAGTCTTCGCAGAAAACACAGCAGCGGCAACTACAAGACAGCTGAACAAGCACCGACAAGACCCAAAAGACCAGCGCCGACATCACCCAAAAAGCAACAAAATCAATCGCGGAATACGGCTCAATATAGTTCTCGTAAATCCCGCCGGCAATCACCGGTTCTGTCACGCGAATATGCGCTCCCAGCACAAGAACAAACGAAAATACAAGGGAAATCACTAAGCAGCAAGCTCTACCAACAACAGACGGAAATGCAAAATCCCTGCACGCAAACTTATTGAAATTAACCAATGATGCGATTATCGCAACACATGCCAAGACAGATGGAAACAGGTCGAAGGAACCACTACAATACGTCACCGTAGTGATGCTTGCTGCAAACAGCAAAACAGCACGTGTCACATCTAATAACCTGAACTCTCGAATCAATGCGCCCATCCTAACCACGAAACAAACGATTCGATTGTACGCGACCAAAGGAACCTTCATGGCCGAGCAAACGATTGCCGTTATTATCCCCTGTTACAACGAGGCAGTCACCATCGGAAAAGTCATCGACGACTTTCACCGCGAGCTTCCGCAAGCGACGGTCTATGTCTATGACAACAACTCGTCGGACGATACCTCACGCATCGCTACCGAGCACGGCGCCACGGTCCGCTTTGAGCCCCGCCAGGGAAAGGGCAACGTGTGCCGCCAGATGTTTCGCGACATCGACGCCGATTGCTACCTGATGGTCGACGGCGACGACACCTATCCCGCCGAGGCGGCCAAAGCCCTCTGCGAGCCCATCCTTAACGGCGCGGCCGACATGACCGTAGGCGACCGACTTTCCAACGGCACCTACGCCGAGGAAAACAAGCGTGCTTTCCACGGCTTTGGCAACAACCTAGTTCGCGCCATGATCAAGTGGATCTATAGCTACAGCTTCGATGACGTCATGACCGGCTACCGCGCCATGAGCCGCCCGTTCGTTAAAACCTTCCCTGTGCTTTCCGAGGGTTTCCAGATTGAAACCGAGCTCTCGATCCACGCCGTCGACCACCGCTGGCGCATCAAAGATGTGCCCATCGAGTACCGCGACCGTCCGGAAGGCTCCGAGTCCAAGCTCAATACCGTGAGCGACGGCATTAAAGTCGTTGCGATGATCGGCGCGCTGTTCAAGGACTACCGTCCGCTCAAATTCTTCAGCCTGGTCGCGCTTCTGTTTGCGATTATCGGCCTCGCCCTGGGCATCCCCATCGTCGTCGAATATTTCCAGACCGGTCTCGTCCCCCGCTTCCCCACCGCAATGCTCGCCGCATCTTTCATGTTCCTTTGTGGCCTGAGTCTCGCGACGGGGCTTATCCTTGATTCCGTTGCAAAGGTTGAGCGTAAACAGTGGGAGGTCAACGTGTATAACACATATGGCTGCAGCATTCCCTCCAGCGCAAATAAAAACGAGAGGTAAGTCACATGCCGCTCATCTCCATCGTCGTGCCGTGTTACAACGAGCAGGAATCACTTCCGATCTTTCTCAAAGAGCTCGATGGCGTCGTTCGCATCATGACCCGGCAAGACCCCGGCATCTCCCTTGAAGCCGTCCTCATCGACGATGGCTCGGCAGACAAAACGCTCGCCGTCATGAAGGCAGAAGCTGCGGCGGCGCATCCATACGCCATCCGCTGGCACTCTTTCTCGCGCAACTTTGGCAAGGAGGCGGCACTACTCGCCGGACTCCAGCACGCAAAGGGCGACTATGTCGCCACCATGGATGCCGACATGCAGGACCCGCCCTCGCTCCTGCCGCAGATGTACGAGATCTTGCAAACCGAAGACTACGATAACGTCGCCACACGCAGGACCACCCGCGAAGGCGAGCCTCCCATCAGGTCGTTCTGCGCCCGTATGTTCTACAAGATCATCAACCGCATTTCCAAGGCCGACATCGTCGACGGAGCACGCGATTTTAGGCTCATGAAGCGACCTATGGTCAACGCCATCATCTCCATGGGCGAATACAATCGATTCTCCAAGGGCATCTACGGCTGGGTCGGCTTCAAGACCAAATGGCTCCCCTACGTAAACGTCAACCGCGTGGCCGGTGAGACCAAATGGAGCTTTTGGTCGCTGCTCCTCTATTCCATCGACGGCATCGTCGCGTTTTCCACGGCGCCACTCTCCCTCGCCGCCCTCACGGGTATCGTCTTCTGCCTCATCGCCATCATGGGATTTATCGTCATCCTGGTCAAAACGCTTGTTTGGGGCGATCCCGTAGGCGGATGGCCCTCCCTTGCCTGCCTCATTACGCTGTTTGGCGGCATGCAGCTCCTGTGCCTGGGAATCATTGGCGAGTACCTAGCAAAAGCCTACTTGGAGGCCAAGCACCGCCCCATCTATATCATTCGAGAATCCAACGAGGAATCTGATGACACGGCCCAATAACAGCACGCTCAAGAATGTGGCGTTCTACGCCGCCTGCTTCACGTTTTCCATCGCATTTTTTGTCGCACTTGCAGAGGCGGGGCATGTCTACCCCTTTGGCGACAACTCGTTTCTCACCAACGATCTCAAATACCAATACATCGACTTCTTTGCTTGGTTCCGGCGCGTCCTTTTAGGCGAGGCAAGCCTTCGCTATTCCTTCTCGCAAGGACTCGGCATGAACACATGGGGGCTCTATAGCTACTACCTCGCCAGCCCCTTCAACCTGCTCTGCGCGCTGTTTCCCGCAGACAAGCTAACGCTCTTCGTGTTTGTTATCTCCGCGCTCAAACTGGGCTGCATCCACATCAGCAGCGCTTGGTATGTGCAAAAGCGCTTTGACCTACCCAAGCCCGCAGCATTCCTGCTTTCCCTCTCGTTCACGTTTTGCAGCTGGACCATCAGCAACCTACGCAACCCGCTCTGGATCGATTGCCTCATCCTGCTGCCCATCTGCGCCTACGGATGCTACGAGCTCATCCGCAAGCAGCGCATGATCCGCCTCGTCATCGCAACGGCGCTCAATGTCATGTTCTGCTGGTATACGGCCTACATCAGCATCCTGTTCCTCTGCATCTTCGTATTGGTCGAATTTGTCGATTATGTTGCAGAAGAAGGTTTTAGCTGGAAGCTCATGCTCGATCGGGCCCTGCGATTCGCCGGGGCTATCGCGCTCGGACTGCTTCTGTCCGCCTGGACCTTTTTGCCGACCATCCTTGCCATGTCCAAGGGCGGTCCCGTTCTAGCACTCGGCCCCCTACTTAAAACCAGCCTCAAGTCGCTCATCAGGGGCTTTCTTCCCTGCATGTGGGTAAGCAACGAAAGCACACCGCAGTTCTATTGCGGCATCGTCATGATGCTGCTTGCGGTGAGCCTGCTGGTTAACCGCACGGTTTCGATCAAGACGCGCATCGCAACACTCGTCGTCACGATAATCCTGGTCGCAAGCTCCGTTTTGAGCCCGCTCGAGTACATCTGGTGCGGCATGCGCGTTCCCAACGGCTTCTACTCGCGCACGGCTTTTTTGCTGAGCTTCTTTGCGCTGTGGGCCGCAGGACACGCGCTGCATGCGCTCAAAAACCAGCCTAAATTGCGTCAAGCCTATCGCCCCGTCGTCATCATGCCCCTCCTGGCACTAACCGCCATTGAGTTGTTTGCCAACGCCCATGTTATGTGGAACCAGCTGTACACAGGCTATTCCGAAAAAGCCAACAGCGCCTATGTCGCCACCGCAACCGACACTATCACGACCATTCAAGACCAGACTTCGGCGTCGTTCTATCGCATTGACCGCACAAGCACACGCGTCGACAGCGCCGCCCTCAACGAAGGCTTGGCGCTTGGGTACAACCAGTTGTCTTCGTATTCGTCTGCCAACAATCCGCAGGCCATCGCACTGCTCAACTCCCTTGGATACAGCAGCGTCGGCGAATTCTCGACCCGTTATGCCGAGCCCATTCTTGCCGTTGATGCCCTGTTGGGAGTCAAGTACGCCATCGCCGAGCACGCGCCTTCGGGATACGCGGCAATGACTGAAATAGCCGATACAGCAAGTGCGGTGTACGAGAACCCCTATGCGCTCAGCGTTGGTGTCATGACATCCAATGACATTCAAAACTGCACGTTGAAGGGCGAGAACCCCTTCGAAAAGCAAAACGACCTCTACAGCAAAATCCTGGGCCGCGAGGTAATGCTCTATACCAAAATCGAGGCCACGAGCACGGAGAATAGCGATAGCTTAAAGCAATGGAGCGTTACTCTTCCGGCAAGCTCCATCGGGTATCTCTACATCAACAAAGATACGACTGCCGGCAGTTATTGGCCCGTCACCCTTACCATCGACCAGCGAACGATCGAAAACGAGGCCTGGAGATTCGACAATAATATCCGCCAGATTGCGGATGCATCGGACGCCCCGAGCCAGCATACGGTGTCAATCGAAGTCGCGGAGGGCTATACAGACATGCCCCAAGACAACGAGCCGGTCTTTTACGCCCTCAATCTGGACGTTTTCGAGCAGATTATTAGCGAGCTTAAGACGAGCGAGTTTATTCCGACGGTTTTTAAGGACGGAAGGATCGAAGGCGAGTATACCGCCAAGGATGATGGCAACCTGCTGCTGAGCGTTCCGTACGATGAGGGCTGGAACGTAACGGTAAACGGAACCGCCGCAGAACTAACGCCCGCCGCCGATAAGGGCTTGTCATCCCTGAACATGCAAAGAGGCGCGAATAGGATCGTGATGACCTACAAGACTCCGGGCGCCCTTGCGGGGCTTGCAGTGAGTCTGGCGACCGCCGCCGCCCTTGTTGCAGCGGGGTTATTCACCAGGCAAAAGAAAAGCCGCCGTTAAAGAACGGCGGCTTTTACTCTCGAAAAGTTAATAGCGGCTAGAGCGTCTTGAGGTACTCCCCCAGCTCTTCTTCCCAGTCGGGCATGTGGAAGCCGGCGGCCTCAAGCTTGGACAGGTCGAGCGCGGAGTGGACCGGGCGCGGGGCGACGGGGCCTTCGGCGCCGGTGTAGTAGTCGGCGGTCGATACCGGCACGACCTTCTCCCCGTTGCCGTTGGCGGCC
The DNA here is from genome assembly GCF_003436735.1 of Collinsella sp. TF12-2AT. Classification (NCBI taxonomy): domain Bacteria; kingdom Bacillati; phylum Actinomycetota; class Coriobacteriia; order Coriobacteriales; family Coriobacteriaceae; genus Collinsella; species Collinsella sp. TF12-2AT. Next base: position 9,043 of record NZ_QSQK01000007.1, on the reverse strand, counting down.
TCGAAGACGGCGCGGGCGATATCGGCCCAGCTCTTCACGGCACCGGAGCCGGTGCAGTCGTAGGTGCCGTAGGGGGCCTTGTTCCCCAGCACGTGGAAGATGGCCCCGGCCATGTCGCGGGTGAAGGTCAGGCGGCCCAGCTGGTCTTCCACGACCGTGACCTGCGTGAGCTTGTCGTCCGGGTCGGCGACGCGGTCGGAGAGGCCCCTCATGGTCTTGACGAAGTTGTGGCCCTCGCCGATGACCCAGCTGGAGCGCATGATGTAGTGGCGCGGGCAGCCGGCCACGGCGATGTCGCCGGCGGCCTTCGTCTGGCCGTAGACGGACAGCGGGCTGAGGGGCTCGTCCTCGTCGTGCACCTCGGCGGTGCCGTCGAAGACGTAGTCGGAGGACACGTGGACCAGGGTGATGCCGTGCTCGGCGCAGGTTCGTGCGAGCAGGGCGGGGCCGGTCGCGTTGGCCTTCCAGGCGGCCGCGCGGCCCTCGGGGGTCTCCGCTTTATCCACGGCCGTGTAGGCGCCGCAGTTGATCACGGTGCCGTAGAGCGACCAGTCGTATTTGGAATAGGCCTCCGGGTCGGACATGTCGAAGGTGTCGATGTCGCAGAAGTCGAAGTCCTTGGCGACGCCGCGCTCCTCGGCGAGCGCGCGCACCGCATGCCCCAGCTGGCCGTTGCAGCCGGTGACGAGCGTCCTCTTGGGCGCCATGGGGACGACGTCCTTGAGCATCGGGTGGTTGAGGTCGGCCTCGGAGACGGTGGCCTGGTCCAGCGGGATGGGCCACTCGATGGCGAGCTCCGGGTCGGCGAGGTTCACGAAGGTGTAGGTCTTCTTGAGCTCCAGCGACCAGTGGGCGTCCACCAGGTAGGTGTAGGCGGTGCCGTCCTCCAGGGCCTGGAAGGAGTTGCCCACGCCGCGCGGGACGTAGATGGCCTTGGAGGGGTCCAGCACGGTCGTGTAGACCTTCCCGTAGGTGGCGCTGCCCTCGCGAAGGTCCACCCAGGCGCCGAAGACCGAGCCGCGGGCCACGGAGATGAACTTGTCCCAGGGCTCGGCGTGGATGCCGCGGGTGACGCCGCGGCTGTCGTTGTAGGAGATGTTGTTCTGGACGACGCGGAGGTCGGGGATCCCGAGCGCGCACATCTTGGCGCGCTGCCAGTTCTCCTTGAACCAGCCGCGCGAGTCGCCGTGGACGGCCAGGTCGACGACCTTGAGGCCCTCGATGCCGGTCTCGGCGACGGAGAGGTCCTTCTCGAATACGATGTCTGCCATGTGGGAAAAGCTCCTATCGAAGAGGTTGTATAACCGGGGGCGCCCGCGCGGGAACGCAGGATCATCCCCATGCCCTGCGGCCCCGCGCGGGCGCCCCGCAAGGGCACTCGGGCGGCCTACTGCCCCTGGGCGCGGTAGCGCGCCTCGGTGGCCTCCTTGGCCGGGCGCCACCAGGACTCGTTGGCCACGTACCAGTCGATCGTCTGCTTGAGCCCCTCGGCGAAGTCGGTGTGCGCCGGCCTCCAGCCCAGCTCGCGCTGGAGCTTCGTGCTGTCGATGGCGTAGCGGCGGTCGTGGCCGGGGCGGTCGGCGACCCAGTCGAAGTCCTCGGGGTCGCACCCCATCGCCTCGAGGATCATGCGCAGCACGGTGATGTTGTTCTTCTCCCCATTGGCGCCGATGAGGTAGGTCTCACCCATCCGGCCCTTGGTGAGGATGTCCCAGACGGCGCTGGAGTGGTCCTCGGTGTGGATCCAGTCGCGGACGTTCTCGCCCTTCCCGTAGAGCTTGGGGCGCACGCCGTCGACGATGTTCGTGATCTGCCTGGGGATGAACTTCTCCACGTGCTGGTAGGGGCCGTAGTTGTTGGAGCAGTTGGAGATGGTCGTGCGCAGGCCGTAGGTGCGGGTCCATGCGCGCACGAGCATGTCGGAGCTCGCCTTGGTCGAGCTGTACGGCGAGGAGGGCTTATACGGCGTCTCCTCGGTGAACTTCGCC